>NZ_OY734020.1:3506943-3825756 GCF_963455295.1 Candidatus Thiodiazotropha sp. CDECU1
TGCTTGCATCCCCCTCCACCATCAATGGACGATGGCCAGCCAGTTCCATTGCACTGGCGTCATCGGTCACCAATGCATCTTTGGTGATGGCACTTGCAAGGGCCTGGTAGAGCGGGCCAAGGCGAAACATCTGTGGGGTCAAGGCATGCCAGAGGCCTTCCCGGGGGACGGTGTGTACCACACCGCCGTCGCTGTCCACCGCTTTCAGGGTATCGCGGACCGGCACCCCAAGCAGGCCGCCCACAGGATGCTCCAGCAGGGTGTCGATTAAATGCTCAAGATCGCCGCGGGAGAGACAGGGGCGCGCCGCATCGTGTACCAGCACCCAATCATCATCGGTGGCCTGTTGCCGCAGCGCTGCCAGGGCATTCAGTACCGAGTGGCAGCGCTCCTCTCCGCCCTCGACCCTGACGATTCTCGGATCATCGGCGAAGTCGCACCCCCGCCACAGCTCATCCTCAGGGGAGAGCGCCAGGTAGACCCCTTCGATGCGGGGATGGCTCAGCAGCCTCTCCAGGCTATGATCGATAACCCGTCTTCCCGCCAGGTCCAGGTACTGTTTGGGGATCGCGGCGCCCATGCGTTGTCCCACACCCGCTGCCGGGACTACAGCCCAGCATCGCACCCTGCTACTCATCCCCTTTCTCATCGCTCGGTGCGATGACCTGATAGAAGGTCTCCCCCTCCTTGATCATACCGAGCTCGCTGCGGGCCCGCTCTTCGATGGCGGTCTGACCGCTGCGCAGATCCTCCACCTCCGCCTGCAGGGCGCGGTTGCGTTCCCGCAACCCCACCAACTCCTTCTGCAGTTGGCTGATCTCCTGTTTCAGATTGTTGACCTCAGCCAGGCTCCCCTCGCCCACCCACAGGCGGTACTGCAAAAAAAGCAGCAGTCCGACCAGTATGGCTATTACCACTCGCACGGGCTAGGGCCTGTTGACACCGGGATCAGTCCACCGACACGGGAAATGCATCCTTACCCGCATAGACGGCATCCCCGCCCAGCTGATCCTCGATGCGCATCAGCTGATTGTACTTGGCCACCCGATCCGAACGGGAAAGCGAGCCGGTCTTGATCTGGCCGGTACCTGTGGCCACCACCAGATCCGCAATGGTGGTATCCTCGGTCTCTCCGGAGCGATGGGACACCACCGCGCTATAACCGGCAGCAGCCGCCATATCGATCGCCGCCAGGGTTTCAGTCAGTGTACCGATCTGGTTGACCTTGATGAGGATGGAGTTGGCCACCTTCTCATCGATACCGCGCTGCAGAATCTTGGTGTTGGTGACAAACAGGTCGTCACCCACCAGCTGTACCCGCTGCCCGAGCTTTTCGGTCAACAGTTTCCAACCCTCCCAGTCGCCCTCATCCATGCCGTCCTCGATGGTGATGATCGGGTACTGATCGACCCAGGCAGAGAGATAGTCGGCAAACTCGTCTGCGGAAAACTTGCGGCCCTCGGAGGCCAGGTTGTAGACCCCATCCGCATAGAATTCTGAGCTGGCCACATCCAGGCCGAGATAGATATCCTTACCGGCGCTGAAGCCTGCATTGCCGACAGCCTCCAGGATGACCTCGATCGCGGCCTCGTTAGAAGGCAGGTTGGGGGCGAAGCCCCCCTCGTCACCCACCGCGGTAGCCAGACCGCGTTTTTTCAATACACTCTGCAGGGCATGGAAGACCTCGGCACCGTACCGGACCGCCTCACGAATGGATCCGGCACCCACCGGCAGGATCATAAACTCCTGCAGATCGACGCTGTTATCCGCATGCGCCCCGCCATTGATGATATTCATCATCGGCACAGGCAGCCGGTAGGGCCCGGAGGCCAATGAACGATAGAGTGGCAGGGCCCTCTCCTGGGCAGCGCTGTGAGCTGCCGCCAGGGATACCCCAAGCAGGGCGTTCGCACCCAACTTGGATTTGTTTTCGGTGCCATCCAGATCGAGCATGCACTGATCCACGGCCGCCTGATCGATCACCTCCATCCCCATCAGTGCCTCTTTGATGGGACCATTGATATTGGCTACCGCCTTTAAAACCCCTTTGCCCAGATAGCGGGCCTTGTCCCCATCACGCAATTCGAGGGCTTCCCGGGAGCCGGTGGAGGCACCCGACGGCACCAGCGCACGGCCGATGGCGCCGTCTGCGGTGATCACGTCGGCCTCGACGGTGGGATTGCCCCGTGAATCGAGGATCTCTCGTCCACGAACATCAACAATTTCAGACATGTTGTCTCCGTATTCTGTATGCTTTCAGTAAATAAATGTGGTGATAACAGTTAACCAAGATAGTGTTACAGCCAGGTGTATGTAACAGCCTTAGGGTGACATCTCAGCCAATTGTTTCCCTTTCACAAGATGATCGATCTCAACCAGCGTCTCGAGCAGTTCCCTCATCCTGGGCAGCGGCCAGGCATTCGGCCCGTCGCTGAGTGCCTTGTCCGGTTGTGGATGGGTCTCCATGAACAGACCCGACACGCCAGCTGCAACCGCCGCCCGTGCCAGTACCGGGACAAATTCACGCTGTCCCCCTGAACTGCTACCCTGCCCCCCCGGCAACTGAACCGAATGGGTGGCGTCATAGACCACTGGCGAACCGGTATCGCGCATCACCGCCAGGGAGCGCATATCCGAAACCAGATTATTGTAGCCGAAGGAGACACCCCGCTCACACACCATGATCCGTTCATTGCCCGTGGCCTTCGCCTTGGCCACCACGTGGGTCATGTCCCAGGGTGCGAGAAATTGCCCCTTCTTGATATTCACCGGCAGACCCTGGCGGGCCACATTCTGGATAAAGTTGGTCTGACGGCAGAGAAAGGCTGGGGTCTGCAGGAGATCCACCACCGATGCAACCTCTTGCAGTGGGGTATCTTCATGCACATCGGTCAACACCGGTACACCGATCGATGATTTGACCTGTTGCAGAATCTTTAAACCCTGTTCAAGACCCGGTCCGCGAAAGCTCTCGGCGGAGGAGCGATTCGCCTTATCGAAGGAGGATTTGTAGATGAACGGGATACCAAGGGCCTGGGTCAGCTGTTGCAACTCCCCTGCCGTATCCAGGGCCAACTGCTCACTCTCGATGACACAGGGACCTGCGATCAGGAACAGCGGCCGATCCAGTCCAACCTGGAAGTCGCATAGCTTCATGCCTTGCTGTCCCGATGCTTTCTCGCCGCCTCGATGAAACCGGAAAAGAGCGGATGGCCATAGCGCGGGGTCGAGGTAAACTCCGGATGGAACTGGCAGGCCACGAACCAGGGATGATCCGGGATCTCCACAATCTCCACCAAGCGTCCATCAACTGAACGGCCCGATACCTTCATCCCGGAAGTGACAATATTATCCAGATAGCTGTTGTTGAACTCGTAACGGTGGCGATGGCGCTCGGTGATGATCTCCTCGCCATACAGCTGGTAGGGCTTGCTATCGGACTCCAGACGACACTGCTGCCCACCCAGGCGCATGGTTCCACCCAGATCCGACTCCTCGGTACGTTTCTCAACCTTGCCGTCCGCATTCAACCACTCAGTGATCAGCCCGATGACCGGGTGTGGTGTGTCGCGCTTGAACTCGGTACTGTGGGCACCCTCCAACCCGGCCACATGACGGGCAAACTCAATCACTGCAACCTGCATCCCGAGACAGATCCCCAGATAGGGAATGCCATTTTCACGGGCATATTGAACTGCCGCAATCTTGCCCTCAACACCACGATTACCGAAACCGCCGGGCACCAGGATGGCATCCATCCCCTCCAGGCTATCAAGCCCGCTCTTCTCCAGCTGTTCCGAATCAACATAGTGAATCACCACCCGGTTGCCGGTATGGACTCCAGCATGTACCAAGGCTTCAGAGAGGGATTTATAGGCCTCCGTAAGATGCACATATTTCCCCACCATGGCGATCTTGACCTCTTCGGCCAGGTTATCGAGACCCTCCAGGAACGCCTCCCATTCAGACAGGTCTGCCGGTGGCAGGTCCAGGTTGAAACGCTGATTGACCAGTTCGTCCATCTCCTGGGCATGCAGCAGCACTGGAATACGATAGATAGAGTCTGCGTCTACTGCGGATATAACCGCCTTTTCCGGTACATTGGTGAAAAGCGCAATCTTTTTGCGTTCGGTTTCAGGCAGGGGCCGCTCGGAACGGCACACCAGAATATCGGGTTGGATACCGATGGAGCGCAACTCTTTGACCGAGTGCTGTGTCGGCTTGGTCTTAATCTCGCCGGATGCCTTGATATAGGGCACCAGAGTCAGATGCATGAACATCACCCGTTGCGGCCCCAACTCCACACCCATCTGACGGATCGCCTCCAGAAAGGGCAGTGACTCGATGTCACCCACCGTGCCACCGATCTCCACCAGGCAGATATCCTTATCATCAGCACCCAGCAAGACACTCTCTTTGATCTGATTGGTGATATGGGGAATCACCTGCACAGTACCTCCCAGATACTCTCCCTTGCGCTCCTTACGAATCACGCTGTCGTAGATCTGGCCGGTAGTGAAGTTATTGTTCCGCCCCATGGTACTGCGGATGAAACGCTCATAGTGCCCAAGATCGAGGTCGGTCTCGGCCCCGTCATCGGTAACGAAAACCTCGCCATGCTGGAATGGACTCATGGTACCCGGATCAACGTTGATGTAGGGATCGAGCTTGATCATGGTGACATCGAGCCCGCGGGCCTCGAGCAGTGCAGCCAGGGAAGCGGATGCGATTCCTTTACCAAGGGAGGAGACAACACCGCCCGTAATGAATATAAATCTAGTCATGAAGCTTCTAGTTAATGCGCTGGAAAAGGGAAAACGGACGGAAGGAAACAGTAACAGATCAGACCGCCTCTCTCAATCGCATTAATAGTGAGCTAATGCGACATAACTCTTGCAATAGTCTCATAAGGACATTTTATTTAAGCGCCCTAGGGTCTATAATCGATTGGCGATTTTCGCAATAACAACCACAGAGACCAGTTGGCTGTTACTCGGTGTGACTAAGCCGAACAGAACAAGGATTCTTGATATTAGCCACTAACCATTTATCAATGCGTAACGACCAACTACTTGTTTCCATTAGAAAAAGTAGTCAATAAAAAATCAATCTTAATTATATGAGGAAGAAAGCATGATTAAATTTGCTAAGGTCCTGAGCGTCGCTGCTCTCGTTGCTGTCTCCACAACCGCATCAGCATGGTGGGGCGGTCCCGGCTATGGTAACCGTGGCTGGAACAACGATGGCTGGGGCGACGGCTGGGGCGATGGTTCCGGCGACTTCAGCTTTGGTATGAGTGGCAGTGGGCGTGGTTCCGGCTATGGCCGTGGCAATAACTACTATCGCGACTACGGTGGTTACGGTCCTTACGGCTATGGCGCGCCATATGGCTATGGTGGTGCCCCGTATGGCTATGGTGGTGCCCCGTATGGCGCCCCATACGGTGGTGCTGCACCTTATGGCTACCCACCTGCAGCCCCGGCTGCGCCTGCTGCACCCGCTAAATAAGCGATCAGCCAGGAGCACTAAAAAAGTCGGCCACATGGCCGACTTTTTTTATTGGATATGATCTAAGATAATAAAAATCCTAAAATTACTTGATCCGGATCAAGAACATCTGGAAAAATAGGAGGGGAGAAATCCCTAAAAGAGTGCACCTTGAGTTGGAGCGGTTCCTTGACGAATAGAAAAGTTGTTTCATTTGAAAATATCAAGGTCGCCTGCAAAAACTGCAGTCTTTCGACCCTTTGCCTCCCCATGGGACTCACCCCTGAAGACATAGAACGCCTGGACTCCATTATCAAGCGAGGTCGCCCCTATCATCGCGGTGATCATCTCTATCGGGGTGGCGACAAGTTCCATAGCCTCAGAGTCATCACCAGTGGCTCGGTCAAAACCTATTCACCCAATGAAGATGGCGGTGAACAGGTACTTGGGTTTCACCTGCCGGGGGAACTGATTGGTTTGGACGCCATTCAGGACGACAACCATAACTGCTCTGCAATCGCCCTTGAGACCACCGCTGTCTGCGAGATCCCCTTCTCTCAACTGGAATCCCTGAGTTCCATCATGCCGAGCCTGCAGCATCAGATGTATCGCCTGCTCAGCCGCGAGATCGGCCAGGAGACAGAGATGCTGACCCTGCTGGGCAAAAAGAGTGCAGAGGAGAGGCTCGCCACCTTCCTGCTCAGCTTTTCCGAACGTTTCAAACAGCGCGGATTCTCAGCCAGTGATTTTTTTCTCAGTATGTCACGCCACGAAATCGGCAACTATTTGGGGCTTGCGGTAGAGACAGTCAGCCGATTGTTCACCCGCTTCCAGGACGAGAGCCTGCTGCAGGTGGAGAGAAAGCATGTGCAACTGCTGGACATCCCCCGCCTGTACGAGATCGTCCAGGGTACAGACCGGGCTAAGTCGACTCAGTCCCGAATCTAATGCTTTTTTAACCAGACACAAGACTCACCCATGGCATCCAACTGCAACTGATGGGCTTCGAGTTCCTGCTGATTTGCATGAACGACCTTCAACGCCGGCCTGTTCGACGGCAAACGTTGGATAGTGTCAGCTGAGTTATCGCCAAATTCATCGGTGGCGACACCATCCAATACCAGTGAAGCCTGCCCTCCTGTCATCATCAGGTAGACATCGGCCAGTATCTCGGCATCCAGAAGCGCGCCATGCAACTCTCTGTGAGAATTATCGATATCGTAGCGTTTGCACAGGGCGTCAAGGCTGTTTCTCTGGCCCGGGTGCATCTTTTTCGCCATCACCAGGGTATCGGTGACTGCGCAGAGTCCATCGATTCTCGCAAGGCTCTGCATAAGACCTAATTCATGGTCGAGAAAACCAACATCGAAGGGGGCATTATGGATGATCAGCTCCGCCCCACTCACATAATCGATGAAGTCCTGCGCCACATCGCCAAACCTGGGCTTATCCTCCAGAAACTCGTTGGTGATGCCGTGCACCTCTATGGCTGCGAAATCGATCTCCCGATCTGGCTGCAGATATTGATGGAAGTTATTTCCGGTCAACCTGCGATCAACCATCTCCACACAACCGATTTCGATGATCCTGTGGCCCTGCTCCGGTTCCAGTCCCGTGGTTTCCGTGTCCAGTACTATTTGTCGCATCAGTTCAAAATTTCCTCGATCCCCCGGTTGGCCAGATCATCCGCCAGCTCATTCTCCGGATGGCCGGAGTGACCTTTGACCCAGGCCCACTCTACCTGATGGCGTTTCACCTCCGCATCCAGCATCTGCCACAGATCCGCATTCTTGACCGGTTTTCTGGCCGTCGTTTTCCAACCATTCCGTTTCCAATTGTGGATCCATTGGGTGATGCCATTTTTGACATACTGGGAATCGGTGGTCACCCTCACCCGGCTTTTCTTCGTCAGGCTCTGCAAACCCCGGATGACGGCCAACAACTCCATGCGGTTGTTGGTGGTCTCAGGCTCACCGCCGAACAGCTGTTTTTCATGTCGGCCATAGCGTAAGAAAACCCCCCAGCCCCCGGGGCCGGGATTCCCGCGACAGGCGCCATCACTATATATTTCTACAACTTGAGCCATCTGAATTTCTCATCGTGGGTTCTGCTGCGGTGGGCAGGACCCGTTTTTTCACCCGCCATTTTGAGCGCAGCGGTGTCACGATAACCTCCCGCTTGACCGCGAGTATGACATATACACCAGCAAGCCTTGGATAGATCTTTTCCCCAATCCCCTCCATGAAGGCGAGTCTCTGCATAATGGGCAGGTGGGATACCGGGGGTCGGTAGTGAAGATAGACCACCTCTTCCAACTCAAAGCCAAGCAATGAGAACCAGTCCTGGATCCGCTTCCCGCTGAAGAAGTGCCCGCACCAGGGAACAGAGGTGGAACGCAGGTGCAACAGACGCCACAGGCCCCATTGACTCCAGGGATTGAAACCACTCAGCAGCACCTTACCCTGAGGGATCAACACACGTTCCACCTCCCGCAGGACTTGATGGGGATCGGCAGCAAAATCGAGGGTATGGGGCAACACCATCCCATCCACACTGTCGCTGGCAAAGGGCAGGCGATGGCTTTGGGCTCGCAGACCTACCCCCGAGCTATCCCCCCCGATCCCCATGACAACCCGGTTGCGGGCCGGACTCTGCTTGAGTAAATCCTGATTGTCATAGGGGAGCCCCAGCTGCACCACATGGTAGCCAAACAGGGTGGCAACCCGGGAATCCAGACACTCTGCCTCCTGCTCAGCCAATAGCCTGCCCAAATCACTCGCAAACCAGTTTTGTAGTTGTTTCTGCTGACAAGATCCCAAATTCAACGACTTATTGTCTCTCATTGTTAAGGTATCTACTTTGCTACCGACACTACTGTCAGGTAATCTGTGCAGTCCGGTACGCCTCAATAGAGGCATCAGGTTATCAGGAGGTATGCCCGAATGGCAGTCAGCTACGGGTTACCACGCAATATGGAGCACCAGCCATGGAAATGATACGCGGCTCTGATACTATTTTCCTCCGATATAGAGTATGCCTACAACAAGCCTTAACAATTCGATGCGGTATTTCAAGATTCCCCTGCGTATTATGAACCTATTCGCCATCTGTCTCCTCGCTGCCTGTCAAAGCCTGCCCAACGGCGGCGCTACAAGTGCGCTGCAGCAAGTAGAACTCACCCCGGCTGTGACGCAAACGCTGCAGACACAGCCGAGCGCACAAGAGAGTGCCATCACAAGTGAGCGGCTGCCGGATGTGGCCGAGGAGTTGCAGACTACTGTCACAGAACTGACACTCCCGGAAAAGCCTGCCGATCTCTGGAGCCGGATGTTGGATGGTTATCGACTGACCTTTCCCCACAATTCCAGAATCGAGCGGGAATTGAACTGGTACAGCAAGAATCCGGGGTATATTCAGCGTATCCAGGAACGCTCCCAACCCTATCTCCATTTTATTATGCAGGAGATTGAAAAGCGGGATATCCCCAGTGAGATTGCTCTGTTGCCAGCCGTTGAGAGCGCCTATCGGCCATTTGCCTACTCACCGGGCCGCGCTGCCGGTATGTGGCAGTTTATCCCCTCCACCGGCCGCTATTTTGGCTTGAAGCAGAACTGGTGGTATGACGGACGCAGGGACATCGTGGCGTCTACCCATGCCGCATTGGACTATCTGCAGTCCCTCAGCCGGCAGTTCGACAATGACTGGGAACTGGCGCTTGCCGCCTACAACTCTGGGGCTGGAACGGTTCGCAGTGCGATTAGACGCAATAAAAAACGTGGCAAGCCAACCGATTACTGGTCCCTGAAATTACCTGACGAGACCAGCGCCTATGTGCCCCGCTTGCTGGCGTTGGCTGAGATTTTCAGAAATCCCCAGTACTATGCGATCACCCTGACACCCATCGCTGATGAACCCTATTTCACCACCGTCGACATTCAATCTCAGCTCGATCTCGCCCTGGCGGCAGAGATGGCGGAGTTGTCCATTCAGGATCTCTATCTCCTCAACCCCGGCCTGAATCGATGGGCTACCGATCCGGATGGCCCCCACAAACTCAGTCTGCCGCTGGACAAGGTTGAAACCTTTCTCGAAAAGCTGGCGGCACTGCCCGTGGAAGAGCGACTGACATGGAAACGCTATAAGATCAAACAGGGTGATGCACTGAGCGTCATCGCCAGAAAACATGGCACCACCACTAAAGTCCTGAGACAGATAAACAAACTCAAGGGCAACAGAATCCGTGCAGGGAAGCACCTGTTGATCCCAGTCTCCAGTAAAGGCCTCAGTCAATACACCTTCAGCGCCGGGCAACGCAAGGCGGCAATCCAGAACAGATCCCGGAGTGGCAACAAACGAAGCTATATCGTGAAGCCGGGGGATAGTTTGTGGAAGATTGCCAAGGCCCACTCAGTCAATCATCGAAAACTCGCGGCATGGAATGGAATGGCCCCGGGGGACCCCCTAAAACCGGGGCAAAAACTTGTGATATGGGTAAAGAAAGCCCAATCTTCCGAACTCTCCCTTCTCAATCTTCAGCCATCGGGTACCCAGAGCAGGCTGCACTATCGAGTCAGACGCGGTGACTCTCTATCCCGTATCGCTCAGCGTTTCAAGGTGTCTGTTGCCGACCTCAAACGCTGGAATACGCTTGATAGTAAATATCTCCAGCCTGGTCAAAGACTTAAACTCTATGTCGACGTGACAGAACAGACCCTCTAAGGATATCCGGCCGGGCCATCCCCAAACCTTGTGACAGCGACCCCTGATTGACCTACATCAATAAACAGGCCTAATTAATTGACAGCCTACTGTCCCTATTCGAGTATCCACAAGATTAGTAGTATTTTTTGAGGCGGGTTCAATGAGTGATGAATGTCATTTAAGAGAAGGTGTTGAACTGAATCTGGCAGATGTGGAAAAGATTGCCATGGGGCTGAAATCACTGGCCAGCTATTCAATGCTCGCCTACGAGCACGATGACGATCCGGAAGACCTGGACGAGATCGTCCAAGAGGGGCTGGATGCCATCGATCGTTTGTTCAATTGCTGAAATAACCTGATTCCGTTCGAACTTTCATCCGCCACCGACGAGACAGCGGCGGCGGCGGTCAGGCGTGTCAAAGGATAATCCAGGCTGCAACACCTAGCCAAAGCATTCCCTTCGCAAGGAAGAACAGAAAACTGACTGCCGTCAACTGCCGCAGCCAATTCGGTAGCGTGGCAAGACGCTTTTGAATCGATCTCGTCAATTCACTGGTTGTCACTCTTCTCTCCCGGGCTGATTCTGCGTAGGGGACGATTTGATCCCATGCCACTCTGTGATTCCTGTCCTAATTGTAGAAGCACTCTGGTGATTTGCATATTAGATTACACCAACCAAGTTATTAGTTTTTATCTATTGGTGGCAACCGGAGGTCAGCGACGACTTTCTGCTATCCGATGCTGATCATCTTCTGATTGAGATCATAAACCGCCTGAACCCATAGATTTCGCATGGCATCGCCGCCAATCACGATGTTAGTATCGGCACCAGTCAACCCGCAGATCATCGCACCTGCCAGCGATATACTGCATACCATGCGTTGATGATGAACAAGAATAACAAACCAAAATGTCGATAAGGGACTGAAGCAATATAGGGGAGATAACTTTATGCCTTTGGTCAACATGCGAGAGATGCTGCACCATGCCTATGGGAACGGCTATGCAGTCGGGGCCTTTGACCTGGTCAACCTCGATTTCCTGGAAGGTATACTGGATGCCGCCGAACGCTGTGCTTCACCGGTCATCCTAAGCCTGGCCGAATCCCATTTTGAGTATTTCGATTTTGAGCTTTTACTGTCCGCGGTTGAGAAGGCGGCGCGCAACGCCTCGGTACCGGTCGCGATCCATCTGGACCATGGAGAGAGCTTGCAGTCTGCCATGAACGCCATCAACCATGGCTGCAATGGGGTGATGGTGGATGCTTCTCACAGGTCCCTGGACGATAACATCCGTACTACCCGCTCGGTGGTCGAGATGGCTCACGGGTGCGGAGTGCCTGTGGAGGGTGAACTGGGTTATGTCCCAGGCGTCGAGGGTGAGGATGCAGAACGACACCCGGGAAAGGTCAGCTACACGACAACGGACCAGGCCATCCATTTCGTTGAGACTACGGGTATCGATTTCCTCGCAGTCTCCATAGGTACAGTGCATGGTCGTATGCGGGGCGAAGCGAAGCTCGATTTCCAGCGTTTACGGGATATCAACGAGGCGTTGGGCCTACCTTTAGTGATCCATGGTGGAACCGGCCTATCCGAAGACCAGTACCGACAATTGATCACCAACGGCGTGGTTAAAATCAACTACTATACCGCGCTGGCCGATGCGGCAGGCGCCGCCATTCGGAAAAATGTCGAGGCAACAGAGAATAACGCGTTTACCCAACTGACCCGGGGTGTACAAGCTGCTGTCAGTGAGGAAGCCGAGCGTTGTATTCGGCTCTGGGGTTCTACCGGGCGCGCTACCGAAGTGCTGACCCAATGCACACCCTGGCTTCCGGTGGAGCATCTCATCGTCTACAACGTCAATGGACTGGATGATGAGGGTGTCATAGAGATGATGGCCAAAGGCCGGGATGTGCTGTCAAAAATACCCGGGGTGCGTGAGGTCGCTACCGGCAGCGCGGTCAAGACAGATGCCGCCTACCGCTACACCTGGCTGGTGCAGTTCTGCCACCCGGCGGTGATAGACAGCTACCGTGACCATGCGGACCATGTCGCCTTCGCCGATCAGCTTTTCCGCCCGGTTGCCGGGGAACGTATCAGCATCGATTACGCATGGATTGAATAGTTAGCATCCCAATTTTCCCAAAAGCCTGTTTCAGAGTCCCAGTTCACTAAGTCCGGGGTGATCATCCGGTCGCCGCCCCAGCGGCCAATGAAAGAGACGGTCCGATTCCTTTATTGGCAGATCATTGATGCTGGCGAATCGTCGCTGCATAAATCCTTGTGCATTGAACTCCCAGTTTTCGTTGCCATAGCTGCGATACCACTGGCCCGAGTCGTCGTGGCATTCGTAGGCGAAGCGCACGGCGATACGGTTTGCCCCAAATGTCCAAAGCTCCTTGATCAGCCGATAGTCCAATTCACGCGCCCACTTGCGCTGTAGAAATTCCCTCACCTGTTCTCTGCCATGGGGAAATTCTGCCCGGTTTCGCCACTGCGTATCCTCTGTATAGACAAGCACGACACGCTCAGGGTCACGGGTGTTCCAGGCATCTTCCGCCATGCGAACCTTCTGCGTGGCGCGCTCTTGATCAAAAGGTGGAACAGGTGGTTTTTCTTGCATCGTGGTTTCTCCAGAAAACGTGAATCCAAGTATGTAGACAAGTCTGTGTGAATAATTCACCATTTCATTATTCATAATTCAACAATATTGCATCGTTCACTCATCTATCAAATATCAATAACTATGTGGTTGTATTGAGTTCCGGTGCAGAAGATGGTGGTAAACGGGCCACGTTAGCCTTCTCGGCCGCATGTACCGCCATGGCCATGGATCTCGATACGCAACTTTTCCTTGTGGGTGACGGCAGCCACTGGGCCTACCAGGGCAGCTGTGAGGGTATCAGTCAGAAAGGCTTTCCGGCCCTGGCAAGTCTGATGGAGAACTTTGTCGAACTGGATGGCAAGATCTTTGTCTGTTCAGCCTGTGACACCGTCTGTTCCCTGCCACAAGACAGTGAAGGCAAACCCTTGCTTAGACAGGCGTTCATACAACCTCGTGGCCTTGCCTCGATTCTGGAACACATGGTCGGGGGCAGTTCCATCACCTTTTGATTACCAGTGGTCGATTGACGATGTGTGTGACCTGGGATTCTATAACGCCACCACGTGTTCCACTGCCAGTCGAACCCCGAGTCTCTCCCCTATCCCATGATCGTGGTGACTCTGCACCAAGCATAACAGCTCGGTGCCATCATCCAGGGAGAGGGTATAGAGATACTCAGCGCCTTGAAAAACCTTGCCGACGATCTTCAGCTTATAATCACTCTGATCATCATGAATGATATCGTCGGGTCGCAGCAACAGTTCAACTGAATCCCCCGCCTGGTGTTGCTGCTTGAGATCGGCGCACATGATCCCGAGCACGGAATCGATACGCCCATCCTCCAACACCCGTCCAGGGATCATCGAGCCCTTGCCGATAAACTCCGCCACGAATCGATCCGCCGGTTTATGGTAGATGTTGTAACCGCTATCCCATTGACGCAAACGTCCGCTACCCAGCACACCGATGATATCGGCCAGGGCGAACGCCTCCAGTTGGTCATGGGTTACCAGGATTGCGGTCACCCCCTCTCTTTTCAGAATCTCACGTACCTCGCCAGCCAACTGCTCCCGCAACTCCACGTCGAGTCCGGAGAAGGGTTCATCCAGCAGCAGTATCTCCGGCCGCGGCGCCATGGCGCGGATCAATGCAATGCGCTGCTGCTGACCGCCTGAAAGCTGGTGGGGATATTTCTCCTCAAGACCGTTGAGGCCGACCAGTGCCAGCAACTCCTTAACCCGCTGTCGTTGCGACTTACCACTGCCCCCGCGTAGCCCGAAGGCGACGTTGTCCCTGACGCTGAGATGGGGATAGAGGGCAAAATCCTGGAATACCATGCCGACCTGGCGCTTCTCCGGGGCCAGGGTATGACCTGGCAGGGAGACCCGGCGACCGTGTAACAGGATCTCTCCCTGCGCCAGCGGCTCAAACCCCGCGATGGCACGCAACAGGCTGGTCTTGCCACAACCGCTGGGTCCCAGCAGACAACCTATCACGCCGCTCTCCAGTTCGAAGCTGACACTGTCCACCACCAACTGGCGACCATACTTGACGCTTGCTCGCCTGACTTCAAGTTGATTTGGCATGACGTGACCGGGTTATGGTTCGACTCAACAGTATGACTGGAAGTATACCCACTGCAACTATCGTCAACGCGGCATAGGAGGCGTCCGCAAGGCGTTCGTCGGATGCCAGTTCATAGGCCCTGACTGCCAGGGTATTGTAATTGAAGGGACGCAGTATCAGGGTCGCGGGCAACTCTTTCAAGACATCCACAAAGACCAGCAACAAGGCCGTCATCAGGCTGCCCTTGAGCATCGGCATATGCACCCTGCGCACAATCTCACCCGAGCCCGTACCCATGGACCGGGCCACCTCGTCCATGGTGGGACGGATCTTGCCCAAGCCTGCCTCCACTGTCTGTAAGGAGACCGCCAGGAAGCGCACCAGATAGGCAAACACCAGGGCGATCAGGGTACCGCTCAGAATCAACCCGGTGGACCAGCCGAACTGCTCCCGCATCCAGCTATCGAGGGCATTATCGAAGGCGGCAAAAGGGATCATCACGCCGATAGCGATTACCGTACCCGGTATGGCATACCCCATCCCCGCCAGTCTCACCGCAAACTGGGTTGCCCAACTCTTCTGCTGCCGCTTTCCATAGCCCAGTAGCAGTGCCAGCATCAGGGCCAGGATTGAAGCTGTCCCTGCCAGCATGATGGTATGGGTGACCAAGCTCAGGAAGCGGCTGTCGAGAGTCTCCTCAGCCGTGGTCAAGGCCCACCACAAGAGCTGGCCCGCCGGCAGGATGAAACCCAATAGCAGGGCCCCGAAACAGATCAGGAAGGCCATGCTCGACTGCCTGGCATTCAACTGGAAGCGGGTCAGTACCTGGTGGCGTTGGCTGGTATGGTGATAGCGCGCCTGCTTGCGGGAGATCTTCTCGAGAATGATCAAGGCAAACACCACCAGCAACAGCATGGCGGAGAGCTGTGCCGCAGCGGCCGCGTTGTTCAGGCCGTACCAGGTGCGGAATATCCCCGTGGTGAAGGTAGAGACACCAAAGTACTGCACTGTGCCGTAATCCGCCAAGGTCTCCATCAGCGCGAGGGAGAGCCCTGCCACGATGGCGGGCCTGGCAAGGGGTAGAGCAACCGTAAAAAAGGTTCGCCAGGGACCGTTACCCAGGGTGCGACTGACATCCAGGACACAGATCGACTGGCCGAGAAAAGCGGCCCGGGAGAGCAGGTAGACATAGGGATAGAGCACCAGGGCCAACATCACTGCCGCCCCCTCGATGGAGCGGATCTCCGGGAACCAGTAGTCGCCATAGCCCCAGCCCGTCCACTCCCTGAGCAAGGTCTGCACCGGCCCGGCAAAATCGAACAGACCGGTATAGGTATAGGCGATGATATAGGCGGGTATCGCCATCGGCAGCAACAAGGCCCATTCGAATACCGATCGCCCGGGGAACTGACACATGCTCGTGAGCCAGGCCGTACTGACACCCAACAGTAATACCCCGATGGCGACACCGACCATCAACAACAGGGAGTTGATCACATAGTCCTGCAACACCGTATCGGCCAGGTGGCGCCAGACTTCCCCGGCAGGCTCGAAAATATAACTGAGCACCACGACCACCGGCACCGCCAGCACAACGGCTACCGTCAATACTCCCACGCTCCATGGATTGAACCCGATGGAGAGATGGGGTAAAGCAAATCTATTCGTCGTGGATGACACTTGCGATCATTTCCATCCCGCGCGATCCATCAGGCGTACCGCATCCGGGTTGAGCTGACCCAGCTTGGAGAGATTGAGCCGATCCATCTTGAAATCGCCCCAGCCCTTGAGGAGTTCACTGGGGGCCACATCTTCCCGCACCGGATACTCTCCATTGGTCTCTGCGTACCAGGCCTGAGAGTCGGTATTGACAAGAAATTCCAATAGCTTGATGGCATTTTCCCTGTTTTTGGCCGCCTTGGTCAGGGCCGCACCACTCACATTCACATGCGCCCCCCGGCCCTGTTGATTCGGCCAAAACACCGCCAGCTTCGCTGCAGCATCCCGCTGTCCCTGCTCTTTCGAGGTCAGCATGCCGGCAAGATAGTAGGTGTTGGCAACGGCCACATCGCACAGCCCTGCTGCAGCCGCCTTGATCTGATCCCGATCACCCCCTTTGGGCGGCCGGGCGAACTGCTTGACGAAGGCAGTGGCCCAGGTCTCGGTCGCCTCCGCACCATTCGCGGCTATCATCGATGCCACCAGGGATTGATTGTAGATATTACTGGAAGAACGGATGCATATCCTGTTGTCCCAGTCGGGATCAATGAGTGCTTCGTAGGTGGAGAGTTTTGACGGATCCACCCGATCCTTGACATACAGAATGGGACGGGCCCGCACTGAAAGACCGTACCAGTGACCATCCGGATCACGAAAACTCTCCGGCACGACACCCTTCAGGAGCTCAGACTCGACCGCCTGGGTGACACCCGCCGCCTTTGCCCGATACAGGCGACCGGCGTCCGTGGTGATCAACATATCGGCGGGGGTGTTTCGCCCTTCACTCTGCAGACGTTGCAACAGGGCATCGGCCTTACCGGTGACAAGATTCACTTTGATCCCTGTCTGTTCGCTGAATTGATCCAACAGGGGTTTGATCAGTTTCTCTTTTCTGGCCGAGTAGAGATTCACGACCCCATCCGCCAGGGACAAGGAAGGTGCGATAAGGGTCAGCAGCAGCCCCAGTAAAATCGGTTTTGAGATTGGCAACACAAAAGCCTCCAACGTGAAATAGAAATAATGTAGAATATATAAGAATGATAACGATTATTATTTAGATTAGCAAAATAATCAATTGGCAACGCAGCAGGCCCAACCTATCCTACTGATTGCAATATGTTTAATTAAGGCCTAAGAAAGGTATTCAACATAAGGTGATTGGATAACATACCAATGAGATCCTCGGGTGTTTCCAATGCGTTTCGGTGGAGCCCTGCCCCACCAGGATAGCTCAGTTACCACCAGAATTTTCGCTCTCCCAACCAAAGCCCCTTATGTAAGTACCATTCGGGCCAGATAAGACACATGAAGCAACGACAAAAAAGAAACGGCATAACCCTGGTTCTCACCGGTGAAGGCAAGGGCAAATCATCCAGCGCCTTCGGCACCGCCTTCAGGGCGGCGGGTTGGAATATGCAGGTGTTGGTGATCCAGTTCATCAAGGGGAAGTGGAAGACAGGTGAACAGCAGGCCGCCTCCCGGTTTGAGAACATCGAGTGGCATGCCCTGGGGGATGGCTTCACCTGGGACACCAACAATCCGGAACAGGACCGCCGCACCAGCCGGGAGATATGGCAACTCTGTCAGGAGAAGATTCGCACCCAGCACTACGACCTGGTGGTGCTGGATGAGATCAACTATGTCTGTCAATACGGTTGGATCAGTGGCGAGGAGATCGCTGAGTTCATCCAACAGGAGAAACCACCCTGGATGCATCTGATCCTGACCGGACGTGGTGCACCCAAGGAGGTGATCGATGTGGCTGACACAGTGACGGAGATGAAACTGGTGAAACACGCCTTCGAGCAGGGCATCCATGCCGAACAGGGTGTGGAGTTTTAAGCAAACTTGACTGAATTGAGAACTAGCCTATTTGCCATCCAGCAATCTCCCGATCCCGCCAAGCACCGATCCCTCACCCTGATCACCGCCCCCCGATGAAGGGGCATTCGCCAGGATGCGATCCGCCATGCGTGAGAATGGCAGGCTCTGTAACCAGATCGTCCCATGCCCCTTCAGGGTTGCCAGGAACATACCCTCGCCGCCGAACACCATGGACTTGAGGTTGCCGGAACGCTGGATGTCGTACTCTATGCCCCCCGTGAAACCGACCAGGCAACCGGTATCCACCCGCAGGGTCTCCCCCGTGAGACGCTTTTCGATGACTGTGCCCCCGGCCTGGATGAAGGCCATCCCATCGCCTTCAAGGGCCTGTAGGATAAATCCCTCACCACCGAACAGCCCCACCCCAAGCCGGCGATTGAAGGCGATATCCACCTTGGTGCCCAGGGCGGCACAGAGAAAGGCATCTTTCTGGCAGGTGATCTTCTCCCCCAACTGCTGCATATTCAGGGGCACGATGTTGCCGGGATAGGGGGCGGAAAAGGAGACCCGCTGTTTGCCATTGCCCCGGTTGGTGAAATGGGTGGTGAAGATGGACTCGCCGGTAAAGACTCGCTTGCCCGCGGAGAAGAGCTTCCCCATCAATCCCTCATCTGCACTGGAGCCGTCACCCATCTTGGTCTCGAAATCTATCCCCTCCTCCATATAGGTCATGGCGCCTGCCTCGGCGATCACCGTTTCGCCTGGATCCAGCTCCACTTCAACCAACTGCATCTCGGATCCGAGGATCTCGTAGTCCACTTCATGGCAACGCATCGCCAGCACTCCTGTTCAGATCAAATGATTGTGTGATTGTCTGTGGAGAGTTTTGACCCAAGTGGTGAAAAATATCAACCATCAAGATTAGTTATATTATGATTTTCTGATATACTTCGCCGCTTTTTGCCACAGCCATGCGAGGTCATCCATGTTTCAACTCACCTGCCCGGGGAAACAGTGCGTAAAAAACGACGTTCTCTCTGGCCTGACGGTTGCCCTGGCACTGGTGCCTGAAGCGGTCGCTTTCGCCTTCGTTGCCGGCGTGGCGCCACTGGTAGGCCTCTATGCCGCATTCATGATGGGCATCATCACCGCCGTCATCGGCGGCAGGCCGGGCATGATATCCGGTGCCACCGGCGCGATGGCGGTGGTGATGGTGGCCCTGGTGGCGGAACACGGCATCGAGTACCTGTTCGCGGCGGTCCTGCTGGCGGGGCTCATCCAGATAAGCGCCGGTCTGCTGCGCCTGGGTAAATTCATCCGCCTGGTGCCCCATCCCGTGATGCTGGGATTCGTCAACGGCCTGGCCATCGTCATCTTCATCGCCCAGTTGAAACAGTTCCAGGTGGCCGATGAGAACGGTGTCATGGTGTGGCTCAGCGACACACCTTTGTGGATCATGCTGGGACTGGTTGCGCTCACCATGGGGATCATCCACTTCCTGCCGAAACTCACCTCCGCCGTACCCGCCTCGCTGGCGGCCATTGTCAGCGTGACCCTGATAGTGATCTTTCTAGATCTGGATGCCCGCTCAGTGCAGGACGTGCTGCGTGATCTGTCGGGGGATCCCACCGCAACCATTGCCGGCGGATTGCCCAGCTTTCATATCCCAATGGTCCCCCTCTCCTTTGAAACCCTCCAGATCATCCTGCCCTATGCCATCATTCTTGCCGGTGTCGGTTTGATTGAATCCTTGCTGACCATGAGCCTGATCGATGAGCTGACCGAGTCCCGCGGGCGGGGTAACAAAGAGTGTATCGGACAGGGGGTCGGGAATACGGTGAACGGCCTGTTTGGCGGCATGGGGGGCTGCGCCATGATCGGTCAAAGCCTGATCAATATCAATTCAGGCGGTCGCGGCCGTCTGTCGGGAATTTCAGCGGCACTGTTTCTGCTTGCCTTTATCCTGTTCGGCGCTAGCCTGATCGAAATGATTCCGGTTGCCGCACTGGTTGGGGTGATGTTCATCGTGGTGCTGGGCACCTTCGAATGGGCCAGCTTTCGTCTACTCGGCCGGATTCCCCTGGCAGACACCTTCGTCGGCATATTGGTGGCCGTGATTACGGTCCTGACCGATCTGGCAATCGCGGTCATCGTCGGCGTCATCGTCTCGGCCCTGGTGTTTGCCTGGGAGCATGCCAAGCAGATGCATGCGGATACCAACATCGACAAGTATGGGATCAAATACTACACCCTTCGCGGCCCGCTTTTTTTCGGTTCCGTGCAGACCTTTGCCGATCTGTTCGATCCAAAGAACGACCCCCAGGAGGTGATCGTCGACTTCGCCGACGCCCGTGTCTACGATCACTCCGGACTGGAGGCGATTGATAATCTGGCCGAACGCTATATGCGCAGGCAGAAGACGCTGCATATCCGCCACCTGAACCAGGAGTGCCAGAACCTGCTGGTAAAGGCCGGCGATTTGGTGGAGGTCAATATGATGGAAGATCCCACCTACCGGGTTGCGGATGACAGGGTGGCCTGAGATGCGAGAGTGGACATCAGCTACCTTGACCGCGGGTAGGAGGTAGATGTATTTTTGATTTCAGGCTTCTCACACAATGGAAGACGTGAAATGTCAGGCGTCAGCTGGATTGACTCAGCCACCCCTACCAACCACCCTTGTATCGTTTGCGGCAACCGAGTGGGCAATGCAATCATCCTCAACGCTTCCCACTGGCACCCTGATTATGACCAGTTAGAGGTAGCAAGATGCAGTCAATGCCACAGCGCATTCACGTTAAACGCAACCGAGATGATCCTTCCCTACCCTGCGGCCGAAGCAGCACTGCAAGATCCGAATTTCATCTATCTGATCTACCATTACTTAGAATTGGTTTCCGGTTTGGATTGGAAACTCCCCCTTCTCGAACGGCTTCCATTCAGTCGCTTCAACTCCGTTCTGGAGATTGGCTGTAACGTTGGTGTCACCCTCGATTACTGCCGTACAGCCTGGGACATTGATGCACTTGGCCTCGAACCCTCCGCCTATGGGGTCAAGGGTGGAGAGTTATTGAAACTGCCGATCATAAATGCCTATACCCATGAGGCAGAAGCACTCCACGACAGGCGATTCAGTTTCATCTACGCAACCGAGGTACTGGAACACGTATCCGACCCGCTCGCATTCCTCAAGGAGCTGCGCAGCTATCTTGAGCCGGGTGGCATCCTGCTCATCACCACCCCCTGCGTCTCAGCGCTGCACAAAGATAGCTTGCCCGGCGAACTCTACGCAGCACTCTCACCCGGAGCACACTACTTCCTACTCTCGCAGAATGAACTTGAACATCTTGCCCAGCAGGCCGGCTTTAAACATGCAGATGTGAAGCTGCTCCATCAAACGAACGTTGCCTACCTGTCCGATAAGCCGATTGAACTCGATACAGATAATGTAGTTGATTCCCAACTTGCGGCCTATTACGCAGCAAAAATCAATCAGGGGGCCGATCTCGACAAGCGTGTCTATCTCGGGCATCTAATCAACTACTATACCTCTGCGCTCAATGCCGATACTGTTTTCGATGAACCAGACATATCGCAACAGATCGAGCATCAGCTTTCCCTTCAATTCGATATCAGTCTTGATAGACCCTTGGAGTTGGCTCAGCGGGCCATCCAGGCAGAGTCGATTTTCGACCTGGGTAAAACGATCCCCTATTCACTGCCATCCTATCTCTATAAGCGGGCCGAATATCTCAACCGTGTGGGAGCAGCAACGGAACACCGCTACGAGCTGGCAGCGTTGCTTGCGGCCAAGGGTTTGCAAGTCGACTTCAGAAATCTGTTTCTCTATCGCCCTATCCTGCAGTTATCGCTACAGCAAATCGGCATACTCGATAACAGCCGACAAAAAACAGACCCTATCAGCGACCAATTGCGAAGCATAACCGAAAGCATAACCGCCACGATACCTGAACTCCATGAGACACCCGTTAACTTACTCTCTAGAATCAAATGGAAACTGAGAGCGCTAGGCAACAGATGGCGGTAAATCAATTCACCTGATGGTGAATAATGGCTGCAAGAATTTATCGGATAGCACATGAAGCGAATGTAACGTCTTCAGTTTGTAAAAACTGGTGACAATTCATCCTCGAATAACGGCTGAACACTGCAATTTCACTGGATGACGCTTAAAATCTAACAGCTTTCGTACAGAATAGGATAGGATTGGCAAATTCCCTTAGAGGACCGCAAACAATGACAACATCAATCGTGCTACTGGTTATTATTCTGGCTGTCATCGGTTTCGGCGTTGGCATGTACAACAAGCTCATCGCCGGGCGTAACCGCTACCAAAACGCGTTTGCGCAAATCGATGTGCAGCTGACGCGACGCCACGATCTGATCCCCAATCTGGTGGAGACCGCCAAGGGCTATATGAAACACGAGAAAGAGACCCTGGAAGCGGTGATCGAGGCGCGCAACCGGGCGGTCAGCGGCCTGCAGCAGGCAGCGAAAGACCCATCCGATCCGGAAGCCATGAAACAACTGGGGGAAGCGGAACAGGGTCTCAGCGGCGCCCTGGGTCGGCTGTTCGCCCTGGCCGAAGCCTATCCCGATCTCAAGGCCAATGAGAACATGATGCAGCTCTCGGAGGAGCTCGTCAGTACCGAGAATAAGGTCTCCTTTGCCCGCCAGGCCTATAACGACTCGGTAATGCAATACAACATAGACCGCGAGTCATTCCCGAGTAATCTGATTGCAGGCTGGTTCCGTTTCCTGCCGGCAACCCTGCTCGAGATAGAGGATGAGGCAAAGCGCGAAGTACCACAGGTTTCATTCACTTAACATACAGCAAGCGATTTTCAACCCCTCGGCGCCTGACGGCTGTCTTTCTCCGACGCCCCAACAGTCCATCCCTGGACTGACGGGGCTTACGCGGCATCCAGGCCGCTACTGCGAAAGTCAGCCGTCAGGCGCCTACCCAGGTTTGTATCGTTTCCGGATAAACACGCTTTAGGCAATCTGTTACCGAAGGACCTCGACACGTGAACTTCTTCGAACAACAGGACCAAGCCAAACGCAACACCCGAAACCTGGTGTTGCTGTTTCTGCTTGCCGTCGTCATCATCATCATCGCCATCGATATTGCGATACTGCTGCTGTTCGGCAATGTGCTTAACGAGAGTGCAGGTACGACCCAAAGCTTGGGTACTTTTCTCACTCACAACAGTACCATCCTGCTGTTGGCCAGTGGGGGGACCGGCGCTGCAATCGGGCTGGCCAGTCTCTACCGCAGCGCCAGCCTGAAGGATGGGGGTGGTGCTGTGGCACGCCAGATGGGAGGGGTGCCGGTGGAAGCCGATCCGAGAGATCCGCTGCGTCAACGCCTGCGCAATGTGGTGGAGGAGATCGCCATCGCTTCCGGTGTGCCCGTGCCCGAGATCTATATCATGGAGCAAGAGTCGGGTATCAATGCCTTTGCCGCTGGTTATTCACCCAGCGATGCAGCGGTGGCGGTGACTAGGGGTACATTGGAGAGCTTGAACCGCGAGGAGCTGCAGGGGGTCATCGCCCATGAGTTCAGTCACATCTTCAACGGGGACATGCGCCTCAACATCCGTCTCATCGGCGCCCTGTTCGGGATCATGATCCTGGCCATTGCCGGACGGCGCATCCTTTCCGGTGCCCGTTACTCCTCCGGTTCGAAAAACAACAACGCCGGCGCCATCATGCTGTTCGCCGCGGCCCTCACCGCCATCGGCTATATCGGTCTCTTCTTCGCCCGCTGGATCAAGGCGGCGGTGTCCCGTCAGCGGGAGTACCTGGCGGATGCCTCCGCGGTGCAGTTCACCCGCAATCCCCAAGGCATCGCCGGGGCACTGAAAAAGATAGCGGTGCACGCCCAGGGGGCATCCCTGGCCAGGGATAGTGAGGAGATCGCCCACATGCTGTTCGGACAGGGCATGGCCGCCAACCTGTTCGCCACCCATCCACCCATACTCGAACGCATCCAGCGTATCGAACCCGGCTTCCGGGAGCAGGAGCTGGCGGAGATCGCCAAACGCCTGCAGCAACGCTCCCGCCGGGAGGCGGAACGGGAGGCCGCTGCAGACCAGGCCAGCGCAAAACGCACCCCCTTCGATCCGCGCAGCATCATCGAGGGTATCGGCAGTCCCGGCTGGGAGCAGATCCTGGCTGCAGCAGCCCTGGCGGCCAGTATGCCCGAGAGTATGCTCTCCGCCGCCCGGTCCACCGAGTGGGCGCCGGAACTGTTACTCTGTCTCCTGCTCGACAAGGACGAATCGATACGTGAGCAACAGCTCTTCACCATTGCCCGCAACCTGGGCGCGGAGAGTGAGGCCCAGGTGCGTCACCTGATGAGATCCTCCATGCCGATCCAACCTGAACAGCGTCTGCCCCTGCTGGAGATCGCCTTTCCCGCCCTGAAACGGCGCCCGGTGGAGTTTACCCAGCGCATGCTCGGCACTGTCAACGAGATCGTGCATCTGGATGGCAAGATAGAGGTATTTGAGTTTCTCCTGGCAAAGGTGATCGCTCTCTACCTGAAGGATGCCCTCAATCCCGCCCAGAGCCACATCGGCGGCAACCAGACCCTGGTGGAGCAGGCAGAGGCGGTGCGGAGCGTTATCGCCATCCTCGCCGATCATGGTCACAGGGAGAGTGAACAGATACAGCGCAGCTATGGGAAGGGTATCAAGAGTCTCGGCCTGGAACTGCTACCCATGCAGCAGCCCACCGATTGGGTAGCCACATTGGATACCGCGCTGCAGCAACTGGATGCTCTGAAGAACAAGGAGAAAGAGCGTCTGATCACCGCTTTGGTGGAGACCATTCTTACCGATAGCCAGGTCACCACCGAAGAGTTGGAACTGCTGCGCGCGATCGGTGCGGCCCTGCATATCCCACTGCCCTTATTGAGTGATCGCTGATTGTAGAGGACATACGGTGCGGCTTGCCGCACCGAATCTGGCTACTTTTTCTGTTTCAGCAGATCAGCCAGGTCACCGAAAGGCTGATGAGTGCTGGCATTGTGCTCTGCCGAATCGACGGAGGAGTATCCGGCATCCGCCTCCAGGTAGCGCGAATGCTCATTGTCATGGCAATAGATGCACAACAACTCCCAATTACTCCCATCCGGGGGATTGTTATCGTGATTATGATCGCGGTGATGAACCGTCAGCTCCCTGAGGTTTTCCCGGGTGAATTCCCGCGCACAACGACCGCAAACCCAGGGATAGAGTTTCAACGCCTGTTCCCGATAACCCTGCTCCCGCTGCTCCCTGTCGCGACGGGCCTGGGCAACGACCCGGTCCAGTTTCTCATTTGATTGCTGCGACGACATGCTCAACCCCTGACTGGTGCAATGAGTATAAAAGGGAAATATAGTTCACCTTCCCGGCCTTTGGGTATGCCGTGTTGCCTTTTTTACCATGAGGCTGACGGCAGGATCCCACACTGTTAACATCAATCCCCATGAGACACTAAACAGCAGAGCATCCCACCGTGAAAAACTCACTGCTACTCAGATTCGGGACGGTCATCACCATTCTCTTCATTCTGGCCGTATCGGGGATGATGAGCTCGATGATCATCACTGAAACCGCGGAGGGATACGCCGCCGCCATCAACCAGGCCGGCACCTTGCGCATGCAGTCCTATCGCATCGCCAGCAGCCTGGTGCATCGCACCAAGTTCCATAACGAGCTGGCGACCACCCGCACCAGGAACCTGGTGACGGAATATAATCAACGCCTGTTCAGTCATCGCATCCACGACGTACTCACCAAAGGGCCCCATAAAAAGGTCACTGAAACCTATCGGAGAGTCGAATCCCAGTGGCAAGAGCTGATGCTTCCCAACCTGCAGGACTATTTGCAATTAAGCACTGCGGACACCCTGTCGGCGGAGGAGAGAAGACAACTTGATAACAGCCAGCGTAACTACCTGGCACTGGTCGACAACTTCGTCGATGATATCCACAGTTTTGTGGAGGCCCTCGAAATCGATGCCGAAGAGATCAACCAACAACACAGAATCATCCAGATCATACTGTTGATTCTCACATTCATGGTTGCCCTGATCAGTCTCTATCTGACCAAGACCCGGGTACTCAATCCACTGCGCAATCTGCTTACCTGCGCCAATGCGGCGCGGCATCGTAACTTCTCCGTTCGCAGCCGCTATCTCGGTGAGGATGAACTGGGCCAGCTGGGTCAGGCCTTCAATGTCATGGCGGAGGATCTCTCAGTCATCTACACGGATCTTGAAAACCGGGTGCGTGAAAAGACCCATGACCTGGAGCAGAGCAATCGCACCTTGGAGCTGCTCTATTCCGCCACCAAACGGCTCAGCGACTCCTCATTGAGCGAGGATGTATTGATAGCGGTGATCCACGATATCGAGGTCTTGTTGGGGGTGAACAATGGCACCATCTGCCTGGGACAGCCCGGTGACGATCAGGCCTATCGCTATGCATCGACTCGCGACACGGATATCCTGTCAAAGGACAAGTCCGACAACCAGTGTGCGATCTGTCTCGGTGATGGCAACTCCCATACCTTCAAGCTGGCAATGCCCGATTCCCCTGTACCCGTGAATATCTTTTCCACACCCATACGGGACAAGAATCAGCAGTTCGGGGTATTGCTGGTGGAGTTTCCTGAAGAGATGCGGCTGGAGGAGTGGCAGGAGCGTCTCTTGGAGACCGTAGCCAGCCATATAGCACTGTCGATCAACGTGGCCCAGCAGGTCACCCAGAGTCGAAAACTCTCCTTGATGGAGGAGCGCAGCGTGATTGCAAGAGAGCTGCATGACTCTATTGCCCAGTCGCTCTCCTATCTGAAGATACAGGTAGCCAAACTTGAGAAATCGATCAACGATGAACGGGAAAAAAAAGAGATTCTACTGGTAAGCGCCGCATTGCGCTCGGCACTCAACGGCGCCTATCGCCAACTGCGCGAACTGTTGACCACCTTCAGGCTCAGAGTGACCGATGCCAACCTGGGTAAGTTGATTAGCGAGACGGTTGAGGAATTCAAAAACAGATCCGGCATTACTATTGAATACACCAACCATATAGGAAATTGTCAATTCACTCCCAATGCGGAGATCCATATCATCCAGATCATCCGCGAATCGTTGTCAAACGTCATCCGCCATGCCAACGCAACACGCGCCCATGTGGTACTGGAGTGCGATCAAACAGGGCGGGTCAATGTCAGCGTCGAGGATGACGGCATCGGAATCAATGATGAAGGTGATATGATGCAACACTATGGATTGCCTATCATGAAAGAGCGTGCTGAGTGGCTTGGGGGGAGTTTGACCATCAATGAACCAGCCGGTGGCGGTACCCGTATAGAGCTCATCTTCAATCTTACTGATGCATCTGATACTGAATCCAAAAAGATGTTAATCGAGCAGTTGAAACATGGTTGAACAACAGACATACACTGTACTAACAATCGACGATCATCCCCTGTTCAGGAAAGGCGTATCCGATCTGATCGATATGGACGACACCCTGGAACTGGTAGGCGAGGCTGCCAACGGCCCCGACGGACTGGTGGTGGCGAAACAGTTCGCTCCCGACTTGATCCTGCTGGATATCAACATGAAGGGCATGAACGGACTCGAGACCCTGAAGGCGATCAGAGAGCAGGAGATCGATTCCCGGGTGCTTATGCTCACCGTATCCGATAACGAAGAGGATGTACTGACCGCCCTGCGCATGGGTGCAGACGGTTATCTGCTGAAGGATATGGAGCCTGAGGATATCCTCAAATCGATCCGCAAGGCGGTGGGTGGCACCCTGGTGATCAGCGATCACCTGACCCAGTTACTGGCGAAAGCACTGCGGGATGATGACAAACTCAAGCAGCCGGATCCCGTCTCATCACTCACGGCCAGGGAACAGGAGATCCTGCAGTGTCTTGCCCGGGGCCAGAGTAACAAACAGATTGCACATGTCCTGAACATCTCCGAAGGAACGGTGAAAGTACACGTCAAGCATCTGCTCAAGAAGCTCAAGCTCCACTCCCGAACCGAGGCAGCAGTCTGGGCATTGAACAAGGGAATAACCGTAAACCCCTAATCATTGCAATTGACTCTCGCGGTTTCGCCCATGGCAGAAGCGTCAGTCAATTCACCCCCCTACCTCAAACGACATATCCGCTACCCACATAGGGGTAACAGACTCTACCAATATATTGGTAACATATTGATTTATATTAAGTTTTCTTAATTTTTTCGCTCAAACCTTGATCCGTATCAAAGCGGACGCATCCACCCGATGAAACACTTTCCCCATTCGGCGTTTGTCACTCACCCTGATGAATTATCGCCGATCCGGTTCCCTCGATTTGGTCATGATTGTGCAGATATCCATTGACAGAGTTCAGTTCCTACGAGGCGACATCAATAGTCGTCGCAGAGGCATACATCCACCCTGGTCGATGGACGATGCCCGTTTCAGTGAGCTATGCAATCGATGCGGCGAGTGCCTCAAGGCATGCCCGAGCCATATCATCGTGAGCGGATCCGGTGGCTATCCGGTGATCGATTTTAGCCGGGGACAGTGCACATTTTGCGGCGATTGCGTCAAGGCGTGTCAGCCCCGGGCACTCAGCTTCCCGGATGATCCAACCACCCCACCCTGGTCGCTAGATATCGAGATCGACTCATCCTGTCTCTCCCGCAATGCCGTAGTCTGCAGAAGTTGCGGCGATCAGTGTGAGGAGAGAGCCATTCGGTTCCAACTTCAAACGGGTGGTTACTCACAACCGCAACCCGATCCAACGGCCTGTACCGGTTGTGGTGCTTGTATTGCGGTCTGTCCGAGCCACTCGATAACGATTACCCCCACTTCCAATGACCACGCGGCATCAACCCAAGCCCGTGAGGAGATTGTCAATTCATGAATATATGCAGCTTGATCGTCCATACCAAACCGGCACTGGGAGCAGTGGTCAGTGAACGTCTGCAAAGGTTCCAGGGCGTCGAGGTCCATGGCGGAACCGAGGTAAGTAAATTGATTGTCACTATCGAGGACAAGGGCGAGTCGATGTCGCCAATGTCCGACACCATGAATGCGCTACGCGACGTTGAAGGCGTCGTGAGCACTGTTTTGATTTATCACTATGGCGGTGAAGAGTCGATGGAGGAAATGAACCGTGAAATTAACTAGAAGAGAATTTATTAAAAGCAATGCAGTGGCAGCAGCAGCCTCTGTAGCCGGTGTCACCCTGCCGCTTTCCAATGCAGCGGCCGCCGATGCGGATGACGGCATCCGCTGGGACAAAGCCGCGTGTCGCTACTGCGGCACCGGTTGTAGCGTTCTGATGGGTGTAAAAGATGGCAAAGTGGTAGCCAGCCAAGGCGACCCCGATGCACCGGTCAACAAAGGCCTTAACTGTATCAAAGGGTACTTCCTACCGAAGATCCTTTACGGAGAGGACCGGTTGACCAAACCGTTGCTGAGGAAAACCAACGGTAAATATGACAAGAACGGCAAGTTCGAGGCGGTCTCCTGGGACGAGGCCTTCAAGACCATGGCCGAGAAGTGGGTTGCCGCACGCAAGGCCAAAGGGCCGAAGGGCGTCGGCATGTTCGGTTCCGGCCAGTGGACCGTGTGGGAAGGCTATGCCGCACAGAAGCTGTTGAAGGCCGGTTTCCGTTCCAACAGCCTGGAACCAAACGCCCGTCACTGTATGGCCTCTGCGGTAGGTGCCTTCATGCGCGCCTTCGGTATCGACGAGCCGATGGGCTGTTACGACGATCTGGAACACGCCGATGTCTTCGTCCTCTGGGGCGCCAACATGGCGGAGATGCATCCGATTCTCTGGTCTCGTCTCACCGATACTCGCCTCACCAAGCCCGGCTGCGAGGTCCATGTGCTCTCCACATTCGAGCATCGCTGCTACGAGTTGGCGGACAACGGCATGATCTTCGAACCCCAGACCGATCTGGCGATCCTCAACTACATCGCCAATTACATCATCCAGAACAAGGCCTATAACAAGGAGTTCATCGACAAGCATGTCAACTTCACCAAGACCCCGACCGATATCGGTTACGGTCTGCGTGCCACGGATCCGCGCGAAAAGGCAGCCAAGAACCGGAACAAGGGCAAGCTCTCCAAAATCAGTTTCGAAGAGTATGCCAAGTCGGTTGAACCCTACACGCTGGAGCACACTGCCAAGCTCTCCAAGGTACCGAAGGACAAACTGCTTAGACTGGCCAAGGCCTATGCCGATCCCAACAAGAAGGTCTCCTCCTACTGGACCATGGGTTTCAACCAGCATACCCGCGGTGTGTGGGTCAACGGCCTCTGCTACAACGTGCATCTGCTGATGGGCAAGATCGCAGAGCCCGGCAACAGCCCCTTCTCCCTCACCGGTCAGCCCTCCGCCTGCGGTACCGCCCGCGAGGTCGGCACCTTCACCCATCGTCTGCCTGCGGACCTGGTCACCAAGAAAGATGCCCACTGTAAGTTCGCCGAGAAGACCTGGAAGCTGCCAGCAGGCACCATTCCCCGAGCCAACGGTAAGACCGACGGCGCCGATCAGACCGACATCAGTGGCAAGCCCATGGGCAAGACCCTGATCCATGCGGTCGCCATGCATCGCGCCCTCAACGACGGCAAGATGAATACCTTCTGGGTCATGTGTAACAACAACATGCAGGCTGCGGCCAACATGAATGACGAGAGTTATCCCGGTTGGCGCAACCCGAACAACTTCATCACCGTTTCCGACCCCTATCCCACGGTATCGGCCCAGGCTGCAGACCTGATCCTGCCGACCGCCATGTGGATCGAGAAGGAAGGTGCCTATGGTAACGCAGAACGTCGTACCCAGTTCTGGCGTGAGCAGGTAGCGGCACCAGGGGAGTCTAAATCCGACGTGTGGCAGGTCATGGAGTTCTCCAAGTACGTCAAGGTGGAAGATGTCTGGCCAGCTGATCTGATCGCTAAAAAACCGGAGTATGCCGGCAAGACCCTTTACGACGTGCTCTACGCTAACGGCACGGTGGACAAGTTCCCGGTGGAACAAGTCACCGACAGCCGCGGCAACAAGTATGATAATCACGAGTCGGCACACTTTGGCTATTACGTGCAAAAGGGCCTGTTCGAAGAGTATCGCCTCTTCAACTCAGCCAAAGGTATTCCTAAGAAGGGTCACGAGATGGCCGACTTCGATGCCTACCACAAGGTCCGCGGTCTGCGCTGGCCGGTGATCGACGGCAAGGAGACCCTGTGGCGTTTCCGTGAAGGCTACGATCCCCACGTTGCCAAGGGTGAAGGCGTCAAGTTCTACGGCAAGCCTGACGGCAAGGCCAACATCATCACCGCGCCCTATGAGCCGGCCGCCGAGCCACCGGATAAAGAGTATGATCTGTGGCTCTGCACCGGCCGTGTATTGGAGCACTGGCACTCCGGCTCCATGACCCGTCGCGTACCTGAGCTCTATCGTGCGGTCCCCGATGCGGTGGTCTACATGCACCCGAAAGATGCCAAGAAACGTCGTCTGCGTAACGGTGCGCTGGCCAAGCTCACTTCCCGTCGTGGTGAGATCGTCTGCAAGGTCGACACCAAGGGTCGTAACAAGCCGCCCGAGGGCCTGGTGTTCGTGCCCTGGTTCGATGCCGGACGCCTGGTCAACAAGCTGACCCTCGACCAGACCGATCCGCTCTCGAAAGAGACGGACTACAAGAAGTGCGGGGTGAAGATCACGCGTGCCTAGTGGTAAATCGACCCGGTGAAACGGTGCGGCAAGCCGCACCCTACACCGGGGCATTCGTAGGGTGCGGTTTACCGCACTGAAAAAAACTGAAACTTCAACTATGTCGGAAACAGAGAGAAAAAACGAGCTCAACCGCAGACAGTTCCTGGGCAACATGCTCAAGACTGCCTGTGGCGTGGGATTGGTCGGACTGGGGCTGGGCGCCTATTCGAAACGGGCCTCATCACTGCCGGCTGACTACATTCGTCCACCCGGCGCCTTGCCGGAGGAAGATTTTCTCGGCGCCTGCATTCGCTGCGGCCTCTGCGTGCGCGATTGTCCCTACGACATTCTGTTTCTGGGTGAGGTTGGCGATGAAGTCGCCACCGGGACGCCCTACTTCATTGCCCGTACCGGGCCGTGTGAGATGTGCGAGGATATTCCCTGTGTGGTGGCCTGTCCCACCAACGCCCTCGATCATGACCTGAAGGATATCGAAGATTCACGCATGGGCCTGGCTGTGCTCATCGATCAGGAGAACTGCATTGCCTTTCACGGACTTCGTTGCGAAGTCTGCTTCAACATCTGTCCGATCCGCAATCGCGCCATCTCCCTGGACATGCAGCACAACACCCGTTCCGGCAAACATGCCCTGTTCATTCCCGTGGTTCACTCGGACGCCTGTACCGGCTGTGGGCTCTGTGAACGTGCATGCATTCTGGAAGAGGCAGCCATCAAAGTCTTTCCCATGCACCTTGCGAAAGGTGAATTGGGTAAGCACTACCGTCTGGGCTGGAAGGAGAAAGAGAAAGCGGGTGAGGCGCTGGTCACTCCCGACACCGAGCATCGTTACAACCTGCCCGAAGGGGTGCGTTACGACCTGCAAGGCGAAGGGTTGATCATCGAAGGCGAGGCCGAGGAGACACCCTTCTCCTCCAATCCTCTGGATACACTCAATAGCGGTTTCATGGACAAGTAGCATGTTAGACATGAAGACATTGGGTGACGATGCCATCGCCAAAAAAGGCTGGTTCAAGGCCCATAAGTTCCTGATCCTGAGGCGACTCAGTCAACTCGGGATTCTGGCGCTGTTCCTGACCGGTCCCTGGCTCGGCATCTGGATCGTGAAGGGCAACCTGGCCTCAAACCTGACCCTGGACGTGCTGCCGCTGACCGACCCCTATGTGTTGCTACAAGCCAGTCTGTCGGGGGTGGTTCCGGAGACTGCCGCCATTATCGGCGTGGTCATCGTGCTCATCTTCTACTTCCTGGTGGGAGGCCGGGTCTACTGCTCCTGGGTCTGCCCGGTCAACATGGTCACCGACCTGGCCGCCTGGTTGCGGCGCAAGCTGGGGATCAGAACCACCTCGCAGATCTCGCGTTCCACCCGCTACTGGATGTTGGCGCTGACGTTGATCCTGCCACTTGTGGTGACCGGGGGCATCATTTGGGAGCTGGTCAATCCAGTCTCGATGATGTTCCGCGGCATCGTCTTTGGCATGGGCGCGGCCTGGATCATGATCCTGGGAATCTTCCTGTTCGATCTGCTGGTGGCGAAGGACGGCTGGTGCGGACACATCTGCCCGGTAGGCGCCTTCTACAACCTGGTCGGCAGTAAGAGCCTATTGAGGGTAAATGCAGCTCGACGGCAGGTCTGCAACGATTGCATGGAATGCTATGTGATCTGTCCGGAACCGCAGGTGATCAAGCCGGCGCTAAAGGGTGAGAAGAAAGGGCTGAGCCCGGTAATCCTTTCTTCCGACTGCACCAACTGCGGGCGCTGTATCGATATCTGTGCAATAGACGTTTTCAGTTATGGCGGTCGTCACGCCAGTATAATCGACGAGTACAAGCAAGAGGGTCAATTCAATCGAGGTGTCCGGACTTGACCGGTGCATCAAACCAATTCTGTTTTTGAGAGTGATGATGGAGAAAGGTATGAAAAAGATCGCACTTCTAACCATTGCGGCAATTACTGCCATGTTCCTGTCTACTGCGTTGCTGGCTGATGTTCAATCACTGCGTGGAGACAAACTGGATACTATGGCGAAAAAACCTGCCAATCTGAAGTTAGTCAATGTCAAAGGCGGCATCGAACGCAGCTTCAAACTACAACCCCCCATGGTTCCCCATGAGGTGGATAAATATGAAATCAACCTGAAAAACAACGGCTGTATGAAATGCCATAGTGAAGAAACCTATGAAAAAGAAAAGGCGCCGAAAGTAGGCGACAGCCACTATGAAGACCGCGACGGCAAGGTATTGAAAACTGTCTCCAGCCGTCGTTATTTCTGTAACCAGTGCCATGCGCCTCAAATGGGTGCGGATCCGCTGGTTCAAAACAACTTCCAAGGTGCCAAATAGTGTTCGGTCCGGTCTCCTCGTTGAGTGGAGACCGGACCTCACTAGGCAGGATTCGATTTAATTTGGTGTAACAATGAGCGAAACTAAGAAAAAAGGCGGTTTGTTCCTGATTGCTGTCGGTATCGTTGCCGGTGTCATATTGTGGGGCGGGTTCAATACCGCAATGGAAATAACCAATACCGAAACCTTCTGTATTTCATGTCATGAAATGGATGAGACGGTCTACCAGGAACTTCAGGAAACGATTCATTTCACCAACAGGACCGGTGTACGTGCAACCTGCCCCGATTGCCATGTTCCGAAAGAGTGGGTACATAAGTTCGTACGTAAGATTCAGGCGACCAATGAGCTCTACCATAAAATGCTGGGGACCATCGATACGCCTGAGAAGTTCGAGGCCAAGCGTCTGGAGCTGGCGCAAAACGTCTGGCGTTCAATGAAGAAGACCGATTCACGGGAGTGTCGCAACTGCCATAAATTCGTCTCCATGGACCTGGACAAGCAAGCGCCCCGCAGTTCCGAGCAGCACGACCCGCACTATTGGGATGCGCTGGATGGAAAGGAACCGCAAAAAACCTGTATCGACTGCCATAAAGGTATAGCTCACGCACTACCTGAAGGGTTCGACCCAAATGCCGAATATTGACATACAGTGGCTGGTGAACAATGCTAGGAAGTCTGGGGAGGTTGAAACTAGTAATGCTATTAGCATTAAGAGGCGACCATGTTAAATGATCCGTTCGGCAGGAAAATCGAATATCTGCGCCTATCGGTTACGGATCGCTGCGATTTTCGCTGTTTCTATTGCCTTCCCAGAAGTCATAGAGACTTCGAGACCCCCAGCGACTGGCTCACCCCCGATGAGATAGAACGGCTGGTTGCCCAGTTCGCCGTGTTGGGCGTCAAGCATGTCAGGCTCACTGGCGGTGAGCCACTGGTTCGTAAAGGACTGGATGAGATTGCTTCGCGTATCGCCGGGGTGGCCGGTATCGAAGAGCTATCCCTCAGTACCAATGCCTCCCGTCTCAGCCAGTTTGCCGAGGCATTGAGCCGTGCCGGCGTGAAACGGCTCAATATCAGTCTCGATTCACTCGATGAGGCAAAATTCAAACAGATCACCGGCAGCCAGCTGAAACCTGTACTGGAGGGGATAGAGAGTGCCCAGGCATTTGGACTATCCCCGATAAAAATCAATATGGTGATCATGCGCGGCATCAATGACGATGAGGTCGAGGGCATGATCGAGTACTGCATGGATCACGATCTGACTCTGCGATTTATCGAAACCATGCCGGTGGGAGAGGGCGGACAGGCCGCAACTGAGCGCTACATACCCCTTACCGAGATCGAGCAACGACTGAAAAAACGCTACACTCTACGCACTGCCGCCATGCTGGGCAGCGGTCCGGCGCGCTACTTCCAGATTAACGATACCGGTTTCGTGATCGGTTTCATCACTCCACAGTCACAACATTTCTGTGCTACCTGCAATCGGGTACGGGTCTCCGTGACCGGCGATCTCCACCTCTGTCTCGGACAGGAAGATAAGCTGGCCCTGCGCCCGCTGATGCGCGAGGGTGCTTCGGATGAAGCCATCCAGCAGGCAATCCGGTACGCCGTCGCGCATAAACCGGAGCGGCACAACTTCCATGAAACCCCAACCGCGATTATTCGCCCGATGTCATCCCTGGGTGGTTAGATAACAGGCTCAGCAGTCAGCAGTCAGCAGTCAGCAGTCAGCAGTCAGCAGTCAGCAGTCAGCAGTCATGTAAGTCTGCCGATGGCACCGCTCACTGTCATCTGCGGGAAGGGAATCTCCCATCCGTTCTCCGTGCAGGCATCGACACACCAGCGTTGTATGGCGCGCCGCAGGCGATTGTAGAGATCGCCGAGTTCACCACTGAAGTCCGCAATCACGGTAATGTCCAGTGAAGAGCTATTGGCCTGGGAAAACTCAACCCGCAAATTGAGCAGATAATCACCATAGCCCTCCTGCTCCAAGCGTTGCTGAATCGTGTTGCGCAGGATTTCCGGGATGGTTTCGGTGCTCTGCTGCTGCAGTGCGTAACTGACACCAATAATCTCTTTGATGCGGAAATTGGTTGCCAGATTGCGTGGTGATGCGGCGAGAAAATCACTGGTTTGGTAGGTTTTCTGGGCCCCGCCCCGTTCCACCAGCTGTACCAGTTCCGGGGAGATTCCAATCACCCGTCCCCTGACCCCATCACTGAGTATCACCCAATCATCCTTGTGGCATGGAAACCAGGGCTCCTCTGGATTGCAGGGTCGCGATTTTTGGTCGACCAGCTCTTTGATTGGCACACGCAGAGTGATTCCCGCATCCGGATTATCCAGGATGGAAAAGACATTGATCTGCTCAACCCGCCAGGGCAATCCATCCAGAAAGATGCGCTCCCCCTCACGTACGGAACCAATGTTCAGAAACAGCTGTATCTGGTGCCAATATCTGGGTAAAGCCTGGCGCAGTCCGAGGACAATACCCAACAGCAAGAGGATGCCCAAACTCAACAGCACCCAATCCTCGACAATATAGAAAACCACCATTGGACCGACGAGGATCAGCACTGTGGTCACTATTCGATGTGCCAGCTCCAATAATCTGATGCGAAAACTGCGATGTTTCTTCTTAAATCCAGGCATCAAGCGCCGCATCGCCTTGTCGCTGATCCGGGACAGAAAAATGATACCTGCAACCACCAACAGCGCTACAATCAGATACAGGCCACGACGTTGAAAGAACTGCTTCAAGTAGTCCTGAGAGGCATCTGTTATCGAGACCTCCGAAGCGAGTATTTCATTAAGCTGCAACTGTGCCGATTGATATTCACTGCTCATGAATGCGTGATTCTTTCGCCACTTTTCAGCCACCGCACCGAGAGAGTCTTGCAACTTTTCCGAATCACTCTTCTGGCTTAACAGATCCACATTTTGCAGGGCTTCGTCAAGAATCTTCAGCCTCTCACCGTAATAGGCGATCTTCTCCTTCAACTCCGATTTCTGACGTACCTTGGACGTCATGTCCTTCATCTCATCGATGGCCGGCTTAAGCAAAGAAAACAACTCCTGCTTGAGATCGAATTGGGTTTCTTCCTCACCGCGCAGGTCTGTCAGGTCGAGGCCCGCGGAAATATTCTCGAAGTTTTCCACCGTACGCGAGAGCTCCGCATCGAGCTTCTCCAACTGTTGCCTTAGTGACCCCTTCTGTGTCTCCGACTCAGCGCCGGCAATACGCTTGCTCAGTACCGCAATATCCTTTTCGATATTCTCCCTGATGTTTACCAGATTGAGCAGTGTAGTATGGGTGGTGCTCTGCTTGTCAGCGACCGCGCCAAGTTCCTCCTCGGCAAACGCCAAGCACGGCAGGTTCAGGAACAGCACAATGCAAGATAGCGAAATGAGACGCTGGATGAATCGGTATGTCACAATAGTCATATTCATATCTTCACAAATAGCAGAATCCTGGATTATTCGGCCCTCGCTGCTCATTGAAACAGGCCATATTTACCCGCTACTGCAACCACGGTGACCAACAATCCCAACATGAGGTTGACCAATATGAGTTGTCGTATGAGGCCAACCGCCGCCACGGCCTTCGGCTTGTCATCGTCTTTCAGGGCCGTCCCGATCCGCTGATAGGGTATGGCATAGATAAAGACAAAAATAGCGGACATCACGACGCCAACCACTGACATGAAACCCACCCACAAGCCGATACTCTCTTCATAGAGGGTGAACAACATCCAGAAACCACTCGCCAGAATGGCGAGAACAGCCCCCCAAACCCAGGGGAAGAAGCCATCAAACACACGCACAAGCAGAGGCAACCGTTGGGGTGGCTCCAAAATATCATTCAACGCGGGACGCAGAACCATATGCGCAAAAAACATCCCTCCAACCCAAACAATGACACCCAGGATATGCAGAGTCATAGCAATCGACATAAAACTCCACCCCCACAACGTGGCTGATTAATGAAGCTTGCCCCATTGTGCCTAACCGCCACCCGATCTCCAACTCTTATACCGTTGAATGTGGTCCTTCTAGGAGATCCGAGACCTGCTCCCGTCAACCCGATTTACCCCTCACAGCCCGGATAAACATAACCGGCAAAGAAGTTTGAAAAACTGCACCTGGCTAGGTAAACTACCCGATTCCCTGCCAATTTGGCGGGATTCACGCGTTGACTGGCGTCCTAATTGGGATGCCTTTTTTGTTTTATGGGTATGTACATGGTCGACTCTTTGATGACGACTTACAATCGGTTACCTATAACCTTCCTGCGGGGCGAAGGCGCCCATTTGTGGGATGAACAGGGCCGTTCCTATCTTGACGCCATCGCAGGCATCGCGGTCTGTGGGCTGGGCCATGCTCACCCTGAGATTCGAGACGCCTTGTGTGAACAGGCCGGAACCCTGCTCCACACCTCCAATATCTATGGCATTGCCAATCAGGAGAAGCTGGGCCAAAGACTTTGTGACCTGGCCTCCATGGAGCGGGTATTTTTCGCCAATTCCGGTGCCGAGGCGAATGAAGCGGCGATCAAGATCGCCCGCCTCTATGGCAACAAAAAAGGGGTCAAGAATCCCGCCATCATCGTCATGGACCAGAGTTTCCATGGTCGCACCCTTGCCACCCTGAGCGCCACCGGTAACCGCAAGGTTCAGGCCGGATTCGAACCCCTGGTGCAGGGATTCGTGCGTGTCCCATACAACGATATCGAAGCGATCCTTGAAATAGCCAACAACAGCAACAATGTGGTAGCTGTGCTTGTTGAACCCATCCAGGGCGAGGGCGGAATCAATATCCCCAAAGCGGATTACCTGAACCGGATACGTGAGATTTGCGATGCCAACGAGTGGCTGATGATGCTGGATGAAATCCAGACCGGGATCGGTCGTACCGGTCGCATGTTCAGCCATCAACACAACCATATCATCCCGGATGTCATGACCCTGGCAAAGGGGCTGGGCAACGGCGTTCCTATCGGGGCCTGTCTGGCAAGCGGTGCTGCAGCCGAGGTATTCTCACCCGGGAATCACGGTTCCACCTTTGGCGGCAATCCACTCGCCTGCCGGGTTGCACTGACGGTACTGGATAGCATTGAATCCAACCAGTTGGTAGCCAGGGCCGCCCAACTGGGTGAACGCATGCATAAGGGTTTCCAATCCAGGCTTGGCACACAACAAGGCGTGGCCTCTATTCGTGTCTCCGGGCTTATGATCGGCATCGAACTTGACCGGCCATGCTCCGAGCTCGTAACCCAAGCCCTTGAACAGGGCATATTGATCAATGTCACCGCTGATCGGGTGGTACGACTGCTGCCACCGCTGATCATCAGTGATAGTGAATGCGATGAAATCATCGACATGGTCAGTGGGCTGATCATGGGATACCTCTGATCGCCCGGTTGAGAAAACAATTATGACAAGGCATTTTCTTTCAATTCTCGATCTCAGCAGTGACGAACTGCATGCATTGATTCGCAGAGCCAGTGAGCTCAAACGCATGCAGCACAGAACCGATACCCATACGCCGTTGAAAGGCAAAAACCTCGGCATGATATTCGAGAAGTCATCCACCCGCACCCGTGTCTCCTTCGAAGTGGGCATGTCGCAGCTGGGTGGACACGCCCTGTTTCTCTCTCCCAGGGATACGCAACTGGGACGTGGTGAACCGATCGAAGACAGCGCGCGCGTGTTATCGCGCATGCTCGACATCATCATGATCCGTACCTACGATCAATCGATCCTGGAACGGTTTGCCGCCCATTCCCGGGTACCTGTCATCAATGCCCTCACCGATCTCCTCCATCCCTGCCAACTGCTGGCGGATATGCAGACATATTTCGAGCATCGGGGTGAGATTGGTGACAAACGAGTGGTCTGGATTGGTGACGGTAACAATATGTGCCACTCCTATATCAATGCAGCCAGGCGCTTCGGCTTCCACTTGAATATCGCATGTCCTGAGGGTTACGATCCCGATCAATCGATACTGGAGGCCGCCCAGGATCAGGCCTGTATAGTGAGAGACCCCCTGCAAGCAGCCGTAGGCGCTGACCTGGTAGTCACTGATGTATGGGCCAGCATGGGACAGGAAGAGGAACAGAAACAGCGGGAGAAGGCGTTCGCCCGTTACCAGGTGAACGATGAGCTGATGGCGCAAGCGGCCGATGATGCACTTTTCTTTCACTGCCTGCCTGCCCACCGTGGCGAAGAAGTCAGCGCTTCGGTCATTGACAGAGAAGATAGCGTGGTATGGGACGAAGCGGAAAACCGCCTCCATTCTCAAAAGGCGTTAATGGAGTTTCTTCTACTCGGCAGGTAAACAGCCTTTAAAAAATGTGGCCTGTTTCGAAACTAGGAACGTTGTGAATTGTAAAATGCCCGATATTTGTCGGACTAAGAGGTTGCCATGAAGAGATTCGCTATTTCGATCTTCTGCCTGCTACTACTGCCTGTAGTGGTTCAAGCCAAGACCTACTATGTCACCGACACCTTCAAGATCGCCATGCGTACGGGCGAGAGTATCAAACACCGTATAACCCGGTACATCGATACCGGCACCGCGGTGGACGTTATATCCATCAACAAGGAGTCCGGCTACAGCAAGGTCAGAGTCGGGACGAGAGAGGGCTATGTACTCACCCGCCAGCTGCTGCGCGAGCCGGTGGCACGTACTCAGCTCGAGACCATGCGCAAGGAGATCAATGCGTTAAAGGCGGCGCCGGGAGAACTGCGTCGCAACCTGGCAGATCTGCAAAAGAGTCATCGTGAATTGCTAGCCTCCCACAAGTCACTGCAACAGATTAAAGACAAGCAGGAGCAGGAACTGCAAAGCATCCAGAGAACCGCCTCCAATGCCATACGTATCTCCAACGAGCGCAATGAACTGCGCAAGCAGGTCGCCGACCTGACCCGGGAGGCGGAAGAGCTGAAGCAGGAGAACCGTGACCTCAGCAATCAAGCCACCCGCGACTGGTTCCTCATCGGTGCAGGCGTCATCATCGCAGGGATACTGATTGGACTGATCCTGCCCCATCTTCGTTTTCAGCGCCGACGCAGCTCCTGGGGTTCTCTCTGATTGACTCTCTCCGCCCGCCACCGTAAACCGGCGGTTGCGGACTCCCCTTCCCCTACCGCCAAGCAACCCGGCCGCAGGCGAGTGAAGCATTAAGTTCCTACTGTAAAAGCCGCTAGAACAGCAAGGGGGGGCGATTGCTGTTGTGTCCTCGCTATTGATCTAGGTCCAAACAGATATTCAGGTTCAAACCATGAATGACATCGCTTTCGAATTTGTACAGCAACTGGGCACCGAACTGTCAACCGGCAATCTCAAGCTACCCGCCTTTCCCGACGTTGCGGTTCGCGTCAAGCAGGTCCTGGAGAGTGACGATGTATCCGCCGACAAAGTGGCAAAAGTGGTTGGCAGCGACCCGGTACTCACAGCCAGGCTATTGAAAGTGGCAAATTCAAACTTTGCCAACCGCAGTGGCGCTCAGATCAAGGACCTGCGTACCGCGGTGGCACGCCTGGGTTACGACCTTGCCTACAGTACTGCGGTCTCCATCGCAGTGGAACAGATCATGGATTCGAAGTCTGTGGACACTATTCGGGATCAACTCAAAGCGCTCTGGCAACATAGCGTGAATGTTTCCGCCATTGCCTATGTGATCGCCAAAAATCACTCTAACGTGAATCCCGATGAGGCCATGCTGGCCGGACTACTGCACGATATCGGCAAGTACTACATCTACACCCGGGCCAAGGACCACCCGGAACTGTTCGATAATCCGGAGAGCATCGAGGAACTGCAGAAGAACTGGCACACAGGTATTGGCCACGCCATTCTCGAGGCCTGGCATTTCAGTGATGACATCGCCAATACCGCCAGTGACCATGACGATCTGCAACGCGTGCATCTGGGGAAACCCGATGTCACCGATGTGATTATTACAGCCAATCTGTGTGCCTACTGGGAAAAACTGGGTGACGATTTTGACTGGGACAAGGTTACCGCCAGCCAACGCCTGAACCTCGATCATGCTGCCATTCAGGCCATCCTGGAGGCATCGGGAGAAGAGATACAATCGATCATGCGGGCATTGGGCTGCTAACGGGATTGGCGGGAAGGCGGGTAAACGGCACATCTGTCGCTTATAAAAAAGGCCGCCGGCGATACCGGCGACCTGGTCGTTTAAGCCACTGTGTGGCTACTTCTTATAGGCCGAACAGGCCTTTTTCCTCAGCGCTAGTTGAGTGCCTTTGCTTAGCCAACCGTTTTTTAAGAAACCCTCTTCCAGAAGATTTCATCCGATCAATTCTGGTGCTATCCCATGCAGACATGGGTGCGTTCCCTATTGAATAAGCAGCACTTTTTGTGCCGTTATTCCTGAGTAATTCTCTAGGCATCCACAATAAAATCACTAATCCCTTGATATAAAAGCAATCTATCTACTTGTCATCAACCCAGACCAGGCATGTGGAAACCAAATTGATGCATCGTTTTGCTTATTCAGAGGATGCAGGGAGAGAGTGATTGAACGATTCGTTCAATCCTCATCATGATCCGGTTGAACGGATCGTTTCACTGGACGATCCTTCTCAGGGATGGTGGCTACGCGCTATCGGTTACCAATCTTACCACCTGCCGGGATTGCCCCTAGGCTTTCCCTACATTGTTCAGCTCACCGAGGAACTGGCCGGCTTCTGCTCAGTCGTCACTCTCTTTCTCAGCCGCCACTCCTGGCGGTGGCGACAGATCATATTGAAGCATCATTCGTCTAAGTCGTGGACGTGAAATTTCGAGTATTTCACAAGCTCTACCCCGGTGCCAATCCACAAGATCGAGTACATGCTTGATATGGGCCTTTTCCATCGCCTGCAGGCTGGTGGCACCGGATGCATGGAATGGCTCCCTCTGGCCACCCACATTGATGCCACTGATCTCGGCCGGAAACTGGTCGATGGAGAGGCTGTCGGTCGAACACATCGCCACAGCCTTCATCAGTGCATTCTCCAACTCCCTGACATTCCCGGGCCAATCGTATGCCTGGAGGCAGTTCAAGGACTCAGTTGTGATGTGGGTTACCTTTCGATTCAGCTCATTGTTGATACGCCCCAACAGGGCCTGAACCAATCCCATGATATCCTCTTTTCTCTCCCGCAAGGGTGGCAGATGGATATTCACCACCTGCAGTCGATAGAAGAGATCTTCGCGAAATTTACCCCGACCCACCTCTTCGGAAAGGTTCACGTTCGTGGCGGCAATGATGCGGGCATTGCTCCTCAGAGCCTCCTTGGCACCGAGGGGTGTGAACTCCTTATGTTGGATGACGCGCAGCAGTTTTGCCTGCATGATCGGCGAGAGCTCACCGATTTCGTCGAGAAAGATGGTGCCGTTCTCGGCCAGGGTGAATTTACCCACCTGTTTCGCTACGGCACCGGTAAAAGCACCCTTTTCATGGCCGAACATATCCGACTCTAAAAGTGTTTCGACAATCGCAGCGCAATTGACAACAACAAACGGACCGTCCGGATTATTGCCACTCCGATGTATCGCCCTTGCCACCAACTCCTTACCTGTGCCGGACTCTCCCGTTATCAGCACAGTTGCCGGGCTCATCGCTACCAATCCGATAGTCTTGAAGATCTCTTTCATCGCTCTCGAGTGACCGACCATCGAGAGGGAAGAGAGACTCTCACTGGCGGTATCGACCAACTCTCCCTCGCCTTTCTGGAGTATCTTTTCGATAGCGGCGTCGAACTCGTCGATATCGATCGGCTTGTGGATATAGTCGTCAGCACCCTGTTGCATCGCCTCGATGGTGCTCTCCATGTCGTGGAAGGCGGTGATAACAATTACACGGACACCCGGCAGGGATGACTTAAACTCAGGTAACCCCTCAAGCCCTGACTTACCCGGCATTCGGATATCGAGCACGATCAGATCGGGATGAAACTGTTGCGACTTCTGCAACCCCTCATCCACGCTGTGCGCGATCTCGACACTTTGTCCCAAACCTGAAAGGTGCAACTGTAGGGTCCGGCAAATGGCAAAGTCGTCGTCGACGATGAGAATTCTGGCCATAATCTGGAGTTCTTCGTCTAGTGATTGTTTTTAGATTAATAGAATCCGCAATGTCCTGTCCAATCGCTCAGCCATCAACGGGTGCAGTCGGCAGGCTGACTATGGCGCAGACGCCGCCCTCTCCACGCGATCCCAGCGCAACCTTGCCATGATGCTGATCGGCAATTTGCTTAACAATTGCCAAACCCAACCCGGTACCCTTTGTGCGCGTCGTATAGAAAGGTTCGAAAAGCCGCTCCAACTCCTCATCCGGCAGACCATCGCCATTGTCACATATAGAGACCTGAACTGCGCTGCCTGTCTCACCGAGAACCTGACAGCTATCGATAGTGATCATCCTGTTTTCCACGGAAAGATTCTCCGTTGCTTGTATCGCATTCACGATCAGATTGGAAAATAGTTGTCTTAACTTGTGGGCATCCGCGGGCAGCGCCGGCAAACCGGGCCGATGCTCCACCTTCACCTGCACCCCCGATTCATCGATGCGCCGCTGCAGACTGAGTAGCGTGGTATCAAGCAACTTTTCCATATTCACCCACTCCACATTGACCGCTTCAGGCCTGGCGTAGGTCAGCATATCGGTCAGAATATTCTCCATATAGCGAATCTGATCCAAGGCGATCACGGAGAGTTCGGCCAGTTCACTCTCTGCCTGTTTACTCAACATCTGCATACACATCTTGACCGACGATAATGGGTTCCTCAGGTCATGGGCGATCATACTCGCCATCCTGCCCATGGTTGTGAGTGCCTGGGTGCGTGCCAACTCCTGGTTGTGCCTGTCAATTTCATCCTGCAGTCGCTTGCGCTCGGTGATGTCTTCCTTCACCGCGACATAGTGAGTGATCTCGCCCGCTGGATTCTTGAGTGCTGAGATCGAAGCGGATTCCCAGTAGAGTTCCCCGTTTTTACGCCGGTTGTGGAATTCGCCTCGCCACTCCTCTCCCTCCTTCACGGTGGTCCATAGTTGCGCATACTCCTCCGATTGCATCTCTCCAGACTTGAGCAGATTAGGCCGTTTACCGATAACCTCTTCCGCTTCATATCCCGTGACCTCGGTGAATTTGGGATTGACGTATTCGATCATACCCCTTCTGTCAGTCAGCATCACGATACTGGGGCTTTGCTCAACCGCGTGGGAGAGCTTGCGCACCTTGTCTTCCGCCTTACGCCGATCGGTGACATCCTCACCGATTGCGGTTATACCGATGACCTGTCCCTGGGAATCAGTTGAAAGTGTATTGTGCCAAGCTATCCTGCGATGTCCGCCGTATTTCATTTGCACATCCACCTCAACATCCCGTGAGACATCGCTCTGATTCAACAGTCCCCGAAAGGCGTCTTTCAACGACTGCTTTTCTTGCTGGTGAATAAAACGCTCGATCCAATCGCAATGAAGAACCTCATCCTGCTGCCAACCTGTCAAGCGTAGAAAATAGTCGTTACAAAAGATCAGTTGATTATGCGTATCCAGGCTAATCGCCGCCAATTGCATATTTTCCAATGTCTGCCTGAAGCGCCGTTCATATTCGCTTTGTCGCTGTGCGTTGCGATGTCTCACATTGGCGACGGCCAACAACCAGGAACCGAACAGGAGGACTAACAGAATGGTGAAATAGAGTGGCAGGTGCTGCCCGATGAATTGCCAGAAACCGGGCTTATAACGCCTTTGCGGCACCTGCGAAACCACCTTCCACTGGGACGCATCAGCTGGTATTGCATAGCCACTCTCGCTAATACCGTGCATCGTCTGCGAGGCCACCTTCCAGGGTGTGACCGTCTCGAAAGTCAGCAGTCCCGCTTCGGTTCGCAACTGGCCGGAACCGAGTTCACCAATCGCCTGCCATGCCTGTGCATGCCGTTCGGAAAAACGTCGTTTATGCTCGAGCAGGAAACCCCATTCATCTCTTCCACTGGGACTACTGAGCCAATAACCCTCCGCATTCAACAGATGAATATGATCGGCAATGTTCGCCGCCGCGCGATTGAAATCGTTCAACAGGCGATCGCCCAGATAGTTCAACACCAGGATGCCCTTCTTTAACCCGAGGCTGTTGTAGATGGGCACCGCAAAGCGCATAACGGGTTTGATTGGGCGCTCGATCGCTCCCTCTTCAATGTTCAGATCCAGGGGTGATATATAGATCTCCCCTGGTTTCAATGCCATGGTTTCCAGGAAATAGTAACGTTTTGACTTATCCTGCAGCTGACTCGGTGATACCAGTTGGGGTTGACCCGAAGAGAAATTCACCCGCACACGTTCACGCCCATCAAGGTCTATAAACCTGACCTGGTCGTAGAGGCGTTTCTCCTTGATAAAGGTATAAGAGAGCTGCTCGACTTGATGGGCACGTAATTTACCACCCTCGTCAAATCCCTGCCTTTCGATATAACTGGAAAGAAAGATAAGATCCGAAATAACGTTGGAGAGATCCCTGTTGAGCGCACTGCGAGCCAGTCCCACATTGAGGAGTTCGCTTGACTCCCAAGTCACCCGTTCCGTTTCCGAGATGGTGTAGTAGTGGACATAGGCCCCAATGGCCAGGGTTGCCGCGAAGGGAATCAGGATCGCAAGAAACTGCTTCAGCCAGTCCAAATTCAGCACTGATCCGTAGTACCGGTTCATCTGCCCGCACGCATCAGGCCACCCAACCCCATCTCTTCCAGGGCGTTGCCCAGTAGCTGTTTGACTTCGGAGACCTTTTCACAGCGTAATGCCGCCTGTAGCAACTCCCGGGCTCTGGAACGGGAGACCGAACGCAGCACCCACTTCACCCGCAACAAACTGCCCCCGTTCATACTCAGACTGTCCACCCCCATGCCGATCAGGAGCACAGCGGCAGCGGGATTACCCGCCATCTCCCCACATACACTGACTTCGCGCTGAAAATCCTTGGCCCCTTTGACGATTTGGATCAGTGCCCGCAACACCGCAGGATGCATGTCGTCGTAGATGTCCGCCACATGGGCATTGTTCCTATCCACTGCCAGCAGATACTGGGTCAGGTCATTGGTGCCGACAGAGACGAAATCGATCCGCCGTGCCAGGGCATCGACCTGATAGACGGCCGCCGGCACTTCGATCATCACCCCGATCTTCGGCATGGTGACGGCGAAGCCCTCTTCCATCAATTCATCATGGGCGCGCTGGATCAGCAACAGGGCGTCGTCCACCTCCTGGACATGGCTGATCATCGGCAGCAGAAGCCGCACGTTATTCAGTCCGATGGCAGCACGCAGTATAGCCCGTACCTGGGTAAGGAATATCTCGGGATGATCCAGGGAGATGCGGATTCCCCGCCAACCCAGAAACGGGTTCGACTCCTCCACCGGAAAGTATGGGAGGGGTTTATCGCCACCGATATCGAGGGTACGAATGGTGACCGGGCGGGGGTGAAATGCGCTCAACACCCTCTGATAGTTGGTCACCTGCACCGACTCGCCGGGAAAGCTGTCGCGCACCATGAATGGCAGTTCGGTGCGATACAGGCCCACCCCCTCGGACTCCTCGCTAACCTGGGAGCTCAGCTCGGAGATCAAACCGGTATTCATATACAACGGCACCTTGGCGCCATCCGTGGTTTCGCAAGGCAGGTCCTTCTCCGCTTCGAGCTCTTTGAAGAGGGCCAAATCCTCACTGGCAAGACGTTGATACTCCTGGATCACCGAAGGGGGTGGAGAGACATACAGACGACCCAGGTAGCCCTCCAGAATCACGAAGCGGCCATCGACCCGATTGACCGGCAGATCGCTAAGCCCCATCACGGCCGGCACATTCATCGCCCGTGCCAATATGGCCAGGTGGGAAAAGCTGGCCCCCTGGGCTGAGACGACACCGGCCAGCCGCCCCTTTGGCACCTCGGCCATCTGCATTGCGCTGACATCATCGCCAACCAGTACCGTGTTCTCGGGATAGTCGATGGGTCCAACCACCTTCTGCTGCAGATACATCAGAATACGCCGTCCCAGATCCCTTACATCGGAGGCGCGCTCCCGCAGATAGATATCCTCCATGGCGTCAAACACCTTGGCGTGTTCCTCGATGGTTTCTCGCAACGCCCCCGGTGCCCAGTTGCCCTCATGGATTCTCCTCACCGTGCCGCCGATCAGGGAGTCGCCCCCCAGCATCATCAACCAGGCGTCGAACAGGGCCCGGTCCTCCACCGGAAGCGTCTCTTCAAAACGATCCTCTATCGCCATCAGATCCTCTACCACCGCGGCGACCGCAGTGCGGAATTCCTCCTCTTCACTATCAGGATCCTTGCTCGACCGGTCCGGCACCGCATCCAGATCTGCGGGGGGATAGACGACGACAGCGGTACCCAGCGCCACACCCGGGGACCCCGGTCTACCCTGGAGAAAACGGTTGGGTGGCGCCATGTCATCCTCGGGCACCAGATCGCCGCTGGCCTGGGCATGGGTAATGGCCCCAGCGAGCTGCGCCGCAAGGGTGAAAAGAAAGGTCACCTCCTGATCCTCGAAACTGCGCTGGATATGCTGACGTACCACCAATACACCCAACACCCTGCGATTCTGGATGATGGGCACCCCCAGAAAGCCCTTGTACTGAGTCTCGCCCGTCTCATGGGTAAACAGATAGCGGCTGTGGCTCGGCGCATCCGCCAAGTTGACCGGTTCCGCCCGTTCACAGACCAGGCCGATGAGCCCACGGTGGTAGGGCAGTCTCACCTTGCCTATCGCATCCCGATGCAAGCCCTCGGTAGCCATCAGCACATGCTCACGGCGCTCAAAATCGGTAAGGTAGACGGAACAGACATCGGTGCTGATCGCCCCCTTTACCTGAGATACGATGATCTCAAGGGCCTTTACCAGGTCGGGCGCTGCATTGACCTCTTTGACGATACGATGCAGGGTATCAAGCATGCACGTGGTCCTTAGGTGTATGGTTGGAACCAGAGAAAATCAGGACCTCCAGTACTATAACGATTGTTGTCTGTCGAGGAAGTGCGATTCAACGCCGCTGCTGTCTTAAATAGTTGGTATGGAATCGATTCGGAGACCCTTCCGGATAGAGCAGGGGCGCCAGCTCTTCCAGCGCCTTGGTGTAGACATTACGCTTGAAGTAGATCACCTCGCGGATGGGCTGCCAGTACTTGACCCAGCGCCACTCCTCGAATTCAGGGGTCTCGCAACCATCGAGACAGAAGGCATCCTCTCCGCATTGGGCTCGCAGTAGAAACCAGATCTGCTTCTGGCCAATGCACAGGGGCTCGCTATTGCGGCGGATATAGCGTTCCGGCAGACGATAGCGCAGCCAGTTGCGGGTTGAACCCATGATCTCGACCTGCTCCGCCGCGAGTCCCACCTCCTCTTGCAACTCACGAAACATCGCCTCTTCAGGGGTTTCGTCAGATTTTATACCACCTTGCGGGAACTGCCAGGCATCCTGTCCGACCCGACGCCCCCAGAATAGCTGGCGATTGTCATTACACAGGATGATACCTACATTGGGTCGAAAACCGTCAGTGTCAATCAAGGTAGAAGCCAAAGCATTGCAAGATCTCAGTATAGATTCTTCCATATTCGCCCTTGAGCAGCAAGGCGGCTTAACATAAGCCTTTGCTAATTATGGATATTCCGTTACTGTTCATAACCTAATCCTGGAAAATGTCGTAATCGTGCGAATTGAGAAGGTAGTTAGGGCATAGTATCAACATGGCATTGGCAATCTTTGATCTCGATAACACCCTCTTGGCCGGTGACTCGGATTACCTCTGGGGTGAGTTCCTGGTTGAGAAAGGCATCGTGGATGGAGAGACCTACAAGCAGGAGAATGATCGTTTCTACCAGGAGTATAAGGCGGGTTGTCTGGATATCTTCGAGTTTCAGCGCTTCTCCCTGAGGCCCCTGCGGGAAAACACCATGCAAAACCTGCTCGCTTGGCGCAGCGAGTTTCTCGAATCAAAGATCTCGCCCATCATCAGCCCCCAATCGCGCCAACTGGTGGAGAAACACCGTCATGCCGGGGATACACTGCTGATCATTACCGCCACGAATGCATTTGTTACCTCCCCGATCGCCCAGCAGTACGGTATCGAGCATCTGATCGCCACCGAGCCGGAGCGGTTGGATGGGCACTATACTGGAGAGGTGGCGGGGGAACCCAGCTTCAAGGAAGGCAAGGTGAATCGCCTCAACAGTTGGTTGCACGAGCATCGAGAGGGTCTGCGAGGAAGCTGGTTCTACAGCGATTCACACAACGATCTTCCTCTTCTGGAAACCGTGGAACACCCGGTTGCCGTGGATCCTGACGAAACCCTGGCCGAAATCGCCAGGACACGTAACTGGGAGATACTGCTGTTACACAGTTAACCAGGGCCTGTGATCAACTATCCAATCTACTCAGCTGATGCAACTGTATTCGCTGACAAGGAGATTCATAATGGGTAACACCGCTTTTTTTGCCGTACTGATCGTACTCATACTCGGTATCTTGTATGTGATGAAGAGCAGTGACAATCCCCCTGAAACCAACATCCATCAGACACCGAAGGAGTACATCGAGATGGTGGAAAAGAGAAAGGCCGAGCGGATCTCGGCGGAAAAGGCCCAGCAGCAGGCGTCACAGGGCCAGCCAGAGAAGCCCTCAGAGACTCAACGCTGACAAAAGGGCCGATGGTCCGGATTCTCCACCGCGGCCGCTACGGCATCCACGAACTCGCCCAGCTCATGGGGGGAGACCGCATCCAGTAAACGCTGCATCAGCTTGGGATCAACAGCAGCTTGAACGACCCGTCCGTCAGCCAGGGTAACATTCACACCAGCCACATGCTGATGAGCCTCTCCTTCCCTCTCCGCGACCAAGGCCTCGTTGTTATCCAGCAGCTGATCGTAATAGGCCTCGATCTTGGCATCCATCGCGTCATCCAGGTCTTCCGGCAATGCAACCAGCCAACCATCCTCCCCAACAGAGGTCTCCGGCTCCAGACCCAGCTGGCGTAAATAGTCGACGAAGCCACACCATGAAGACTCATCGAACAGGATATATTCCAGCATAGAAATCCATACCTCCTCAGCAGACTCACGTATTGAGCCCCTACCCCGGTTATGCTCAATCTAACCGATAAGCAGGGAGTGTACCCCATGAAGAGAAATAATTTTCTGGTCTCGATGCTGCAGATGACAGGTTTGGCACCACGCTTCACGCCTTACACTCTGAGTTTCACCAGACGGCGCCGGGTAATGCTTCAGGAATCACCCCTGGCGGGTTATCAGTACCATCGCGCCGCGTCGATCTGGCCCTTTCTCCAAGTCGGTGAACAACTTCATCTCAAGCGTGAGCCCAGTAATCCCCATGACCCCTATGCCATTGCCGTGTGGTTCAAGAATGAGCATCTGGGTTACATACCCCGCCGCGAAAATCGCACCCTGGCCCGATTGTTGGACCAGGGTGAGCTGTTGGAGACCACCATCGTGCGTCTTTTGGAAGAGGAGAATCCATGGCGCAAGATTCGTTTTCGTGTCGAGTGGCTACATCAATAATATCGCACTACCGATCCATCACATCGGTTCGATTCGAATCATAACCCCTAACGAATGCGCAAACCGCCCCAGGGATCGGCACCGGCATCCACATGTTCCACTTCGATTCGAATCGGCCGTGTGATGCTCTTCAAGGTCAGATCACCAATGAGAGTGGCCTTGTCCTTGCCATCTTCTATATATGAGCTACTGATGAATCTGGCTTACGGATATGCCGCAACATTCAGAAAGTCCTCATCCCTGAAATGTTTGTCCCGTTCGGCATGGTTGGAGTCGATACACCTGGTATCGATCATGGCTTCAATCTTCGCTTCGGAGGGTTTGCTTTCTGTATAGCTGATCTCGCCGGAAAATGCATTGAAACGCCCGGTCAACCAGCTGAAATCAAGATGGCTTATTTTGAATTGGATATAGGCATGGCCACTTTCTGTGTCGATGACATAATCCGATGCCAAAACCGGCTGCAACGAGCTGGAGCAGAGGAAGATAAGCAGCAGTGATTTGGTGGGAATCTTAATCATACTCCGCTCAATTAAATTTATGGATCCAGATCAAATAAGTTTTGCTTATTCTCCCTGATTTTAATCAAACATTATTCAGTTAATTGATTGTTAAAAACACCATAAACAGACCCAATGAGAATGTAATTAATGAACGGGATTTAATTTCATTTTCAAGCTTTTTTAAAGTTTTTTTAGATTCAACTCTCACATACGAGTTCGACCAGTTCTCACTTCTTGCACACCCTTTCTTGCAGCAACTAAAAGGCAAGGGTATCAGGTGTTATTTCGGATATTTTTAACAAACTAAATTTCATATTTTCGAGCTTATTCACACTGTGGAGCGGCGCAACAAAATGTGTGAAATTCGTCCTACAAAACTGTGATCTTGTGAGTGAATAAAAGCAGGTGTTGACCGCCATAGTTAGCAACCAAAGGATTCCGCAATTGAGGTTGTACAATGAAAGCTCGTCACACTCTTCTACCACTAGTTCTACTTCCCGCACTTTTTTTAACCCAGATGACCCAACTGCAAGCTGGGCAGGTCTATCAAGAGAGCTATTCCAAACTTAGTGATTCGTTTAGTTTCGACAAAGCCGTATGGAGAAAACGAAAAGCACTACTGGTTCTCAAGGGCAGTGGAACTCCTGGTACAAAGGTAGACGCCTTCATCGCCGGTACAGACACTTATCTGGGAACAAAAAAAGTCAACAGACGTGGCTATTGGAGATTTAAATTCTACAACCCAGCCGCTGTACCCTGTAGCGTTAGTGTTGGAAATGGGGCTTCGGCTTTGGAAATGGCGGTCACCCGCGCACCTGCCGATTGCCTCAGCGGCGCAGAACCACCCGTTGAGGAGACTCCGCCTGAAGTCGTTGAAGAACCTGAGACTCCGCCTGAAGTCGTTGAAGAACCTGAGACTCCGCCTGAAGTCGTTGAAGAACCTGAGACTCCGCCTGAAGTCGTTGAAGAACCTGAGACACCTGTCGAAGACCCGGAGCCGGTGGTTGAGAATTCAGCGCCCGTAATATACGGCGCACCGGCCACCTCTGTCGCAGAAGGTACCGGCTATCATTTTGCACCCCAGGCCAGCGATGCTGACGGCGACAACCTGACCTTCTCCATCGTCAATCCACCAAGCTGGGCCAACTTCAACAACTCTACCGGTGTACTCAGCGGCACACCTGGTTACGACTCGGCCGGTACAACCAGCAATATCCTTATCAGTGTTTCCGACGGTAGCGCCGTGGCAGCCTTGAGTGCCTTCAGCATCAACGTCAGCAACACCAATCGCGCACCCAGCATCGACGGCTCACCTGCCACCAATAGCGATGAAGGGAGTGCATACAGCTTCACACCAGGGTCATACGATCCTGATGGCGACGACCTCACATTCTCAATCAGCAATCAGCCAAACTGGGCAAGCTTTAATCCTAATAATGGAAGCCTCAGCGGTACGCCTGATTCAGAGTCAGCAGGTAGTTACCCGAACATCGTCATCTCTGTATCCGACGGTAGCGAGAGGGTAAGCCTGGATGGATTCACCATCACTATCAATGATGTACCAGAACCTAACACCGCGCCTGTGATCAGTGGCACAGCCGAATCCAGCGTCATAGCCGGAAACGAATACCGGTTCGCGCCCAATGCCTCCGATGCTGACAATGACGATCTCTCCTTCAGTGTTTCGAATCTACCGTCTTGGGCAGACTTCAACTCCACTACCGGTGTATTCAGCGGCCTGCCCAGCAGCGAGGACGTCGGTGTCTACAACAGCATCGTCATCACAGTCACTGATGGAACCGCCACTGCTTCACTGAGCCCACTCAGCATCACGGTGGTGGAACCCGAACCCACGGTAGGCGACATAGCACTCGGTTGGGTTCCTCCATCAACTCGTACTGACGGCGCAACCCTCGACATGAGCGAGATTGCCGGGTACAAGATCTACATGGGAACGACTGCTGACAATCTGGAGCAGATCGTTGACTTGGCTGATTGCACCATCCAAGAGTATCTGGTTGAAAATCTGGATGTCGGCGACTACTACTTTGCAGTCACAACCTACGATCTAGATGGAAACGAGAGTGACTTCTCCAATGTCGCCATGAAGAGCACGATGTAGCAGGTGAAGTATGTGACCTTGAATATAGCTTCAGTCGAATAGTCGATTGGTTGGCTATACACGCACCGGATTCCAAGGATTGCCATCCTTGAATTCGGTGCACTTTTTCTACGGCACAGACAATATAGCATGCTCACCTTGTCTATTGCGTCTACGTCAATATCATAAAAAACAAAAAGTAAATTCGGGAGAAAGAGATTAATATAATTTCTGTTTTAAGGTTGCTGATAATTTTACTCTGTCTCGCTTGTGCATTGACCTGAAAGGGATAGAGACCGAACCGATTCTAATAAAGATAACCTTATCCCTCTTTAACCTAAGCTTAAACTGCGCGGCGCATACCATTAGGGCCTGTAGTCATAGACGTCAGTTACGTATCAATTCTTATCCGTTATGCTCACCTGAACATCATCCACCCAAGCCGTACCAGCATCATTCAAGACTGCTGTGATCTGTAATTGAGCCGTATTGGCTGGGATAACGCCTGTAACTGATATCCGTTGCCAATTGTTGGTCCCTGTGACTGCTTCGCTAGCGATATTGCTAATGACCTTTCGGTTGGCTTTTCGAAACACCAGATTGAGGTCGAATCCATCCGGACCCAGGTTTTCGCTTTTGATCATGGCGGTCAGCTTAATGGTTTTTCCCATGGCATTATCGAGCGGCAACCATTGATAGATCATTCCCCAAGACTGAACCAGTTCGCGCTCGATACGATAACTGTTGTTGCCATCTGTACTGTTGGTTGTGTCGATGGATACTGCGTACGCTGGTTTTCCTGCATGCTGTGAAAACCCCCAGCCTTCAAGGTATTGATCGGATTGTTCAAAGCTCGGATTGTTAAGGGGCACCGAAGTGGTTTGCGGTGGATTGGTACCCTCGCTGCAGGCGCTAAACATTAACGATGTAGTGACTATTAAAGAAACAGCTAGTAACTCTGCGAGCCCCATAGAAACAACTCCGAAAAGAACGCTTTTCTTGCATGTCATCATATATTCATCCGGTTCTATTGTGTCAGTCCACCCTATGAGTGACTTCCTTTGTAACTCTCTGGAACTCAGAGTAAAAATCGGCACTACCACTTACTGGAATAAACACCAATAGCAGTCCAGTAGCGCTTTCATGTTTATGGAACTGATGCTGCATAGCCGGGAACCAATCAGTCCCAAAAGGGATGCGCCATGATATTCGTGCTAGTAGATTTTTTCACCTATGACTATCTGTGCGACGGCTTTTCCCAATATTTCATGTTGTGGTTCATCAAGGTGGATCCCATCAACTACGCTGGCTTGTGTGACTGAACCCGCATCGAAGTAGATTGCGGACATTTCTTCAGCTACTTTCTCAAGCTCGCCGGCCAATCCAATACAGCGCTTCTCCGCACCCTTGAATTTATTAGCGATAGCGCCTTTGGGTTCTGTAATACGCGGCGGTGCGATTATCAGCACTTTCGGTATAGGCATACCGGGTTCAACGGGAGATAGCCTGATTATGTTCACAAGCTTTGCTGTTCCTTGAGCGGAAAGCCACGCATCGTTCTCATGTGTGCACTGAAAATCATTTGTGCCCAGCATGAGAATCACAAGCCTCAAAGGAGAGTTCATTTCGATGACTTCTGATAACCCCTCCGAGCCGTTTCTCCCGTTCTTGAATGGATCAGGCCATGCGGTTCTGCGCCCATTTAGGCAATTCTCAACAACCCTGACCCTCTTACCCTCCTTCAGAAGAGCGTTCTCGAACACCCCGGGCCAGCGCTTTTCAAATACCAGCCGCTTTCGCGTATTGGGGATGATCCCCCATGTGAGACTGTCTGAATATATGAGTATCTGCTCCATCTTCTCCCTTCTAAAGTCACAATAAGCGGTGAACTTGTACCACTTTTGTTAAATTGTTTATTCCAATGGTCAAGTCAAAATGAATGGTTAGCCATAAAATGACTACCAAGCTTCAACCAAAATAATAAATGGGAACCATAAACAGCTCCAATCAAATGGAAGTAAATTAGTTACCGGTAAAATATTAATGTGCCAGGCTTATGGCTATTGTCCCTAGGACCTCACCGCCAATACAATCTGATTCCTGAGCGACTTCAGCAGATTGAGCCTCTTTTTATCGATCTCCAGACCGCGGGGGCTGGAGTGATCCGCGTAGATCAAACCCACCGCCCTGTTGTTGACTACCAGCGGAAAGAGCAGAAACGATCCGGCGCTGGAGATCTTCTTATACCATTCGGGAATATCAGCCTGGATCTTGTCTTCGGTGGTATCGGCAATATAGACATCGACGGCATTCTTCAATGCCCCGTGAAACACATCCACTTTGTAGGTCGTGGGGAAGTGGAATAACTTGACGAACTCTTCGGCGGTATCGCCAAAACCCAACCGGCCCACCATCTCACCCCGCTTGCGATCCAGTAACGCCAATACGACTCGCTGAAAACCCACCGCCCGATACATGGTTTCGAGCACTACGTTAAATATCTCGGACACACTATGGTTACCCACCAGCATGCCCGTCACCTCCTGCAGGCCATCCATGAGCAGGGTTTCGGCGTCTTCCGGGGTTGTTGGGGCAGCAACACCTGCCTCAGTGGTTTCGACTGTCTGGGTCCCCTCTTCATCCAGGATCTGGGTTTCACCCAGGCCATCTTTGTCTATCCCTTTGGGTTTGCTTTTTTCCACCCCCTTGTGGGATTGCAGATCCTCCGATTTGGCCGTGAGTTTTTTTACGAATTGATCCGATATGTCACTCGATATCGCCTTCGCAATCTCCTGAAACTCATCGATGGACTGGGTTGCGAAACGACTCACCTGCTTGTTTGTGATATTGAGGCCCTTGGCATATTTCTTTGTGATGGCCTCCATGGCGGATGTGTCGTCGAGCCCCGATTCGACCATCGCCGTCATGGCATCATCGGCGAAGGCAGTGACCAGACGCCTGCGCTCCAATCGATTCACGGGTTTATGCTCGCCCTGCCAGCACTTCATGCTATCGATCAGCGACTTGGGGAAATTCCACTGCCCGGCGATCTCGATACCGATCTTTTCATAACTCACACCCAATACCGCATGCTGTGCCGCGACTGCTTCCTTTCCCTCCACCTTGATCGAGCGTTCAATCTCCTTGGACTCGTCAGGCAGATAGAAAGCCACCAGCAGTTTACCCAGGTCGTTCAACAGACCGGTGAGGAAATAGGCCTCGGCTTCGGCCTGGTCGATCTCACCCGCCACCTTATGCGCCAGGGTTGCCCGAAACATTGCCGAAGAGACCAACTCCCGAAGGTGTTCGGCCTGCTGCTTGTTTTCGATATGTTCGAAAAAGATCAACGAGGCCGCCAGGGAGCGTATGGCTTGTGTACCCAGAACCACCACTGCCCGGGACACGGTTCCGATTCTGCCGGAAAAGCGTCCATAGTAGGCGGAGTTGACCACCTTCAGGATCTTGTTGGTGAGGGCAAAATCATTAACGATGACCCCCGCCATCTGATTCACATCCTTGTTGCTGGCATCGGCCATGGCATTGATACTTCGCACCGACTGGGACAAGGCGGGAAAATCACTCTTCCTTTTCATGCGCCGCAGCAGAAACTCCACGGTACCGCTGGCGTCCTCTTCGACACTCAGCTTTTCCCCTTTGTTGCCCCGCATCTCATTGAAGGTCTGCAACATCTCGGTTGCATCGCTATAGCGCAACACAGGATCTTTTTCGAGGGATTTGAGGATAAAACTGTCGAGCTTCTCATCCACTGCCGAGTTGAACTGGGAGGGTGGTTTGACCTCCAGCTTGAGTATTGCGTCGATAACGATCTGCTGCTTATGGCCACTGAAGACCGGCATACCGGTGAGCATCTCATCCAGAATCAGCCCCAGGGCAAACACATCCGCCTGGGGCCCGACCTCGCCCTTCTGGATATACTCCGGGGCAAGGTAACGGGGGGTGCCGATGAGCTGCTGATCCGGTCCCCTGGCTTCGGAGAGCTGGCGGGCGATACCGAAGTCCATGATCTTCGGCACCTTCTCCTTGTTGATAACGATATTCGCCGGTTTCAGATCCCGATGCACGATACCGGCCTTGTGGGCCTGACTCATACCTTCCAGCAGGCCTTGAAAGATCTGCAGCGCATCACCCAGTTCCAGAGGCTGGCCATTGATAAGATCCTTGAGCAGATCGCCTTGCGCATATTCGAACACCAGATAGGGGACCTGCTGGTGCTCACCTGCCTCATAGATGGAGACGATATTGGCATGCTGGAGCTTGCTCGCGGCCCGGGCCTCATCCTGAAATGCTGACTCCTGCAACGACTTGTTGAGCAGTTTTATCGCAACCTTGCGCTCCAGCTGGCTGTCATGGCAGAGATAGACAGTACCCTGGTTGCCCACGCCAAGTTGTTCACCAACCTGAAATCGCCCGATCTTTTTAGGCTTCATCACCTCTCCTGGATTATCCCCATGATACTTATCGGCCAGCCACTGAAAACCTGATGCCGATGCTGCGACCGGCGGTGGCCGCGGGGGAGTCGGAATGACCGCGCTAACAGGATGCCCTATCCAATAACCGGTTGATCAGGCTTGTGAGCATTCCCAGATCGATACTCGGCAGCCGGTCGATATCCTCACCTGTCTGAATACCCAGCAGGTGCAGTCGCACTGGCAAATCACCCAGTTGCCCGGCCAGGGCGATCGACTCGGCGACGCCAAAACCATGGCTGGAAGTCTGATACTCCAGCTGATGCAAGCGCTCAACATCAATCGTCATTACGCCTCCCGGTCTATCCGACAGGCGCACCGCATCGATAATCACAACCTGTTCTACACCTTGAAAATAGCTGACCAGTTGACTGCCGGGTCGATCGAGCTTGAGCAGCTCGCAATCCTGCAACTCCAATCCGGCAAGGTGATCAACCGCCAGCCAGGCCAGGCGATCGGCCCCAAAGGGTGAACCGACCCCTATGACCCGGGTCATCGGCGATGAACGTCGAGGGTGAGAAAGTGAGTGGCACAAGAGATACAGGGATCATAGTTGCGAATCACCTGTTCCGCCCGCAGCCGCAGGGCGTCGTCCGGATTGTGCAGACCGAACCGCTCCAGGGAGAGGCGGATGTCCTCTTCGATGCGTCCCTGATTCTGACTGGTGGGGGGTATGATGCGGGCATGCCGCACTATCCCCTGCTCATCCACATCGTAGCGGTGCCACAGGATACCCCGGGGCGCTTCGGTGCAACCGAAGGCATTACCCTCCCGGGGCTGAAGCGGGATATAGGGTTCATCGGGCAGACGATAGTTCTGCAGCAGCCGAATCGCTTCATACAGGGCCAGATGCAGCTCGATGGCCCGGGCCACGATACTGTGGAACATGTTGTGGCTGGGGAAATGTATCCCGCACTCGTCCAGGCTCTTGCGCACCGGTGGCGGCAACTGGTGGAAGTTGAGATTGATCCGGGCCAGGGGACCGACCAGGTAGGGACGTCCATCCAGGGTCGAATGCAGCGCCGTGGAGTGGGGTGACTGATGCTCCTGAAAAGAGCTCTCGTAGAAATTGATCTCCGTCTCGAGTCCCTGTCCCGAGATCAGATTACCCCGATTGATGGCGTACTCATCGGGGTGGCTCATGGCAACGCTGATGAAGGACTGTTCATCATCCGGAAAATCGAGCCCCGCCGTCCAACCCACCAGGGCCTCCGCAGCCGGCAGTGCCGCTTGCAGGCGGCGCAGCATGGAATCCACTTCATCCTGCCTCGGCGGCCGGTAGAAACCACCCACACGAACCCCCACCGGATGCACCGAACGACCGCCGAAGAGTGCAATCAGATCGTTACCCAGGGTCTGCAGTTCAAGGCCACGCCGCACCGCGTCCGGATAGTCGGACGCCATGGCGATAGCGGAATCGAAACCGAGAAAATCCGGGGCCGCCAGGAGATGGATATGCAGGGCATGGCTCTGCAGCCATTCGCCGCAATACATGGCACGTCGCATCTCCTCTAACCAGCCGGGGGGCTCCAGACCGAACAACTCCTCGAAGGCCTGCACCGCGCTCATCTGGTAGGCCACCGGGCAGATACCGCAGATGCGCGCCACCATATCGATCACCTGATCGCACTCGTAGCCCTCGACAAACTTCTCGAACAGCCGGGGTGGCTCGTAGATATGCAGGGCCAGGTTCTGGATGGCGCCGTCCGCAACATCGATCTTCAGGGCGCCTTCGCCCTCGACCCGGGTCAGCACCGGCACATGGATATGAATATCGCGTGTTGAATCATTCATGGGTGTTATCTTTCAGCCGCTCACCCGCCCGTTTGAAGGCAGGAGCGTGATTGGCAATAAAATGGAAGCGTCGCGCAATAGCGTCGCGGTCGAGGCCCAATTCGGCAAAACGCTTGGCCAGGGAGCGATCGTTGATCAGCTTCAGGGGTCCGTAACAGCTGTAACAACCCCGGCCTATGGATGGACAGAGTGCGCCGCACCCCGCCACAGTCACCGGCCCCATGCAGGGTTCACCCTTTGTGACCATGGTACAGACCACACCCAGGCGCTTGCATCCCATACAGACCGACCGGGTCTCCGGACGAGGTTTGACACCGTTCAGCAGGTCACGCAAGGCACCGATCACCTGGCGCGAATTGACCGGACAACCTGGGATCTCGAAATCGACCTTGACGTATTCGGAGATGGGATTGGAGCTCTCCAGCGCCTCTATGTAGTCGGGCCGATCATAGACCGCCGCCATCCAGGCGCCACGGTCGGTAAAATTGGCCAGTGCCTGCAACCCACCCACGGTGGCGCAGGCACCGATGGAGATCAGCAAACCGCTGTGCTCCCGCACCTGCTTGATGCGTTCGATATCCTCCGGGGTGGAGACGCTACCCTCCACCAGCGCAATGTCGGCATCAGCCACCGGATCGCTGGGACCGGCCTCGGCGAAATGCACGATATCCACCAGCTCCGGAAGCAGTAGCAACGGCTCACCCAGATTCAGCAGCGCCAGCTGACAGCCATCGCAGGAGCTGAATTTGTGGACCGCGAGCTTTGGTTTGGTGCCTGTCATGTCTATACTCCGTCCCATCTAATATGGAAGTTTTGAGTTATGAGTTTTTAGTTTTGAGTTAAATGTGTTCGCTTCGCTCACGTTGTATATCCCCTCACCCTGTCCCTCTCCCCAAGGGAGAGGGAATCGATGTGGTGCGGCTCCCCGCACACAACCAACTAAAAACTCATAACTCATAACTCATAACTCAAAACTCAAAACTCAAAACTCTTCAGTCAAAATCCTTTGGTCCCCAAGAAATCCGCCAGATCCGAATAACAGAACACCGGCCCGTCCTGGCAAACATAGTGAGGACCTATCTGGCAGTGGCCGCACTGTCCGATGCCGCACTGCATGTTGCGCTCCATACTGAACCAGATGCTGCCGTCGGCCAGGCCCATGTCGCGCAAACCGGCGATCGCTGCCAGCATCATCAGCTCCGGTCCGCACAGCATGGCGACGGTTCGATGGGGTCGTACCGAGATCTGACTCATCAATTCGGTAACCATTCCCTGCTGTCCCTTCCAGCCCTTGCCGGCGACATCCGCCGCCAGCAGGATATGCACGTCATGCAACTTCGCCCATTCGTCATACTGATCGCGCCAGATCAGATCATCCGAGTGCTTGACCCCCTGCAGGATATGGATACGACCGTAGTATTCGCGGCGACGCATGATGAACCGGATCACAGAGACCAGCGGGGCGCAGCCCAGTCCGCCGGTGATAAGCAGGATATCCTTGCCCTTCATCCGCGCCAGGGGCCAACCCCGGCCAAAGGGACCACGTATACCCACCCGGTCACCCGGTTGCAGCTTCGACATGCCCTCCGAGACACGACCCACCACCCGAATGGTGTGGTCGAAGTAGTGGTTGTCCAAGGGGTCGTTGACGATGGAGATGGGGATCTCTCCGACACCGAACAGGGTGACCATGTTGAACTGACCGGGATCGAATTCGTAGGCCTTTTGCACTTCCCAGTCGTACTGCAACCGCAGGGTGAAGATGGTTGGCGACTCCTGGATACGTTCGTCGATCACTGCGACATGTGGCATATGGGGATCAAACATCGAGACTGTCCTCCTCCAACACAGCTGTAACCTCCTGGGTCAGATCTATACCCACCGGACACCAGGCGATGCAACGACCACAACCGGTACACCCGATACGCCGCTGCTGTACCTGCCAGCCGGCCAATTTATGGGTCATCCATTGACGATAACGGTGTTTGATATTACTCCGGACCTGGAAGTGACCCATATCGCTATGGGTGGGACTGAAACAGGAGTCCCAATTACGCACCATCTCCGCCACATCGCCGGTCAGGGCCACCTCATGACCCACCTGATAGCAGAAGCAGGTGGGACAGACCGCGGTACAGTTGCCACAGGATAGGCAGCGCTCTGCAACCTGATCCCACTGAGCATGATCCAGCCGCTTGTAGAGTTGTTGCAGCGCTTCACTCCCGGGCAGCTTACGCTGCTGTTCGCTGGCCGCTTGATCGGTGGCCTGCAACATCGCCTCGAGCTGGGCATCATCGGCGGGCTGCAGTGCCAGTTGGCTGGTGATCGCCTCACCTTTTGCACTCAGGTGCCAGATCAGAAAACCCTCGTCGAGTTCGGCCATGCCGATGTCGTAACCGCCATCCAAGGCCGGCCCGTCACCGGTGGAGAGACAGAAGCAGGTGGAGGCGGAATGGGCGCAATCGACGCCGATCAGCAACAGGCTTTCACGGCGCTCCTTGTAATGGGGATCGGGGCGCATCTCCAGCTCGAAATGGTGATCCAGAATCGACAGTGCCGCCAGATCGCAGGCCCGCACACCGAGCACCGCGGTGTGTTTCACCTCCGGCAGGGTTCGATTGAAGGTGAAGGGATCGGCAATCTCCTGCCAGAGCACCTCACGGGGGGCGAAACAGAGTGGCTTCAAACCCTGGGGTCCGTGGTTCCAGTCGAAGAGCCGCGGACTCTCTCCGTGGTTTAACCGATAGTGCCCCGGCTGCTGGTCATTGGTCACACCCACAGGCAATGCGTCCGGGCCGTCAAGGGGCTCGAATTGAATCGCTCCGTCACGCACCCGTGGGCCCAATATCTTGTAACCGGACTGACTCAAAACTGTAAATAGTGTCTGCAATGACGAACGAGCTAAATAACCCGGACGTCTTTCGACCGCTGAGTGGTGCTGAGAATTCACACTGGATCCTTGAGACCGTTACTTGGTCATCACTGGAAAAAAAGCGTAAAGTTAAAAAAACGTGTTCGTACTGCTACAGAATTCGCAATGAAAGTCGCATTGTTCTTCGACTTAATTCTAGTCAAGGATTCAATGCTGGGTAGGTAAATTAAACACAAAACAAGCTGTACTATGACCTTCATCAATCATGGAAATCGGATGCACTGAAACGGAGCAAGGATAGGAGCGCACTGACCATCGACAGCTGTTATTGATCAACTCGGAAATTGTTATTGCCCCGGCAACCAGACCAGGAATTCAGGATATGCAAAAAGAGATGGTGACCATCGACGGTAACGAAGCCGCCGCCCATATCGCGCACCTCACCAATGAAGTCATCGCCATCTACCCGATCACCCCCGCATCACCCATGGGGGAGTGGTCCGATGAGTGGTCCGCCCGGGGGATAAAAAACATCTGGGGTTCGGTGCCGGACGTGATCGAGATGCAGAGCGAGGCCGGTGCCGCGGGAACCGTGCACGGGGCGTTGCAGGCGGGGTCCCTCTCCACCTCTTTTACCGCCTCCCAGGGCCTGCTGTTGATGATACCCAACATGTATAAGATCGCCGGTGAGCTGACCCCGACTGTTTTACATGTCTCGGCCCGTTCCCTGGCGGTTCAGGCCCTCTCCATCTTTGGTGACCACAGCGACGTCATGGCCTGCCGCGCCACCGGGTATGCCATGCTCTGCTCCGCCAGTGTGCAGGAGGTGGCGGACTTCGCCCTGATCGCCCAGGCGGCCAGCCTCGAAAGCCGTATCCCCTACCTCCACTTCTTCGATGGTTTTCGCACCTCCCACGAGGTCAACAAGATTCAACTGCCCCGGGAAGAGACCATCAGGGCGATGATCGACGAGGAGTGGATCATCGCCCACCGTGAACGGTCGCTCTCACCCGATCACCCGGTGATCCGCGGCACCTCGCAAAATCCCGATGTCTATTTCCAGGGCCGGGAAACTGTCAATCCCTTCTATGCCAAGGCGCCGGCAATCCTGCAATCCGCCATGCACAGATTCGCCCGCCTCAGCGGACGACAATACAGCCTGTTCGAATATCTGGGTGCAGAGCATCCTGAGCGGATTATCATGCTCATGGGTTCCGGCATCGGTGCAGCCCAGGAGGCGGTGGAGCACCTGGTTGCGGCAGGGGAAAAGGTGGGTATGGTCAAGGTACGCCTGTTCCGCCCATTCGCTGCAGAGCAGCTGTTGGATGCGGTACCCGATGGGGTGAAAAAGATCGCCGCGCTCGACCGCACCAAGGAGCCCGGCGCCGACGGCGAGCCGCTGTATAAGGATGTCCTGGGGGCCTTTGCCCAGGCCTATAACGAGGGACGCCGCGCTCACCTGCCACGCATCATCGGCGGACGTTACGGTCTCTCCTCCAAGGAGTTCACCCCGGCAATGGTGAAGGCCATCTTTGACGAGCTGGCAAAAGAGACACCGAGAAATCCTTTTACTGTCGGCATCATCGACGACCTCAGCAAGACCAGCCTGCCCTGGGACAGCAGTTTCCGTCCCGCCGCCTCGCAAGGTGTCACCGCCTGTCTCTTCTATGGCCTGGGAGCCGACGGCACCGTCTCCGCCAACAAGAACTCCATCAAGATCATCGGCGAACAGACCAAGAATCATGCCCAGGGCTATTTTCAGTATGACTCGAAAAAGTCGGGGGCGATAACCGTCTCGCATCTGCGCTTCGGTCCCGATCCGATCAACAGTACCTACCTCATCGGCAAGGACGAAGCCAGTTTCGTGGCCTGTCACCAACCCACCTTTCTCGGCCGCTACGAAATGCTCGAGATGGCACAGCCTGGTGGTGTGTTTCTGCTCAATACCAGTGCCGGCCCGAATCAGGTGTGGGATACCCTGCCGGGTAAGATGCAGCGGCAGATGCTCGACAAGGGATTGAGCCTCTACATCATCGATGCCTACGAAATCGCCGACAAGACCGGCATGGGACGGCGTATCAACACCATCATGCAGACCTGCTTCTTCGCCATCTCCGGCCTGCTGCAGCAGGATCTTGCCATCGAACTGATCAAGGAGGCGGTGAAAAAGAGCTATGGCCGCAAGGGTGCGCGCCTGCTGCAACGCAACTACGACGCTATCGATGCCGCCCTGGCGGGCCTGCATCAGGTTCCGCTGCCGGAGGCGACAACCAAGGAGGAGAGTCCCAAAGCCGTGGTACCTGCCGATGCGCCTGCCTTCGTGCAGCAGGTCACCTCCCTCATCATCGCCGGCCTGGGTGATGCGGTGCCGGTCAGCCTGATGCCCAACGATGGCACCTGGCCCCTGGGCACCACCGCCTATGAGAAACGCAATATCGCCCTGCAGCTGCCGAAGTGGGAGATGGATCTCTGCACCCACTGCGGCAAGTGTCCCCTGGTCTGTCCCCATGCCGCCATCCGCTCCAAGATCTTCCCCGAAGCCCTGACCGAGGATGCCCCCGACAGCTTCCTCCACACCCCGGTCAAGGGGGCCAAGGATTTCGAGCCGGGCAGCCACATCAGCTATCAGGTGGCGCCAGACGATTGCACCGGTTGCGGTCTCTGCGTGGAGATCTGCCCCATACGGGACAAGAAGAATCCACAGCGCAAGGCCCTCAACATGGTGGATGACGAGGCCTATCACCAACAGGAAAGGGGCAACTGGGAGTTCTTTCTCAGCCTGCCCGAATACGACCGGACCCGGCTCAAGGAGACCACCATCAAGGGATCCATGGTCATGCAACCCCTGTTCGAATTCTCCGGCGCCTGCGTCGGTTGCGGCGAGACCCCCTACATCAAACTGGCGACCCAGCTCTTCGGCGACCGTATGCTCATCGCCAACGCCACCGGCTGCTCATCGATCTACGGCGGCAACCTGCCCACCACCCCCTACACCACCAACCCGGAGGGCCGCGGCCCCACCTGGTCAAACTCCCTGTTCGAGGACAATGCGGAATTCGGTCTTGGCATGCGCATCGCCATCGATATGCAGCGGGATCAGGCAGTCACCCTGATCAACGGGATGCGGGACCAGCTGGGTGGCGAACTGAGCGATGCCCTGCTCAAGGCAGAACAGCAGAGCGAGGCCGAGATCTTCGAACAGCGTCAACGTATCGACACCTTGAAGCAGAAACTGGCGCAGATCGACACCCCTGAGGCGAAGCGCCTGCTGGCGGTGGCCGACAGCCTGGCAAAGAAAAGCGTCTGGCTGGTGGGGGGCGACGGCTGGGCCTACGACATCGGTTATGGCGGTGTGGACCATGTGTTCGCCGCCGGGCGCAACGTCAACATCCTGCTGCTGGATACGGAGACCTACTCCAACACCGGCGGCCAGACCTCCAAGGCCACCCCCCTGGGTGCCGTTGCCAAGTTCTCTGCCAGTGGCAAGCCGACCAACAAAAAGGATATCGCCCTGATGGCCATGGCCTACGGCAATGTCTACGTGGGACAGGTGGCATTCGGCGCCAAGGACATACAGACCCTGCGCATCTTTCTCGAGGCCGAATCCTACGACGGTCCCTCCCTGATCATCTGTTACTCTCCCTGCATCGCCCATGGGGTCGACCTGTCGAACAACATCCGACAGCAGGAGCTGGCGGTGGATTCGGGACATTGGCCCCTGTTCCGTTATGACCCGCGGCGTAGTGAAAAGGGTGAGAACCCGTTGAAAATGGACTCCAAGGAGCCATCCATCCCCTACCGGGATTTCGCCTCCACAGAGACCCGATTCAGCGTATTGGAACGTACCCACCCTGAGCACTCGGAACGCTTTCTGCGTCAGGCACAACAGCATATCAAGACCCGTTATCAACTTTATGAACAGTTGGCGAGATTGGCGGTGGGGGAGTCGGATGATTAGCTTATAAGCGACTAGAATGTATGAACCCCATTCCGGGATAACAAGAACAAACACCTTTAACAGGACAGTGACCAATGCCTGAATCAAGCTCAACACAAAACATGGCCGTCTTCTGCGACTTCGAGAACGTTGCATTGGGAGTACGCGATGCCAACTATGCGGCGTTTAATATTCAAAAGGTGTTGGAGCATCTGCTGCTCAAAGGCAATATCGTGTTTAAAAAGGCCTACTGCGATTGGGATCGTTACAAAGAGTTCAAGGCCGCCATGCACGAAGCGGCATTCGAACTGATAGAGATTCCCCACGTACGCCAGTCAGGCAAGAATTCGGCTGATATCCGGATGGTGGTTGACGCCCTGGATCTCTGCTACACAAAGCTTCATCTGGACACATTCGTCATTATCAGCGGAGACTCCGACTTCTCCCCACTCGTCAGCAAGTTGAGAGAAAACAACAAAATAGTAATTGGTGTCGGGGTTAAGAACTCCACATCAGACCTGCTTACCGCCAACTGCGATGAGTTTATCTTCTATGACGACCTGGTGAGAGAGAGTAAAAGGTCCAGCCAAAGCCGACGGAAAAGCTCCAGCAAACAGACGGTTAAAAAGAAAGCCTCAAAGAAGCAACCCAGTGAAGAGGAGAAGAGAAAGCAGGAGGCACTGGACCTGGTCGTCGCCACGGTAGAAGACCTGATCCAGGAACGTGGAGAAACAGGGAAGGTATGGGGTTCCATGGTCAAGCAAACCTTGAAGCGTCGTAAACCCGGTTTCAGCGAGCGATATCATGGCTTCAATACCTTCAACGCGCTACTCGAAGAGGCAAAGAAACGAAAATTAGTGATCTTGGAAGCCGATGAAAAATCCGGTGGCTACATGATCAAAAATGCCACCTAGTCAAAACCTAAGAACCTTATAAAATCAGCTTGCTGAGAAGGTCCAGATATTATTGTCAGATATCGCCTGATCGAATCAGTATTGATCCGTCATCCTCGAAGGATTCGCTCTGTATCAACTTTCTAGCCGCCTCTTGTATTACTGCACGATGGTGAGCGATACAACGCACCGGTGTGTCATCCATAACACCAAATTTATCTTCCAGGATATTCAACGACACTCTACAGAGTACACGCTCTTTGTTGACATCTGCTGCAACTGTTGCCATCTCTGTCATGCTGTTCCATGACTCATATCCGGGAAAATGGATCACTGTATCGTCTGAAACGGATATTCTTCTGTTGGTCCAAGTCATGATGAGGCCTGCTTACTGACGCCGCTCCATCCAATTGCGGCTATAGTATTTATGAAAGACGGCTTAATCCTTTAGTCTACAAGTCCACGATACGGTAATTATAGTTGAAGTCGTATCATATAGATTATTTATTTATCAGGGACCGGTCTCATTTTTAATTCATGCCTGATTTGTTGTTTAAAATTTAGCCATCACAGAAAATAACCGATTGCAATTCAGTAGCAAGCTGTATATGGTGAATTACCTGCAAGATCTTAGTCCTAACGCCTAACATTCGCTGTTTCCTCAATAGTTACACCCGAATCGTGCTTCATAGTGTTATCCAAGATTTGTGGTGAGTGTCCGCTCTTGGAGACGGATGAATTTTTATATTGATTGAGGTATTTAAAGATGTCTGAAAGACAAACCGGAACCGTCAAGTGGTTCGACAGTGCAAAAGGTTATGGATTTATCGAGCGCGAATCAGGAAAAGACCTGTTTGTGCATTTCCGCGCCATCGTTGGTGAAGGCCATCTCAACCTGGTAGACGGCCAAAAGGTCGAATTTACCGAAACCGCTGGCCAGAAAGGCCCTCAGGCGGAAAATGTAGTTCCCCTGTAACCTGTTGATTTTAAACATCCCCGCCTTATCTGAGGCGGGGTTCTATAGGCAGATTGGGATGGATAGAATCAGCCAATCAGCATTACATTACAAAGTTATTTGATTGATCACAGGCTCATCACTCAGCACTTTTGACTTGCTTTAACTCCCAAATAGCATCATGGGATTTCGCCCGTGTCACCAGAGATTGAGCGGTCTCGCCATCCCGAAGGTTAGCCCAGCGCGCCTGTATATTCAGCACATCGACCACACTGAAATCCGCTTCTCGAAGGGCATCCTGTAAACGCCACACAATCTCCTCCAATGTAGTGTGGTCCGTTCTTGGTAACATGATAATAAACTCCCCAACCCCCCAACGAGAGAGCAAGTCGACTTTGCGTAGTGCCTGTTTTACCGCTTTTGCAATCTCACGGAACACCCAGCGCAGCGCCTGCCGCCCATGGTTTTGAATTATCACCTCTTCACCTTCTATGGTAAGCATGATCAGACAGAGTGGCTCTTTGTATCGATTCGCCTTCTCTGCTGTGAAGTTCAACAGCTCTTGTAGAAAAGAGGCGCTGTAAAGACCCGACAGTTCATCCTGATAAGAGAGACTATCGGTTTCATGAAACAACCGTTTAGCGATGATGGTGGAAAGATTTTCATGAAATCTGGAAGCTATACGGGGATAGAGTCGAGCGATTCGATGGATACTTTCCCAGCGTAGTGACAATGCCTGCACATTACCGACAGCAACCACATCAGCCAATCGCTCCCGGTTGGTAACCAGCGATGACACGCCGAAAACACCACCAGGTTCATAGCTACTGACCAGATAGGTTGAGCCATCATGCCGGGTACGCCAGGCCTCGGCCTGACCCTTGAGCAGCACCAGCATGGTATCGTATGAAGTACCCTGCAGAAGAATCGCTTCGTCCGGTTCATACTCCCTGATATGACTCACTGCCACCAGTTTTCTGACCTGCCATGGCCGCATACCCTTAAGCAATTGGCATTTATCCAGGACATCTCTTCTCAGGTGTAGCGAGAGTAGATCCCATACGCTAATCAGGCGGGTGTTTCGCAGCATCAGTGGGATGAGCACAAAGGTCCCGAGCAAAGCCAGACACATGACCAAGGCGCTCAACAGGCCAAACAGGGTCACCGGGGGAAAGTTGGATAAGGTCAATGTGGCGAAGCCGGCAGCCAAGGCCAGTGCCGTGGTTATGATGGGGGTCGATTCCTGCTGGATGACCTGAACCAAGGCCTCCGATCCTGATCGGCAGTTTTTAGCCAGGCGTTGGTAACGCGCCATAAAATGCATGGTGTGATCGACACAGATACCTAAGGCGATGGCTCCCACCATGGTGGTGCCGGTATCCAATGCAATACCAAACATCCCCATGACACCGAATAACACCACAATCGGAAACAGATTGGCTATCACGGCTATCAAACCTGCTTTTATGTTCATGAACAGCAGGGCCACCAGGAGGAATATCACGAACAGCATCAGTAACAGTGACCTTGCCTGGCCGTCTGCCATGTAATCCACAGCCTGACTGTTAAGATAGCTGCTACCCGTGATCATCACATCCAAGGTCGGGTCCATCCATTGCTCGGCGTACTGCTTGACCTCGTCAACCGCCTCGTTCAGTTCATGGGATGAACTGATGGCGTGCCGGACCAGAACACGGGCTTGGCTGTAATCGGCTGAGACAAAGGCCGCCGCATTTACATGATCCAACAGGGACATATACTCCTTGACCACTTCATTACGCGCAGGGAGATAGATAGTACCGGGCCATTCACCATCGATACCGCTGTGGACCACACCAATGAAATCGGCAAATGAAAAGCTCTTGTCAAAATGACCTGTCTCGTCAAGATAGTCCTGGAGCCTATCCAGTTCCTCGAGATAAGGCACTTGCAGGAAGGTGCCTTGGGTTCCGCTCAGCACGATTGAGAGCGCATCCATTCCAGACAGGTTTTGATGCAGAAATTTGGCTTGCTGTGGTACTTCAGAACGGTGATCAAAGTAGTCCATTACATTGTTATTGACCTTGATCTGGGTTGCCCACAAGAGACAGACCGCCATCAACATCAGTACGGAGCCAATGATCGCTTTCGGATAGCGGGACAGCTGCTGATAGAGCCAGGTGGTAAATGACGCAAATGGGTAGTGGGTTGTAGAGAGTGTTTCCAGACCAAATTGCCGGGTTAGTTGCAGACAGGCCGGGACCAGGGTAATGGTGGCCAGGAAATTCATTGCCAATCCCAAGGCGGTGATCAGACCAAACTGTTGCAGCAGATCAATACGATTGAGGGAGATCGAAAGAAAACCCATAAAAGTGGTCACAAAGGTCAATACGATAGCTATCCCCATGTACTTTGCCATCAGTTTGATCGCCGCCAGATGCTTCTTTCCCTTGCGAATGGCAGCCTGGTACTCAGACAGCAAATGGATATCTTCGGTTGAACCCACGATGATCAGCAGGGCCGGCACAATCGAGGTCATGACATTTACCGGGATACCGAGGACCGCCATCAAACCCAAGATCCAAACCACACTCATGCCGGCGGTCAGTAACGGGATCATTGGGGCTAGCCAGTGGCGCTGGGTGAGCGCAAGGGTAACCACAAGCACCATCAGGGCGAGTGGTAGAATCAGGCGTTGATCGGAGCGGATCTGTTCTGAAATATCTTTCCGCACCGAGGGATCGCCCAAATGAAATACTTGCCGGAAGCGCTGTTGCAGAGGCTTAATCGCATCATCCAGTGCAAATGCAACCTCCTCATCAAAACCGCGATGGTAATGCTCCATGTCGAAAAACAGGTTGATCGCCATGACAGAGCCATTTCTGGAGAGCAGATTTCTTTCGATCAGGGGATTGATCAGTGCCGCTTGTATCAAAGCATCAGCGGCTTCACGGGTCTGTGGAATGGATTTCAGGTAGGGATCAGTATAGATATATCCATCCACTGTACGCAGATAATGCACCGAGAAGAGGCTGACGGTTCGGCTGACCTGAGGAATGGCCTGAATGTCCTTCAATGCCTGGCGGATGGCTGAAAGGTTCTCTGGTTCAAACAGATTTGGATCTTCCAGATAGATGACGGTGATATTTTCACTGCCGAAGGTGTCAATGGTGCGCTGGTATTCGGCGATAGCCGGGGGATTGTTGACCATCATCCCTTCGGCGGTGATCTCGACGCGTAAATCCGGCAAGCGGGTGATCGCGAGAAGCGTGATAGATCCAAGTACCAGTAGCACCCAGCCTGGATAGCGTGCAGCGGTTAGGATGATATTCATCATGCGTAGAGCTCCCCGCTCCGTCCGTAGATCAATATCCACTCAAAAGCTCAGCGGATCGTCTTACCGCAATTTATATTTACTCTTTTTGTATCACTTCCTAACTACTCAGCATGTCGTTTATTTACGTCATTAGTATAGTTCAATGTAATAACCCGAATATTGATTAAGAAGGCATTCAGTCGACGCTGAAGCTATTTAATTACCACATGAAATATATGGACTACATTGTATGGTTCCTTAAATACACCTTGCCGTAGCAACAAGGAATCAAAGCCTGCTGAATTGAAATTACTGGTGTTTAGGCGGGATACGGAAAGCCCTTAGCAATCTAAGAGTCCAATATCCCGTATAAATAAGAAAAACCACCAGCGCAACTAACAATGGGCCCTCATCAAGTCGCACCGGATCGGACAGATTTGCCTTGAGACTGAGCAAGCCCGTGAACAACATAAACATAAACAGTGCCGTGCCAAACTGCCACATATACTGGCTGAATTTTACAATGGCTTGAGAGTGGCGCTCTGGTCTAAGCCAGTAGTCACGATTTGGAAGACTGACCCATTTGGCAGGTACCAAAGCAAGCAGTCTCGGTGAAAAGTAAAGAGAGCAGAATAGGAGACAATGCACACCCAACATGATAAGTGTACCAGTCAGGCTTGAAGCCCATCCATCGGGCATCCCACCCTGACCGAAGTGAATCGCCACTCGATCCGGGAGCGTCACCAACGATACAAGGGCAAGCATCACATTAGCCAGGAAGCTCACAATGAAGGTAGTTCGCATTTTTCAAACAACCCAAAACCGCACATACATACGGCTAGAATACTAAATTCTAGAATGCGCTAAAAATATTCCTTGCCTTCATCTCGGTGGATATAGATCCTGAACATCAAGGATACGATGGTCGCTGACCCCACCATAACAGGATCACATACCCGAATTTTTATCCAATTGCACGGTAACTTTCACTTTGAAAGGCTCACGCGGCCCTTCTACACTAGGATTTATATTCCCATGTACGCTCTCCTGAGTCGTCGTATGCCCGGCGCCCCTGGCGGCCCATAGGGAAAGGATTTCCAACCTCGGTTTTGCATAATCCGCAGGGTATCTTAGTCCCGCAAATCAAATAGTTAGATATTTCATGGCTGACTGAGGACAAAGAAAACTGTGTTGTAAAAAAGTTTTCTTAAGAAGGATGTTGGAAGACTGCTTATTCGTTGCGGATTTCCAACAAGGTTGATTGTCCAGATAATGGAGAAGAGTGATGAAACACAGTCTCGAAGCAGATCTAAACGCCACGATAACCCGGGATGGTGACGGCACCATACGGGCAATCACTTTTGCTAACAACGGCTCGGCAACGCCGAGCAGCGCCTCGGCTAAATCCCATGTCCGCCAGTTCGCCGGTAAACTCGGCATCGACATCGCGGACCTGAGCGAGCTTGGCCGTAAAGCGAGCCATTTGGAGCCAAAAAAATCAGGCCCCTCCTTTCACCTTGCCGATGAAAAGACCTTCTTCGATACCACCACCTACGTCTATGCCCAGACCTATCTCGATACACCGGTCTGGGGCGCCGGGATCACGGCGACCAGAAATGAGGAAACCGGCCGCATCATCTCGATCGTCAACACGAGCAAAACGTGCATTGATGCCGAGCTACCCCCAGCCCGCGACATAAACCGCTACCGTAAGCTCTTCTCCGCCGGCGAGTCAGGCCCCGGGGCTGGGGAGGGCACATCGAAACAGGCGCTAGGCGCGGCAACAACCCAGCTTTCCGAGATTCTCGGCTCATGCCTCGACGGCTCCGGCAAGGGCAAGGACCGCGCGAAGCCCGAACTCATCTCCGGACGCTTCTACGTCTATCAGCTCGACCGGGCGCGGCGCCAGCATGACCATCCGGAGCCCGCGGAAAAGACGGAGAAATATCCCGCAGAGCCGATCGAGGAGGAACACCTCCCAACCCTGCCACTGGCGATGCTTCCCGACTCCCTCAAGGATGGCAGCTGGCATCTCGTGGCCGAACTTATCGTCCGGCTGCCCCACGAGGGACATCACATGAACTGGCGCTTCCTGGTCAGCGTCGCGACCGGGGAGATTCTCTATCTGCGGGCGCTCACCTCCCACGTGAACGGGCTCGTCTTCACCTACGATCCGATCATTTCCACAGGGGACACGGCAAACGACGCCAGCCAAAGCAATGCGGTGCTCAATCCGCTGCGGGACGACGTGGAGCTGCTCGGCCTGGACCCGGCCGTGGGCGGCACCCAATCGCTGACTGGCGAATACGTGCAAGTGATAAATGTGCACAATCCCAACATCCTACCACCCACCCAGCCCGATGGTGTGGATTTCGATTACGACGTGCGTACCGATGAGTTTCTCGCCGTCAATGCCTACTATAATAACGACCGCTTTTTCCGTCTGGTGGAGGAGTTGGGCTTTCCCCTCGATACCTATTTCGACGGCACCAGCTTTCCCATCAAGGTTGACCACAGGGGTTTCAGCGGCAGCAACAACGGCCATTGCTACGGTGACGGGGATGGCATCGAACACGCCTGCTACGGTCGCATCGACAACACCGGCGGGACGCCCACGGGCAATGCCTCGGACTGGTATCTGGTGCTCCACGAACTTGGCGGACACGGCATCCTCTACGACCATGTGAACACCGCGAACTTCGGCTTTGCACACAGCGCCGGGGACAGCTTCGGCATGATCCTGAACGACCCCTATTCCGGATGGCACAATGGCGGCAACAACGACCGTTTCATGCTCTGGCCCTACTCCAACCTGGGGCGGCGCTCAGACCGGGATCCCGCCGCCGGCTGGGGCTGGGGCGGCACCAATGATGTGGGCAGTTACTCCTCCGAGCAGATCCTGTCGACGACCCTGTTCCGCGCCTATCGCAGCATCGGCGGCGACTCCACGGCGCTGACCCGACGCGAATTCTCGGCCCATGTCATGACCTATCTCATGCTCCGCGCCGTCAGCACCCTCTCCCCTGCCACCAACCCAGGCTCCCCGGCAGGTTTCCTAGACGCGCTGTTAACCGCCGATGCGGGTGACTGGACCACCCGCGGCCTCTCGGGGGGCGCCTACGAGAAGGTGCTCGAATGGTCCTTCGAGAAACAGGATTTGAATGACGGCGACCCACCCCTCGTGGATGTCTATATCGACGACGGGCGCGGTGGCGAATACCAGTATCTCGCCGACCACCGGGCCACCGCAACCATCTGGAACCGACACCAGCCCGATGCGGGCGGCGCCCACCAGGATCCGGTGATCGGCACCAACTACGCCTATGTGCGGGTGAAGAACCGCGGCAGCTCCATCGCCAACCAGGTCAATGTCCGGGGCTTCCACTGCAAACCGCTTGAGGGACATGTCTGGCCCACCGACTTCAAGGCCATGGACACCCCGGAGATCGGCGCACCCACGATCCAGCCCAACGACGCCGAGGAGATCGTCGTCGGCCCCTTTGCCTGGGCGCCTAACCCGAACGAAGACGGCGATGACAGCATGATGATGGTGGTCTCGGCCGAGGGCGATCCGGACAATGCGGACAAATACCACGCGGGCCGCACCATCGAGGACTGGCGGCTCGTGCCCAACGACAACAACATCGCGATCCGGACCGTGCAACTCCGCCCGCGGCTTGTCACTGTGCTGCCCGACGATGGCGCCTTCATGAATGTCTGCGTCGGCACAGCGAAGGACATGATCCTGACCCTCTCCAATAGCGGATTCGGTATGCTCTCGATCACCAACATCACTTCCAATTCGGGGGAATTCGTTGCCCCCGGGGTCAACGCCTACCCGATCGTGATTGACTCGGGAGACAGCATCGACATCCCGATACGCTTCCAACCCACCTCGTTCGGCAACAAGACGGCGCTGATCACCGTCTTCTCCAACGACCCCGGCGGACCTCGCGTGCTCAGGGTCTCGGGCAAAGCGGCGCCGCCACGCCTGGTTTCGGTAATCGCTGACAATGGGGATTTCGGTAAGACCTGCGTCGGTGACTTCACCGACCGGCTATTGACCCTTTCCAACAGTGCCCCCTGTCCGCTGACGATCCAGAGCATCGCCACGTCGAGTGCCGAGTTCGTCCTGCCAAGCGTCCTCAGCTTCCCCATCGTGATCGGTGCGGGCGACAGCCTGCAAATCCCGATCCGGTTCCAGCCATCCGGCTTTGGCACCAAGGCGGGCACGCTCAAGATAAACAGTGACGATCCCCAGGGACCAAAGACGATCCAGGTCACTGGCACTGCGCCTCCGGGACGTCTATCGATCACCGGCTCAACCTGCATCGGCGGCGTCAAGGCCTGCTGCGCAGGCGAACGGACCCTCACTCTGACCAACGTCGGCCACTGCCCGCTACACGTGACGCATGTGGGCCTCGCGCGGCCGAGTAAGTACTGGAAGCTGGTCAACAACCCATTCCCTGCGACGCTGCAACCGGGGGCGAGCCTCGACATCCTGATACGCTACAAAGCCGAGGAGAAATGCCCGCGCGCCCAGGGACTGGTGATCAAGAGCGACGATCCGGAGAACCCGAAAACAACCCTCGACCTGCTCGCCTACACCGTCTGGGAAAAGGCTTCGGGTAAGGAGTGCGGCGAGTGCGGCTGCAGTGAGTGCTGTTGTGATCGCGGTTGTACGCCCCAAAGCATCGATGCCTGTTGCTTCGACGAGGATCGTGCCGAGGATGACGACGCCTGTTAAACCGTTCAGCGGGGACCGGGGCTGCACGGTCCCCGCAAAAGTCAAACTGTATTGCCAGTAATTGGAAAATCGCAATAATGAAAAGGAGCTATCTGACAATGAATAGACGAAGATCAGCGCTATGCTTTGCCTGATCGATTTTTTGTATAAGGCACAGTATCCGGCGCCACCGCACCCCCTGAGATGATGAAGTTCATCGCTTCATCGATACTCCAATCCGTCGACACAAGCTTCTCGATCGGTACTATCTCCAAATAGCCCGAGGTGGGATTCGGCGTGGTTGGCACATACACCGCCGCCAGCTCCTGACCACTGTTGTCATCCACCATGGTACGTGTCACGAATCCTACCGTCTTCATCTCGGGGGATGGGAATTCGATCAATACCACTTGTTGTACATTTTCCGGTTTATCCCCTAAAGCCGAAATGAGCTTCTTCACCAAGCCATAGACATTCTGAATCACCGGCAGGCGCTGCACGGTCGATTCGAAGATGTTGAGGATTCTCCGGCCGATCATTCGACTCGCGAACCAACCGACCAGATACAGACCCACCAGCATCAGGAAGACGGCCAGGGTGTTTTGAAACCATGGCTCAAGCAGCCATTGAGCAAGGGATGGATACTCGTTCCTGATACTGTGTGACAGTATCTTGACCCAAGGCGCACCCAACTTTGAAAGCTGATTGAATACATATTTGAAGACCAGCCAGGTGACCCAAAGCGGGATAAGGGTGATTACGCCGCTGATAAGATAGCGCTGGATATGCAGCGGTCTCGATTTTATCTCAGTCATAATAGGTTCAATATCGCTTAGGTACGTAGAGTGATGACGGCAATACCTGGCGTTCGTAATTGGGATTGAAAACACGATCCGGCAAGGTAATGGCGTCGTTGGGTATATCCTTGTAGGGGATCTGGTCGAGCAGGTGGTGGATGCAGTTCAAACGCGCACGTTTCTTATCATTGCCCTCCACGATGAACCAGGGCGCCTCGGGTATATTGGTGCGTGCAAGGGTCTCTTCCTTGGCCTTGGTGTAATCCTCCCAGCGCACCCTGGATTGAAGGTCCATGGGGCTTAGTTTCCACTGTTTGAGGGGATCGTGGACACGCATCAGAAAGCGCAACTGCTGCTCCTCGTCAGTGATGGAGAACCAGTATTTGATCAGGCGTATCCCCGACCTGACCAGGGAACGCTCGAAATCCGGGACATCCTGGAAAAACTGTTCCACCTGCTCTTGAGTCGCGAATTCCATCACCCGCTCGACCCCTGAGCGGTTATACCAGGAGCGATCAAACAGGGTGATCTCGCCTGCTGACGGCAGGTGGGCTGCGTAACGCTGGAAATACCATTGGGACTTCTCCTTTTCCGTGGGCTTACTCAAGGCCACAACGCGGCATACCCGGGGATTCAACCGTTGCGTGATACGCTTGATGACACCCCCCTTGCCGGCAGCGTCCCGCCCCTCAAAGACAATAACGACCTTCTCCCCGCTATGTTCAACCCAATCCTGTAGCTTGATCAGTTCCGCCTGCAGGGTCAGCAGCGCCTTGAAGTACTCCCTCCGATCCAGGGTCGGCGGATGCATTTTTTTATAGATGCGGCGCAACTCCATGGATAGGGCCGGCTCTGACATCTCAAGTTCATAGTCCTCGTCCAGGGCGTCCTCCAGCTCCGCCCGGAGCCAATCCATGCCCTCAAACTGGTTGTCTCTATCTGTCATCTTGTTGCTCCGCATTCATGAGATAAAAATATCACGGCTGCTCCCGGGGACTGTTACAATTCCATTGCACATATTACCTCAAGTACTATGTGGTACCGATAATGAAAGATATTCCCGTATACCTTCTGATTGACTCACCTAGTTCTTTGGACTTAGCTTAGAAACAGGGGTTTTCACACCACCGCGGATAACACTATGCAGCCCACTATCACTCGACACAACCAACCACACCATCCCCGGCAACAGTGTCGTAGATACTCGATAATTGGTTTCACCACCTTTGTGATAGCGGGTAAACTTCATGCTGCCGGGGATACCCTTAGTGTACATAGTGGAGACGACATTAGCGCCACCTTGGTCATTGCCTTGCTCATCTCCCTTAGCTTGGGGATTTTGATAATCACCTGGCTCGTTCTTTGGGGACGCAAGCAAGAGCATATTGGTGAGATGATGCTCTTTTGCATGAAGTTTTTATTGAGGTCGGATGATGTCACTCAACGCTGCGCCTCCGCCAAAGCACTGGGGGAGGCTCGCGACGTTGGCGCCTTGCTGGTGCTGGCGGATATTATTTCCGATGAGGAGGAGGCTGAAGAGGTCCACAAAGCGGCCAGAGAAGCCCTGCATGAGATGAGCCTGCATTCACGTAAACACCACGATGTGATTGCGGACCTGGAACTGAACATTGAACAGCAGGACTCTCAAGGCATCATCAATATAGTCAAAGACAACTTCGAACAGGACAAGAAAAGATATGCCCAAAGCGCATTCATCATCGGCCGTCACTACATGCGACTGGGACAATACCTGGAAGCACGTGAATGGTTGACCAAGGCAGAGTTCAGAAATCATAAATTCAACCTTTACGGCGACCGTATCGATTTCTGGATCGACAGTTGCAACTCTCGACTCCTGTCTGAAGCTGATGCCTCATTCGAGGCAGCCGACTATTATCAGGCAAAGGAGCACTATGCCGTCCTTGACCACGGCCTCAATGATGCGACAAAGCGGCAGTTTGCCATCTACCTGCGCATCAGCTGCGTCTACTGTAAACTACGGGACTACCGTAATGCCGATCAGGCTTTGTTACAGGCATTGGAAAACAATCATCAAACCGATTATGCGCTTGAACTTGCCCCGATGCTGCGGCAGTTGTTACAACCTGCCGGCAGCGAAATCAATGCAAAAAACAGACTCAAGGTTGTTGAAGCCAGACTGGATAAGCGTACCATTGAAATCATGCACGACCTGACAACACAGGAGTGTTCAGCTTAGGGCCTGTAGGGCCTGTTAACACTAATTCAAGAAGAAATAGAGAGACATGCCACTGCCGGCCAGGATGACGAAGGTCCTGACATAGGTCTGAGGCAACTGGCGGGAGAGATGGGCCGCCACATACCCGCCCACCAGGGTGCCAAACATGACCACAATCCCTGCGTACCAGGCGATGGCCCCATTAACGATAAACAGGGCGATGGCAATCAGCGACACCACGGATGATATGAGCAGTTTCAGTCCGTTCATGGCATTGATATCACCAAAACCCTCCAATGCCAGATAGCTGAGAATGATGATCCCCAAACCTGCATTGAAAAAACCGCCATAGACCGAGATCCCCAGCAACAGTAAAAGCAGCAACAGAGCGCCCAACAGGGAAGCGTGCGGATGTCCGGAGGCATATTGCTTCAAGGCTCGATTGATACGCCCGCCAAAGATGAACAACAGGGTGGCGAAGAGCAGCAGCCAGGGGATGGCTTGACGAAACACCGACTCCGGGGTAAGCAACAGCAATAACGCACCTGTACTGCCACCAACCAAGCTGACGATGATGAGTCGTGGCAACTGGGCGCGGTAAGCCAGCAGCTCCTTGCGCAGTGCATAGGCGCCGCTCATATAGCCCGCACAGGAGGCAAAGGTGTTGGTGGCATTGGCGCTGATGGGAGCTACACCGACAAACAGTAATGCGGGGAATGTGATAAAACTGCCACCGCCCGCAATGGCGTTGAGTACGCCACCGAAGAATCCTGCAGCGAACAGAAATAGCAGTTGGTAAGTCATGACCACCCGTTGCACCAAGTCGATCGATCGACTTTAGCTGATTCGCCAATCCATGCATAGCGCAATAGGATAAACCTAAATAGTGCCCATCCGGAAATTGCAACTCTCGTCATTCCGGCGAATGCCGGAATCTAGTAACTCATTAATTTCTCTGGATCCCGGCATTTGCCGGGATGACGTGTTTTTAAAAAAGACTGTATTTCTGGATGGGCACTAAATAATATCTTGCGGTGGCGTGAGACGACTTTTAATTGCTCACACCAACCATTGGATCAGACACGCTTCCAACATCAGCCCGCCAGTTGGAAAAGACCCAGTTGACAGCTTCGATCACTCTCTCCGGTTCGTCCTTATGCACATAGTGCCCCCCATGCTCTGCAATCAGGCGCCTGCTGCGGCCACTCAATTCTGACAAATCCTCCTGCATCTCCGACCATAACGCCCGCCAGGCCGCCGACGTCATACCACGATCCGGCGCCCTGCTGATCACCGCCAAGGGCTTGTCACCCATGGTGACGGGCATTCTTGTGGATTGCGCGGCCTGGTACTCTTCGAGGGCATGGGAGGGAAGCAGGGCCTGCATCAGATGCGGCATGTTGCAGCCACTAAGCCCTCTCTCAAGACAGGCCTGGGTGGTCATGGGATGCCGCCCATCCACCAGCACTACACCAGCCACCTCATCCGGATAACGCTCGACGAAATTGAGGACATAGAGTCCACCCAAAGAGTGCCCAACCAGCAGATAGGGAGGTCGATGCCCCGTCCGCTTCAGTAAGTGGCGCAGATCATCCACGACCTGTTGCGGCGTTCGCAGTCTATCCGTTGCACTACTGGGGAAATACCCCGGCCGACTGTAGGCAAAGACCCTGGTGATTTCCGACAGCTCATCCATGATCCCGTCCCAGCTCGCCATACCGTCACCCAGCCCCGCTTCCAGAACGATGGTTGCCGGTCCTTGACCAAGCGAGGCATAACCAATCCGTGTACCCTCTATCGATTGATGTTTGACATTACGCAGTGTTGTGCAAGCCGTCAGCAGACAGACACAGATCAATGCCATTACAAAGCCATTCAAAAGTCGCACTGTCATCTCTTCACCTTTTCATTGGAACCAGTCTCAGAAATCACATCCAGAACATCCACCACAGTTTGAAATACTTTTTTATAATCTTTTTGGAAATCCAGGTTATTCCTTTTACGGCCGGAGCCGTACCTGAATTGGTCATGACGACAAACGCAAAGTCAGAGTCGGGAAAGAGCATGGTTGCGCAGTAAAAGGTACCGGCGCTGCCATCCAACATTGAATAACGCTCACCCCAAGCGCTTGCATTTACCACACCGAAGGAGAATCCCCGTTGGCGATAGTGAATCGTCTGGTAGGTGCCGGCGGCAAGATAGTTGTCTTTGCCCATTAATCCCTGCAGGTGAAGTTGGACATAGCTTGCATAGTCCAAGGGTTTCAGACTAAGGTCGCCGGCGGGGGCGATGATGTCAGGAAGCCTGTATTCATGTTCCGGAGAGAGGGCCTTCAGCGTGCCGTCGATCTCCGCGTGACCCCAGGGCTGATTCCTGTGGTGCTTATTCGGCCAACCGAATATGACCGGCAGCTGCAGATCACGGGAAAGGGTTTGCTGGACCAACTCCTCCCAGGTCAATCCCGTAACCTGTTCCAGCATGGCTGCAGCCATGGTGTAACTTGCATTCGAGTAGAGATGTTTAAAACCATGCCTGGATCTCTTTGCAGCCGGTTTCTGTCGTATCAGATAGGCTATAAAATCCTCTCTTGATCTGGACACCGTTGCATCTAATCCGGAGTACTCTTCACCAGCCGTAAACGGGATGATGCCGGCTTGACACAGCAACAGATCCTCCAGGGTAATAGTGAGATATTCATTTCTGGACAGCGCCTTCAAGTCTGGATAGAGATCGAAGAATCGCGTATCCCAGCTTAGTTTTGCTTGCTCGATCAATCTGCCGGCCATTACAGCCAGGACCGATTTTGTGCAGGAGCCGATATGAAAATAGTCATCCAGGGTGGCACTGCTGTTCGAGCCCACTACCCTTTCACCTTGGATATCCGCGATAAGCATTCGCTCCGAGTCCATGACGACTACCGCCATGGCGGGGATACTGTTTTCGTGCCTTGCCTGCTCGATGAAATCGGTGACATCCTCTTTCAGCAGATACCGACTCTTCTCATTGCGGTTAATACTAGCAACAGATATATCGTGTCGAATTCCCATAATGTCTAGTCTCTCCGTAACGCTTCAACCGGTAAAAAACCCGCGGCACGTTGTGCCGGATAGTAGCCGGAAGCCAAACCCACCAGTACCGAGACCAGGAGACCGACCAGGACCCCCGTGGTCGTCGGAATGAGTGGAAAGCCGGTAACAAGATCGAGCAGGCCACCCAGGATCAGGCCGATAGTGAGACCGGCAAAGCCTCCGATGACGCTGATCAGCACCGCCTCCGCCAGGAACTGGAAGAGGATCTGCCGGCGGGTTGCCCCGACCGCCATCCTCACCCCGATCTCGCGGATCCGCTCCACCACCGCGGTGCTCATGATCCCCGCCACACCGATTCCGCCCACCAGCAGGGAGGTGGAGGCCGCCACTATCCCCATGGCGGTGATCCCGCCGAGGATGCGGTCCACCGTCTTCAGATAGGAGGCGAGGGTCACCTGGGTATATTGGTAGGCGCCCCGATGGCGTCGCTGCAACACCTGCGTCAATTGCGCCGTGGCCCTTTCCGCTTCCACCAAAGATACCGCCTCGGCCTGCAGGTAACTGATCTGCCGATTGCCGTTCATCTGCTGCACCACCGTATAGGGCAGCAGAATACGATTGTTGGCATCATCGCCACCCTCGGAGCCGATACTGGCAAGCAGGTCCCGGCTCTTATATTGCAGCACCCCGATCACCCGGTATTTTCTGCCGCCGATACGCAGGTGTCGACCGATGACACGCTCCGCTTGCGGGTAGAGATCCTTGGCCACGGTCTCGCCGATCAACACCACCGGCCTGCGCCCGCTGATATCCTTTTTCCTGAATCCCCGCCCCTGTTTCAAACGATCGTTGTTGATGCTGAGAAAATCCGCGTTCACACCCTTGATGTCCGCATTGCTATAGCGGTTGCCCCACTGGATGATGGCATCCTTCTGCAGCAGCAACACCGGACTGAGACGTCGCACCGAGGGACAGCAGTCGCCGCCCAGCACCGCCAGATCCTGTTCCACCAGCCCGGACCCCAGGCGCACCCGCCGGTTCGGGTCCTTGTCGTTATAGTCGCGAACGATCCACACCGAACGCAGGCCGAAGGTCTCCAGCTCCTTCATGACAAAGGCCTTGCCACCGCTGCTCACGGCACTCACCGTCATTACCGCGGCGATGCCGATGGCGATGCCCACCACGCTCAGCAGGGAGCGCAGACGATTCTCCCTGAGCGCCCGCAACGCCTCCTTGATCAGTTCCATGGAGATCCGCAAGCCCTTCATGACTGGATCGCTCCATCACGCAGTTTCACCACCCGGTCGGCACACTCGCCAACCGCCTGGTCGTGGGTCACCATCAACAGGGTATGCCCCTCCGTATGCAGGTTTTTGAACAGGGACATCACCTGCTCGCTGTTGCGGCTGTCCAGGGCGCCGGTCGGCTCATCCGCGATCAACAGGGAGGGCCGATTCACCAGGGCCCGGGCGATCGCCACCCGCTGCTGCTGGCCGCCGGAGAGCTGATTCGGCAGATGCGAAGCCCGGTCTGCCATACCCACATGTTCCAGAGCAGACATGGCCCGTTGTTCGCGATCTATGCCAGTGACCCCTTGGTAGAGGAGCGGCAGGGCGACATTCTCCAGGGCGGTTCGGGTTGGAATAAGGTTGAAGGATTGAAAGATGAACCCGATATAGCGCGCCCTCAGCCGGGCCAGCCGGTGGGGGATGGCGTGGTCCACCGCCTCTCCGCTGAGCAGGTAGTGGCCGCGGTCCGCCACATCGAGACAACCGATGATATTGAGCAGGGTGCTCTTGCCCGAACCTGAAGGCCCCATGATGGCGACGAACTCGCCCCGGGCAACCGCCAGGTCCACGTCGCGAACAACCGCCAACTCCACCCCGGCCCGCCAGTAGGACTTACACAGACCACGGATATCGATCATGGCTCACCCCCTGCACTGACCCGCAATCCCGTCTCGAGACTCTCCCCATCCAGACGCACCACCCGCATACCTGCATCAAGGCCGCCCTTGACCTCCACATGGGTGTCGCTCTCCAAGCCGGTTTCGATGCCTTGATAACGCACCCGTCCCGCATCGATCAGTGCCACCTCAAACCCATCATCCCTCTCCTGCAGGGCGGCAAACGGCACTCGCAACACCCCCTGACGTCGATCCACCGCAATCTCCAGGTCAAGCTGCTGACCGAGCAGTAACGGGGGTGGATCTTCACCCAGCTCAAGCCTGACCCGAAAGGTGTTGAGTCGTTTGTCCTTCTCCCGCTCCACACTGGGACCGATCCAACGGATAGTGGAGCGCCATGCCAGCCCCGGAAAGGCGTCACAGCGAATCAATACCGACTGGCCGATTTTCACCCGTCCACTGTCCACCGCATCCACATGGGCCTCGATCTCCCAATGGTCCAGGGCCACCAGGGTAAAGAGTTGGGTACCCGCCTCCACCCACTGCCCTGCTTCTGTGGATTTGGCGGTCACGATCGCATCGAAGGGAGCACGTACCTGTTGCCACTCCTGGGCCACATCCGCCAGGCTCAGATCGGCCTTGGCCACCTCCCAGGCAGCGCTGGCCGCCTCCCAATCGAGCTTCGCCTGCTCCAGCTGCTCGGTGGAGACAGCCCCCTTGGCCGCGAGTTTTTTGAGACGCTGATAACCCATCTGCTCTTCACGCCGACGCACATCCTCCTGGCGCAGAAAGGCCTTGGCCCGTTGCCGGCTTGCCGCGGCCGCCCGGTTATCCATGGCGGCCAGCACCTGTCCGGATGCCACTCTCGCACCCAGCACGGTTTCGACACGCTTAACCTGACCGTCCACCAGGGCGGTCAGGGCAACCTGGCGATCGTTGATCACCTCACCCGTCACCCGGATCACCAGCTCGAGGTCACCCCGCTCCACGGGAACGGTCTCAACCTCCATGGACTGCTCTCTTAGACTCAGGTAGGCAAAGGAGAGCAGTGTCGACCCGGCAAGCAGCGCGATTAAGGTGCGCGAAGCTTTCATCGTCATCGGCCTCAGAAGGTGTAACTCAGTCCGAGGTGGCCGCCAACCAGATTCGCTTCATCGACTATCGGGCTGTCGCTGATCCCGTCCCCGAGGCGACCCATACCGACACCGCCGATCAGGTTGATCTTTTGATCGAAGGCATATTCGAACTCGATGCCCGCGAAGGGCGTCAGCGTAGAATCCGCCTCGTAGACCGCGCGACTGGCAGTCGCCTCGTCGGCATCGACCCCGAAGTAGTAGTCGTTAAGATCGCTGCTCTGCCAGCTCACCCCCATCTCCGGACGCAAGGTCCATTGGCCATGCTTGAGGGGATAGGCATAGCTGAGAATCACCTCCTGGCCATCGGAGGTGTCGCTCACATCCGCCAGCAGCTGGGCATTCAACTCACCGAAACCAGTCTGCCAACGGGCCGTGACACCCACATCGAAACCGGGATCCCGATCGTCCAAACCCTCCAGTTCATCATTGTCTTCCGGATAGAGTCCCATGGCGCGAATCCGTCCTACCAGGTCGATGTTGTATTCATCGGCTTTAACGACGCTATAACCCAGACCGCCAAAGTTGGTCGAGCCGTTGAAAAATGAGAGTCCGGGGTTGCCGAGATTGGCGTAGAAACGTTCACCCTTATAGGCAAGCATCGGAATCAATGCGGCAACGTTATCCTCGCCCACGAACGGATTCTTACCACCGGCGACGTTCGCGCCGACCCGCCACTCGCCCGCTGAAACCTGTTGTACGGTCAATGACAAAACTGTTGCGACTGCGATGGTTGAAAGGGCATGTTTGATAGCTCGACTATTGTGTCCTGAAGTCATCATCTCTTCTCCACTGTTGTTCCAATTGATGACTTCAGCTTAAGGGGTGACGGCGGCGGCGTCTGTGGTGGGCTTGTTAGGGATTGTATCGGGATGTAACAGAGTGCTGGGTTATGTATTAAGCGATGCGGGCCAGATTATCCAGATCTTGTGGCATTCAACTTAGCTCCACAGGTCCGTAGTGCGACCATAGCTGTCATGAAGACTTCTTTGTGGTTCTTCTCAGTAGCAGACATTAACCCCTTGCTCTGCTGCATTTTTGGAGTGGATGCTTTTGTGCTATCAAGCACAAAAGAAGCAACGGAAAAATGTCAACAGGAGCAATTTGTTAAGTATTGATACTCTGTATGTATTCTTCATATACGTCATCATCGATCACCACACCTCTATTACCACCATATAGCCGATCATGTTGATCCTTTCTGGGACCTGAAATCCAAAAATGGTTTCCAGACTCTACCTCAAAATAGTTTGCCTTGTAACCACTACCTTTAAGGCTTTGAAATTGTTGACCACGGTAATAAAGCGTTTTCCCAGACTTAGAGAGGTATACCCTACCTATGCGAGCATCGCCTTCCAAACCTTCCGACTTATCTTCAATATACATTATTTTCGAACGTGACAATTTGAATTCCAACGGAAGCTCTTCTCCGTCAAAACTTCGTTCTTCTGGTTTTCCCTGATGTCTACTCATAGTGATACTTAACAGCTTTATTAACGAGACCCCGTGTCTCGTTATACATTTTTAGGGCCTAGCACCCGAATTGCTCAGAAAACTTCTCGAGCTTTGCATAGATCTCTTTGCGCCCCTGTTCGTGGCGATACTGCCTGATGTACGGCTCACAAAGATAAAATGTCCTTTTCATCAAGCCGCCTCGCAAGTGAAGAAGGGTCTTCTTGTCAATCACTCCCAACTCGCTTAGGGCGCAAAGTGATTCATAGTAATTGAGCATCAAGAAAATCGGTTTTTCAATTTCTGGTGTGATCCCTTCCTTGGATATCTTGGCATTTTTATTGATTAGGTTATTAATCAAGTAATCTGCTTCAGCTAAGTGCTTTACGGTCTTAGTTTGGCTGAGTATAGAGGCTGTGTGGTTAATTTTCTCTGAACGGAAATTGCTCTTTTGATTCACAAGCCAGGTTGTGAATGCGATGAGGATGGATGCTGAGGTTAGCAGATGCCCCAGGTTTTCGATTATCCAAGTAGACATGAATCGACTTTATTTGCCCTAACAGCTTTATTAACGAGACCCCGTGTCTCGTTATACATTTTTATGTTCTAAGTCTATTCCGAATATTTCGTCGCCGAGCAGCATGCTCCCATTCTGTGTGGCTTTGCTCCATATTCGGGCAGTATCCGCATCGATCGTTTTTGTTACCTCATCCATCTCGCGCCTCATCTCTTCAAACTGTGAACGCCCATATCTGCATTGGACTAGCAACCTGGCTAATGGTGGGTCAATCTTCACAACCTCATTTATTAGGCCATCATTTCTTAGCTTACTTGCGGTTCGTATCAAGTTAGCGAATGCAAACACCAAATCTTCCACTGCTTTTTGATCTGGGCCTACCCCTCTTACGTATGATTGAAAGGTAGATGTTCTTACGAGGGTAAGTACTTCTTTTATCAACTCCCGGTCAGATCTAACATCAATCTCATCTTGTTCTTCAATCTTCAAGGCTTTTACAACATCTGCTTCGAGATCTGGCCACCATTTTTCGAACAATTTTCTAAGGACGTCATGTGGCAGACTTTCTTCATCCAACTCCTCGTTTAAATCACTAATAAGTTGCCAGATATCTTCTTTGGAGAAGTTGGCACCTTGGAATTGGGAAAGCGGCCCCCTCAAATCTGTAGGCTCTATCTCGAAAAGAAGTGGGCAAACCCTGGAAGCACCAACCTTCTTAGAAAGAGCTCCCGCTTCAAACATTATCCAAGGTGCAGTTGTATTGGTGGATGTAATGAAAATTATTCCTGTTGATGACCTCTCAAGGTTAGATGCTACCGAATCATTCCACCGGGTCCCTTTAGATATATCTTCAGGTGAATAATACGTCTCTATCCTTTGAATTACGGAAGGCAACCATCCATCAAAAACCTTCGCTAGTTGTTTGCTCTTCTCTCCTGACCAGCTAAGAAAAACTCCAATCGATTCAGGCATAATTAATCCCTTGTTTTTGGTACATAACGGCAGCGATCACCGGACATGAAACCGCACAGCGGTTGAATGGTCCGCGTGTATGGCATTGTTAGATTCTCGAAATTGCAACTTGGTAAGACCTTAACAAGATATCGAGAAACTGTTTATATTGACCTGAAAGTATTTCGAGTTCCTCATTGACACCTCTTTCATTCTGGTTTTCTATGGCAACAAATAGACTTTGTCTTGATTTGTAATATTGTTGGAACAATCCCAGAACTGATTCTTTGTCTGATGACTCAGAACAAATGCTCATAAGGTTATTTGTATCAAGGAATCCGCGCCGAGACGTCACTTTCTCATAACTAATTATTTTCTTACGAAGGTCAGTTAGTAGTTCAACAGAATTGTCCTCGTTACCTTCATTGAAAACTCTGAGAAATGGCTCAATGACACGATAGCGAAACTCAAACGCATTGTTGACGAGTGACTGAATCAGGACAATATTGGAGGGTGTACTTGGTGGAAGCCTATCCTCTTTCTGCTCTAGGAAAAGAATCCGAAAGCGCTTCGAACTTCCCGTTAAAGCCATGCTTGTATATAGTACAGGTCGGTAGACACGGTCATTGGTAGTAGCTCTAAATTGCAACTCAAGTACGCCGGGCGAACGAGCATTTCGTGCTCTATAGATTGCTCGACCTAACTCTTCGAGCCATTCCGTCTGACCCAAGGATTTGAGATATTTGTATAAATCAATCCACAGAATTGATTCTTCAGAAAATTCGAACAGTAACCTTGTACTTGGACCTGAGACTATCGTTTCTGGTGGGAGAAAATCGCCTTCGTTTTCTGCGATATCTTCCATCTCTATATCAAGGTACGGTACGAAGAGATCAATCGTACCGGGTTGATCGGAGGATACTTTCCGGAGCCCCGTTCTCCGACTTTCGTCCACTCCAGCCAACCCCGCAAGATCTTCTTTTGCTTCGCGCTCGCCTGATTCATCTAGCAATACTCTTACAGACTCTCGAACTTTGATGATTTCAGCGTGCCTTAAGTTCTTTAGATCCCACTCCATTAAGTCCGCAGTGTTAAGTTGCCGAAATTGGAACGGGATGCGGCACTTCTGGATTTGAACAGGCACGAGGATGCCTCTTTCCAGTCCTTCTGATGATTCGGTTTCCACCCAATGTGATTCACAAGATGTCAATGACCAGATAACGACGACGCAACGCGCATCGGCCAACTCCTGGTCGATTCTTCGAAAAACCCTCTGACCGATGGCAAGCTTCCTATCCCACCAAACAGACCATCCGTCGTCTTCGAGAATGCTGGAGAGTCTCTCGGCCACCTCCACATCCTGAGAACCGTAACTTATGAATATGTCCGCCATTTTTGAAAAGACCTACGCTACCCATTAGGTGTGTTATTGAATAATTGATCCTACCCACAAAAAGTAGACATTAAATTATGCACACTGAGCATAGTAGTCTTCTTCAAATTGCCTTGGGCTTTTATAATCGATAGTTGAGTGCCGTCGGACACTGTTGTAGAACAGTTCGATATATTCAAATACGCATGCATAAGCATCTTCCTTGGTTAGAAATCTCTCTGCATAGATCGACTCCACCTTCATTCTCGCAAAGAAAGATTCGACTGCAGCATTGTCCCAGCAGTTACCTTTTCGACTCATACTAGGCCGTATACCTTGTTCATACAACTTTCCTTGATACTCAGATGAGCGATACTGAACACCCCTGTCTGAGTGAAGAATGAGCCCAGGCTTTACGTTGCGGTGTGCTTTTGCCATCTCAAAGGCCTCTATGATCAATTCCGTTGTCATCGACGTGTCCAGTGCCCAGCCGATAATCTGTCGTGAGAAAAGGTCCATGACCACCGCTAGATAAACAAAGCCATGCTCCAGCTTGATATAGGTAATATCCGATACCCATTTCTCATCCGGGGTGCTGGCACTGAAGTTTCGCCCAAGCAGATTCTCGCTGACATGATTGATGGCATTACCCGATGGATAAAATTTGAAATGCTTGCCATTACGGGCCTTTAAGCCGGATTCTGCCATCAATCTGGCAACATGGTTGAGGCTACAGGGAATACCTGCTTCATTCAGCTCCAGCCTGATGCGTGGCGCCCCATAGCGCTTTTTGAACTGCTCAAATACCAAAATCACGGCCTGGCGCACCTGCTCACGACGTAATGCCTGCTCGCTCGGCTGGCGATTACGCCACTTGTAGTAGCCCGATCGACTCACACCCAGCCATGCACACATCTTGTGTATCGCATGCTGGCCCCGCAGAGATTCTACATAGGCGTACTTCACCGATTTTGATTCGAGAAGTACGCCGCTGCTTTTTTTAGGAAATCGCGCTCCTCCTTGAGATCGGCGATCTCGCGCTTTAATTTGCGGATTTCCTCACTCTCCTGTTTCGAATAATCGACTCCGTTCATGTTATTAAACTGTTTCTCAGATAGACGTTTATATTGGCGTCTCCAATTATAGATCAGATAAGGGGACACGCATAAGATAATAATTTAACTATCAATCGCCTTAAAATTCTAATCCTAATTCATGGCAGCATTCCCTGCTGCGGTTAATCCATTGATATACAGCGGGTTGGCAATATTTATTCGGGTGTCCCCGTATTTGTCTATTAAAAACTTATAATCAGGTAATTCACTGTTTACAAATTTTACCTAAAATTGCCAATATTAAAATCGCCCTGTCTGGGTTCAGTTTGCGATAAGATTTTTTATTAACGTTTATCCACCGCAATCTGATTTCGACCTTTATTTTTGGCTTTATAAAGGCACTGGTCAGCCCTCTTCATTAGTCCTTCCTGAGTGTCACCTTCAATTCCATACGATATACCGAAACTAGCAGTGACCTTGCCTGCCTCTCCAAAATCGTGTCGCTCAATCGTTGCTCTTAAGCGCTCTGCATTCTTTATTGCCTGTTCGAGACCGACATCCGGCATTACGATGATGAATTCTTCACCGCCCCAGCGCCCAATAAAATCCTGCACGCGAGTATATTGTTTAAGAATCATAGAGAACTCGCGCAATACATGGTCACCATACAGGTGACCATATCGGTCATTTATGGACTTAAAATGATCAATGTCTGCGATAATCACGACTAGTTGGCAACTAACCTCGCGGGAATGCATTAATTGTCTTCGCAGGTATTCATCGCTGTGGGTCCTGTTACTCAGCTGCGTCAATTTGTCGGTTATCGAAAGTTTCTGGATCTTGGAATAATCGTTCTCCAGAGTCTCTGACAGCTTATTAAACCAGTGAATTAAATACCCCAATTCATCCTTATTCGGATGCTCAAGACGGCGACTGAAGTCCGGGCGCCCTTCGGCCAGCGCCTTCATTCTATCGATTACCTGCGCAAAACTTCGCTTCGTTGATAGGGATATAATCGTTGTGACAGAAACCATTATTATCAGCAGAAGTATGGCAACTCCGGTGCCCCACACCAGTAACTGATTGAGTTTGTAATTTGAGTGTTCGATCGCTTGTATTAAGTGTTGTTTGATCTGCTCGTTTTGGCGTTTCAGATGAATTGAAGTGAGATTGCTATATCGTTCCACTGATTGGATTAATGTTTCGTGCGATGAGAGTTCACGGTCATCTTTCAGTAAGGCGAGAGAAAGCGTTAGAGCGTTGGAGTAATACAGGTTGAAGTCGATTCTCAATTGACTGGTGAAGGCCGGGTCTAAAACCTCAAACGCATTGGCAAGTTGGTCGATATTTAAATTTATCTGGTCTTTATATTCATGTGTGTATGAGACCCATTCCTGTTCACCTGCCAAGACGGCATCTTTAAATTGCACAACAATCAGTTTAAACAAACGCGAGTTTTCGTTTGAAAGCTCAAGCAAGGACAGGTACTTTTCGCTAATACCTTCAATTTGTCTATTATTGTCAGTATACTCAAATAAGCCATAAATGATCAGTCCGGTATAGAGCGAAAGACCGAGAAATGGCGTAACCAACATTTTCTGAAATATCGTCATTGAATTGTTATTTTTCCTGATCGATTGCTAACATGCCGCTTCGATAACCAGTATTTATTCATGAATAACAAGCATTTAAATAAAGCGGGGTATATTAGCGCCTTGAGGATAGGCCTTTGTTTTCTATTATCAGGATTGGTTTGCTCTAACCTTAGTGCAAATGAAAATCGCTGGCAAGACGCACTGACTATCGATGGTTTCTATACGCTGGACCTGACCTATACCGACGAAGCAATCCCGGTAATCTCGAATGGCAATATTCCACGTGTGCTTGATGCGAAGGAGTCAACTTTAAAGAGCTCAGTTTTCGGACTGCAGGTCGAATTGGAGATATCGTCTGATCTGAGCGCCTTTGTGCAGGGCTCCACGTTTTATGACCAACATAACGAATTCGACAAGTCGCTGGACTGGGCCTATCTAAGTTACGATCTCGGCAATAACTACGATATCCGTCTAGGTATGTTTTTAGTTCCATTTCTGCAGGGAACAGAGCTTAAAAGTGTTAGCTATTCACGCCTCTGGGCACGTCCCCTAGTACCTGGCTCCGGCGCAGGTGGTTTCATCGATAACCGGGGTATAGAGCTCATCAAGCGCGTCCCGTTGAAAGATTCATTCCTGAGTCTCCAATTCAGTCTGGGTGAACCGGAGCATCAAAGTTCGAACGTAGACGGCGAACTTCTAAGCCTGGTTGCGATTAAATATGAAGGGAGGGATTTCTGGGTGAGAGGTGCGCTTGCGCATGCAGGCTATGAAGTCTCTACACCACTTGGCCAAATGATTGACGATAATGCCAGCTCTAACATGATCAGCATAGAAACCGAAATACGGTTTCGGGATGTTGTTGTCAATGCAGGGTTAAGCGATTCTGACGCAGAAATCAGCCCAGATGATATGTTGTCTTATTTGTCGATCGCTTATCCGATGGGCTCTTTTACACCTTATATTTTGGCAGTACGTGCAAGCCAGCATTTTGAGGCCTTTACAGCCCCCGCACCACCGAGTTCCGCACCTCCTCCCCCTGGTGGTGCGCCACCTTCTCAACGGATTGGAGACAATGACCGTGAGACTTTAGGCATTGGGTTTCGCTATGATTTGGGTGGAAACTATTCACTTAAGGCCCAGGCAGAACGCATCGAAATTATCGATGAATCAGACCCGCTTCGCGGTCGCGTAGAAAGTGAAGCTAACGTATTTACCGTTTTGCTGGAAGGGGTCTTCTGATGAAACGGTTAATGCTTCTGATCCTGTTATGCCATGTATCACTACTTCAGGCCGATATTGCGATCGTGGTGCCAGCCAATTCCCCAATCAACGCACTCAGCAAAAAGGAAGTTTCGAATTTGTTTCTCTCCAGGACAAATAGATTGGCCAATGGCAAGAAAGCAAATCTAATCCAAATCCGCGATCATCGATTGCGAGATACGTTCTACCGCCTCATCTCCAGTAAAACACCGACACAGCTTAAATCTTACTGGACCATGCTGATCTTTTCAGGCAAGGGCAAACCACCAAAATCCTTCTCTAGAAAACAGGATATGTTTGATTATATGAAGCGGCACGCAACTGCAATTTCGTATTTGGAGAGCAGCGAAGTCACACCGGAGCTGAAAGTAGTTCACCGATTCCCATTATCAGACTAAATTCATGATTGATGTGGCACGCCCTTGTAACCCGATCATGGCATGAACTTTCGTTGAGGTGGCATCGGATAACTTCCACGCAATAGTTTCGGCATCCTTTTCACTGTTCCATAAAAACTGTTGATAAAGTCTTATGGGTATTCCCCAATCCATTCCCTGATCCTGCAGATATGCCAGTGTCAACTTGCGATCGGATTCTGGCCAGTCGGCCAGTTACCCGGGCATCAAGCAAGTGAATCCGGCGTTTTTACTCTTTGAGGTTCTCAGTGGCTTGCTCAGGCCAAGCAATAATAAACCGGGCACCCCCCAAGCCTGAGTTCTCGACCCACACCCTGCCGTCGTGCCAACGGGCGATCTGATTGACAATGGCGAGTCCAAGACCGACACCCCCCGACTCCCGATCGCGGGCGCTGTCAAGGCGGGCGAAGGGTTCGAAGATGCGCTCCCTCTCCTCTTCTGGCACCCCCGTCCCATCATCCTCCACGACAATGCTCGCTTCCCCATTACCACAATCCCCGCGCAACACGATCTTTGAAGCGGCGTGCCGGTGAGCATTCCGCAACAGATTCTTCACCGCCCGCCCCATCAATCGGCTATCCAGGTTCACAACAGTATCAACGGTGTCGACTGAACATTCGCAGACGATGCGTTGCGTCGGCAGTGACTCCTCCAGATCGATCAACAACTCGTTTAACCAATCATTGAGATTGACCGGCTCCAGCACCAGCTCGGGGCGCTCCCGATCGAGCCTGGAGTAGCTTAGGGATTCGCTGACCAGTTCCTCCAACTCCTGGATATCCTTGCGCATGGCACTGATGTGGCGCTCACGGTCACCCTCGCGCAGGGGCTCCTCCAACATATCCACCCTGAAGCGCAACCGCGCGATGGGGGTTCGCAATTCATGGGAGACGGCACCGGTGAGTTCCCGATGGGAGTGGATCAGGCGTTGCAGGCGATCGGCCATGGTGTTGAATGCATCCGCCAATGGTTTCAGGGCCGAACGGCGCCTGACCAGCAGGCGGGTGTCCAGGTCACCGGCCCCCAATTCCCGCACACCCCGATCGATGCGGGTGAGATCCCGCCACACCGGGCGTACCCAGACGTATACCGCAAGGGCGATCAACAGCGCCAGGAGAAAATAGAGGATAGGATTGAAGTAGCGTATCAGGGGCGGCAGGGGAAAGGGACCGGCGCGGAACACCTGGTCGGATTCTCCCAGACGTTTATAGTAGGTCTCCTTCATCTCCTCCAGACCCAGGATGACAGTCTTCCCCGCCTCGATGTCTACCAATCGATCCTGGGGCAGCGCCGGATCATCGATGCTGAACAACGACAAGGGCATATCGAATATCCTGTCCAGCTCCATCAGCACAGTGGGCCAATCCGCGGGTTCCCTGGCCAGGAACTTTGCCTCGATCAGGTAGACTATACCCGCCACCTGATCCCGCTCCTCCTGCTCCGGGTTGGGGCCCAGCACCATCATCAGATACTGGTCGGAGTCGAATACACGTCTGAAGAACCGGGTCTGCTCCACCTCTTCGAGGAAGATCAGCTCTCCCGTCTGCACGATGCGCTTCTGCTTTTCGGAAGCCTCGATCCGATCCAGGGTGTAGAGTCCCAATCCATAATGAAAGTGGGGTTCCAGATCGCGGATAACCTCCTCCCAGCTGGATGGGGGTTTGCCCTGCAAGCGATTCTCCACAAGCTCATAGGCCCCGAGCATGGCCCGTTCATAGTAGCGTTTCACGGTGCCGTGCAGAACCAGGTCGGGAAACCAGTTCAGGCTGGCGAAAAAGAAGGCGATGGTAATGAAGAGTACCCCATACAGGGTGATGTAGAGTCGGGCCATGGGGATCAGTCCCAGGCATCCGGTACGAACAGATAACCCCGGCCACGTACGGTCTTGATGCGATAGGGGTGGTTGGCATCGTCGCCGAGTTTGCGCCGCAACCTGGAGATGCCGATATCCACCGAGCGGTCGAGGCCGTCGTAACCGAAACCGCGCAGGGTCTTCAAGGCACTGTCCCGATTCACCACCTTGCCTGCCTTTGTAGCCAACAGCCAGAGCAGATCGAACTCCCCGGTGGAGAGCTCTACCTCCTGTTCATCGATGCTCACTGCGCGCGCACTGGCATCGATAAGCAGGGTACCGAAATGCAGCTGGTCATCATCCTGAGGGTTGTGCTCGCTGTGTCGAAAGCGGCGCAACAGGGAGCGGAGCCTTGCCAGCAGGACCCTCGGTTCCACCGGCTTGGTCAGATAGTCATCGGCGCCCAGTTCGAGACCGACGATCTCATCCACATCCTCGTCCCGGGCGGTGAACATCACGATCGGGCCCGGATACTCCGCACGCAGCTCCCTGCAGATATCCAACCCGTCCCGACCCGGCAGATTCAGATCCAGCACCAGGACATCAGGATGCTGCTCCCGCACCCGCGCCGGAGCGGTATCGCCACGGTGTTCCAGGCTCACCTCGAACTCATAGCGCTGCAGATACTCCTGCACCAGTTCGGCAAGCTCCACATCGTCCTCGACCAGCAGGATCCTTGCGGGTCCCGATTCGGTATTGATCTGCATCGAATGCCTCACACCAGATAAATCCCATGCCTTATCATCATTGCACCATCCTTGATTACACGTCTATCTAAACCACAACAGCGTAAGCATCCTGCCAACTCTACATTAGCATGATCAGGGTGTTCTGCCTGTTACCGCAGGTATTGCTCTGTAACAGAATGTAGCCAGCCCTGCTGCTGCGCTTAGGCAATCAATAGCGGCGAGGAGCTGCAGACCTAGCATCCGAAAGCTGAAAATACGGGGATTGTCCCGTTAACACACCTTTGCACCGGTAACCGGCATAAATGCCCCTCTCCCTTGATGGGAGAGGGTGAGCAATATCCGAAATTCCTCTCAACAGTACCAGCCGATGGCCGATGAAATAATAACGTTTTCGCAGAATCAGGCTGAGTAACATTGGAAACACTATGTTTCCTATAATCTATGCGACGCAATTGATAGCGGCTATTCGGTACAGGCAGGGCGATGAGAAAAGAAAAACGTATACGCAGCTGGCTTCTGGCAATATTTGGCCTGCCCTTTTTTGCCATTGGTCTCTTCTTTATTTATAAAACGGCGGTCTCTGTTTTTGATGCTGTGCAGATGGCCTCCTGGGAACAAGCCCAGGGTAGCCTGATCTCGGCAGAGGTGAGCCACCATCGTTCAGACGACACTACCACTTACCAAGCCGAGGCCCGCTATCGCTATCAGGTGAATGGGGTCAAATATTCCGGTGACCGGGTGGCGATACACGGCGGCAGTGACAATATCGGCGACTTTCAGCAACAACTTGGCCGCCAGCTTCAAAAGTTATATCACAAACAACAACCGGTGCCGGTCTACTACGATCCCTCAGATCCCAACCAGGCGGTGCTTAACCGTGACTTACGTTGGGGCATGATCGGCTTCAACACCATCTTCATCATCGTATTTGGCGGCGCCGGTCTGGGCCTGATCCTATTCGGCCTGCGCGGCAAGCGTGTCATCGATACACCGGAGGCTAAACAGAAACCCTGGCTGGCACGCCCCGAGTGGGCCGATAACCGCATCCTTTCTGGGGCCCGTCTTGGGATGTATCTGTTCTGGGGTTTCACCATCTTTTGGAATGCCCTGAGTATCCCGGCCGCCATTGCCGTACCGGAAGTTTGGCGCAAGGAGGGCGCCCTGGCGCTGTTGATCCTGCTCTTCCCCCTGATTGGCATGGGGCTCTTATACTGGACTGTGAAACAGACCCTGGAGTGGCGCCGTTTTGGCTATACCCCGCTGACCCTGGATCCCTTTCCCGGCTCAATCGGGGGTGACGTGGGTGGCGAGATCCAGATTGATCTACCTTATGTGTCCGATCTGGTCTGTGAGGTGACCCTGAGTTGCATCTACAGTTATGTCACCGGCAGTGGTAAGAACCGTTCCCGTAGTGAAGAGGTGAAGTGGCAAGACAGCGGATACGCCCAGGTGGAGCCGGCAGCCCGGGGGATGCGATTGGGTTTTCGCTTCAGCGTGCCGGAGGGTCTAAACCCCAGCGAGGAGGAGACGGGTAACCACTATTTCTGGCGTCTGAATATCAAGGCGGAACAGCCGGGGATCGATCTGGATCGCTCTTACACCATACCGGTCTATGCCACCGCTGAGCAGTCCCGTTTCCTGCATCTGGACTCCGGCAAGGAGACGCCCCGCGGCATGCCCGAATTGACCGCCGAAATGGTGCTGCCACTGCGTCGCAACGGCATGCTGCAGGAGCTCTACTACCCGATGCTGCGCCAACCGGTGCTATCCACTGTGTTCACGGTGGTTGGTGTGGTCTTTGCCATTGCCGGTGTGGTGCTGTGGGGTAAGGCGGCGCAAGAGGGTGGGATGCTCTACTTCATGGGAGGCATATTCACCTTTCTGGGTAGCATGGTGGCGCTGGCTGGCCTCTACACTGCCTTGAACAGCCTCTACATAGCCTGGGATGGCAGACAAGTGGTGACCATTCGGCGCCTGCTGGGTATCACTATCCGCTGGAAGAATGCCCGCTACCATGAACTGCGTAACATAGAGTTTAAGAAGGGTTCCACATCGACCCAGCGCGGTAACACCCATAAGATCGAATATCACGTCATAGCACAGACCACAAAAGGGAAGATAGTATTGGCGGAGAATCTGGACTCACACAGCAAGGCGAAACTGGTAACGGAGTTTTTCCGCGAGCAGTTCAATCTGCATGAACAGAGGGAAAACTGAGAATACCGACGCGATTACGCAAGGCGCTCCTTGCTGTACCTGGTTTATGCCCCAACCAAAATGACACCAGATCACTGTAGCCCACTCTGCATCATGCGACTCGAAATTACATAACATGCCATCTACCATGTAAGATGAGCTATACCACTCCACCAGCCGAGAGAATGTTATGGATCTGACAAGCCATTACCTGGGCATGCGGTTGAAAAACCCCCTGGTGCCCTCCGCATCCCCCCTCTCCCGCAGCATCGATGATGCACGCCGCATGGAAGATGCCGGTGCCGCTGCCATAATCATGTATTCCCTGTTCGAGGAGTCCGTCACTCAGGAAGAGGAGACCATGGTGCGTTTTCTCCACCACCAGGAGACCGGCTTCTCCGAGGCGGATGGTTTCCTGCCAGACCATTACGATTTCTCCAATGGTCAGGAGCGCTATCTGGAGAATCTGCGGGGGTTGAAACAGGCCCTGGAGATCCCTGTCATCGCCAGTCTCAACGGCACCACTCCAGGCGGCTGGATTGCCCATGCCCGGGAGATGGAGCAGGCGGGCGCGGATGCACTGGAATTGAACATCTATCAGGTCGCCGCCGACATCACGGTCAGCGGCCGCGAGATCGAACAGCGCTATATCGAACTGCTCAAGCAGCTGAAACAGCAGGTTTCCATACCCATCAACATGAAACTCTCACCGGCCTTCAGCGCCATGGCGAACATGGTGAAACAGCTGGAATTGGCGGGCGCCAGCGGCGTTTCACTGTTCAACCGCTTCTATCAGCCCGACATCAACATCGATAATCTGCGTCTCACCTCCAGCCTGCAGACCTCCACATCCGCTGAATCCTTGCTGGCGATGCGCTGGATAGCCATCCTGCATGGCCGCACCCTGCTCTCGCTCGGGGCCACCGGTGGTGTACATACCCCGGAGGATGCCATCAAGCTGCTGTTGGCCGGCGCCGATGTGGTCCACCTCTGCAGCCTGCTGCTGGAACAGGGTCCCAAGGCAATCCAGCCCATCATTGCAGGTATCGAGGCATGGATGGAAGAGCAGGGATTCGAATCGGTCGAGGAGATTCGCGGCAGGGTCAGTCAGATCAGTGTTGCCGATCCCAGCGCGTTCGAGCGGATAAACTATGTGAATATAATAGACGGCTTCACTGTCAGTCCCGGCGTGCGTGGTTAAATATCTGTAGTTGCAAACCCGATAACAAAAGCGACCATTAATACGCTCGAGGTTAGCAGTAATCCTCAAGCCCTGACATAATAATGACAAATAAATCCGGGACGCTGCGGCAGCGTCACAGTGGTATTCGAATATTCTTTTTACTTTCAACAGCTAATGGATAACAGATCTCTCGTGACCGATTTGATTCACTTTGAGCATCCGTTGAACGAAAGGATTCGCACCTTTCTTCGACTCGAACATCTGTTTCTGCATGTGGATCATTTCCGCCCGATGGCTGACATCTGGAGTAACCGGGCCGCCATAGACGGCCTGCTGAGTATCATCACCATCTTCAGCCGCTCCGACCTGAAGACCGAGATTCTCAAGGAGTTGGAGCGCCACACAGCGAACCTTGAACGGGTACGCCAGCAACCGGGCGTCGACATGCAGGCGTTGGGACAGGTATTGGATGATCTGGAACAGGCGATTCATCAGGTATATCGCATGGATGGCCAGATTGCCCGCAAGCTGCGCAGTAATGAATTTCTCACCGCTATTTTGCAGCGCAGCAGCATCCCGGGAGGGGGCTGCAATTTCGATCTGCCCCAGTACCACCACTGGTTGAACCAGTCCCACGAGTTACGCCAAAACCAGATGAGCGAATGGATGCATGAGCTGCACCCGGTGCGTGAGGCCGTGGTACTGCTATTGAATCTGGTACGCGCCAGCAACCTTCCGACCCAGGAGCTGGCCACGCAGGGATTCTTCCAGAAAACCCTCGATAGCTCATCTCCGGCCCAGTTGATTCGCGTCGGACTCCCCAGAAATACGGCAACCTTCACCGAGATCAGCGGTAACAAGCACCGCTTCAGCATCCGCTTCCTGGAGGTTGGGGAAACCAGTAAACCCGTGCAAACCACGCAAGATGTGGATTTCCAGCTAACCGCCTGTATCTTTTAACACCATGTGCAGCAGCCAGCAGCGAACCGTCCCATGCCCCACATGCGGTAAACCTGTCGTCTGGTCAGAGGGCTCACCCTGGCGCCCTTTCTGTAGTGAACGCTGTCGTCTCATCGACCTGGGAGACTGGTTTGATGAGAATCACCGTATCTCGGAACCCCTGGAAGACCACTCCGAGGATGAGACGAGTAATTAAGAGAGGTGTTGAGCAACCTGCTGGCATAACTGATCAGCCTCCTGTCGCCAGGCATTGAGCTGATCACTCTGCATATCCATATTTTTCAACAATGACTTAACCTGCTCGCAGTGCCATTGGGCCTGATGGAGTTGTCTGCCCTCTAATAACCGTTTCCCTTCACGCAAATGATAGCTGTAGAGGGTTTCGGTTCGCCGTACGACGATCATCTCCAGCAACTGCCCCTTCTCCTGATCGTCTATGGCTACCAGCAGCCTGTCCTCCTTCAGCAGCCACTCGATCTCGCCAATCAGGCGGGAAAAGCGCTCCACATTCTGTTCACTCATAGGGCCAGAGGCCGGGCTTGCAACTACCTGTTCAAGCGCATGCTGCGCCTGGGCAATCATCTCGTTGATCCCCTTATAGCGGGCATGCACACCTTTCACCGCGTGCAAGCGGGCAATGATATCGCGGCGTAAAACCCGCTCCAGCTCAACCGGTACTGGCAATCCGACCATGCGCCTGATAAGCCCATCGATCTCTGCCACCCGCTTCAGGATGCGCTGCACATGCTGTCGGCGCTCTTCCACGAAGGCATGATAGCGGTGAGCAACACTCGCCAATATCAAGGTGAGGGCCAATAACCCCCCAACGGCAAAGATAATCGTCATCTGATCCATCTAACAACCCATTCGTTCGCAAGGGACGAGTCTTTCAGTGAACCGCTCCCAGCGCCAAACAACCCTCTGTCTGGCTCATAATCTGCCTGACAGGGGAACCCTGCAGACCATGCCGATGAGGGAACATATCGTCAGACGTTGGAAAACTGATAACCTTTTATTCAATAATACGGTTAGAATCAGATTGACATTGTATCTGGCCTGCATGAAAAAACCATAAACGGATCTTGAACCTGTACACACGGGGTAGACTATTGCTATGTCCTGGGTAATGATCATACTGCTGTTGGTTGCAAGTTTTCTCATACTTGTGCCCCTGTTCAGCTACATGTCTGCAAAGCGCCTGGTAGGCAAGAAGATAATCAGCAATCTAAGCAACAACCGGATGCTCTATTTCTATAGTGAAAACTGTCCGCCTTGCCGCACCATGACCCCGATCATCGAGCGTTTGGCAAAACAGCACGACGGCATTGTGAAAGTGGATGTGCGCAAGGATCCCGAAACCGGCAGACAATTCAATATCAGGGCAACACCCACCCTGGTGTTGATGAAAGACAGTGTGGTCACCGATGTGGCACTTGGCGCAAAAACAGAATCACAGCTTATATCTCTGTTACAGAAGATAACCTGATGCACTACAAGATCATCCCAGTCACCCCCTTTCAGCAGAACTGCACCCTATTCTGGTGCGACAAGACCCAGCATGCGGCTATCATCGATCCGGGGGGTGACACCCAACAGGTGGTGAGTCAACTCGACGCCCTCGATCTCATACCGGAATGCATCCTGCTCACCCATGGCCATCTCGATCATGCCGGCGGTGCCAATGAACTGGCTCAACGTCTAAGCCTGCCGATTGTGGGACCGCACCGTGATGACGCCTACCTGCTGGATAATATGCAGCAACAGACCGCCATGTTCGGATTTGGCGAGGGTACAAACTGCATACCGGACCAATGGCTCGACCAGGGTGATGAAATCACCATTGGGGAGGAGCGCCTGGAGGTCTTTCACTGCCCCGGTCACACCCCGGGACACATAATCTTCTTTCATCGAGCCACACAAATTGCCCAGGTCGGTGACGTACTGTTCAACGGTTCCATCGGGCGCACCGATTTCCCCCGTGGCGATTACGCTACGCTCATCCAATCCATCCGAGGTCGACTTTGGCCCCTGGGCAATGAAGTCAGGTTCATTCCCGGACATGGCCCGGAATCGACCTTCGCTGAAGAGCGCCGCAGCAATCCCTTTGTCTGCGATGGTTGCTAGTGTAACGCCCCCAAACACTTAGGGTTATTTATCAACACCCATTTCTAACTTGTTGAATCAACAATAAGCTCTCATCTGAAAAAGATTTGAAGGGCAATTGACTTGAGTCAAAGAATCGCCTTGTAAACACAACATATAGTGTTTTACTTCATATACATTCCTACATCTAGTAGATAAAGCTAAATTACCTGGAGGGTCGCAGGTCATGCATGCCCACGCCTTGAAGAGAGAATCCTGGTTACCCATTAAAGTCACCAAGCGTAATGGCACTGAGGTGGAATTCAATCGGGTGAAGATAGAAAACGCCATCCTCAAGGCGGGTGAAGCCAGCGGTGAATTCAGCAGCGAAGAGGCCGGACTCCTGACCGCCCATGTGATCAAGGTATTGAGCCATACCGGTTATCGCGAACAGACCCCGGGTATCGAACGTATCCAGGATATCGTCGAGCAAGTGTTGATCAGTGCCAACCACCTGAAAACAGCCCGTGCCTATATCGTCTATCGTGAACAACACAAAAAGCTGAGGGAGGACCGCCGTACCCTGCTGGATGTGAGCGCCTCGGTAACCGAATATCTGCAGCGCACCGACTGGCGGGTATCGGCCAATGCGAACCAAGGCTACTCCCTGGGTGGGTTGATACTCAATGCCTCCGGCAAGATGATCGCCAACTACTGGCTGAATCACGTCTATCCCCCGGAAATCGGCGAAGCGCACCGATTGGGGGAGATCCACATCCACGACCTGGACATGTTGGCCGGCTACTGCGCAGGCTGGTCCCTGCGCACCCTGTTGCATGAAGGTTTGAACGGGGTACCCGGCAAGGTGGAGTCGGGCCCGCCCAAGCACATGAACAGCGCCGTCGGTCAGATAGTCAATTTTCTCGGTACCCTGCAGAACGAGTGGGCCGGGGCCCAGGCCTTCAGCTCATTCGATACCTACATGGCACCCTTCGTGCGCAAAGACAGGCTCAGCTATGAGCAGGTCTACCAGGCCATACAGGAGCTGATATATAACCTGAATGTGCCCTCACGCTGGGGAACCCAGACCCCGTTCACCAACCTGACCTTCGACTGGGTCTGTCCCGAGGACCTGCGCCACCAGGTCCCCGTCGTCGCTGGCCAGGAGATGCCTTTCTGCTACGGCGACCTGCAACTCGAGATGGACCTCATCAACCGTGCCTATATCGAGGTGATGACCGCCGGGGATGCGAAAGGCCGGGTCTTCACCTTCCCCATACCGACCTACAACATCACCCCCGATTTCCCTTGGGAGAGTGAAAACGCCAGGCGGCTGTTCAGGATGACCGCAAAATATGGCCTGCCCTATTTCCAGAACTTTCTCAATTCCGAGTTGAGCCCGAATATGGTCCGCTCCATGTGCTGCCGTCTACAGCTCGATTTGCGCGAACTGCAAAAACGTGGAAATGGGCTCTTCGGATCGGCTGAACAGACCGGCTCCTTGGGTGTGGTGACCCTCAATTGCGCGCGGCTGGGGTATCTCTATCCCGGGGATGAGGCGGCCCTGATGGTGCGGCTGGATGAGCTCCTGAGGCTGGCCCGCAACAGTCTCGAGATCAAACGCAAAGTGATCCAACGCCACATGGACGCCGGTCTTTTCCCCTATACAAAGCGCTATCTCGGTACCCTGAGGAACCACTTCTCCACCCTTGGGGTGAATGGCATCAACGAGATGATCCGCAATTTCACCCATGACCGGGAGGATATCGCCACAGCCGAAGGTGCGGCGTTCGCAATGCGCTTCCTCGACCATATTCGTCACACCCTGGTGGCATTTCAGGAAGAGACGGGCAATCTCTACAACCTGGAGGCGACCCCCGCAGAGGGGACCACATACCGCTTCGCCAAGGAGGACAGAAAGCGCTATCCAGACATACTCCAGGCGGGGAGTATCGATAGACCCTACTACACCAACTCATCCCAGCTCCCAGTGGGTTTTACCGATGATCCCTTCGCCGCCCTGCACCACCAGGAGCCACTGCAGCGTAAATATACTGGCGGTACCGTGCTGCACCTCTACATGAACGAACATATCAGCAGCGAAGAGGCCTGCGCAAAACTGGTTAAACGGGCACTGGAGAACTTCCGCATCCCCTATATGACCGTCACCCCCACATTCTCCATCTGCCCGCGACACGGCTATATCAGTGGTGAACACGAATTCTGCCCCAAATGCGATCAGGAACTCATCCTGCGCAAACAACAGGAGATCAACCATGCACCTAAGCATTGAACTAAAAGACGAAGAACGCACCCGGTGTGAAATCTGGACACGTGTGATGGGCTACCACCGCCCCATCTCCGCATTCAATCCCGGCAAACAGGCGGAGCACGCGGAACGCCGCTATTTCACTCAGGCCCAGATGTCAGGCTCGATCCATTCCCCTGTAGACGACGCATAACAGGCCATTATGAGTTAAACCATGCCAGGCGAGGGACTCCAGGTTGGGGGGCTTACCCCCATCACCACCATCGACTACCCCGACAATCTTTCAGCCGTGATCTTTTGTCAGGGATGTCCCATGCGTTGCCACTACTGTCATAATCGCCAACTGCAGCCGAGGCTGACCGATAACCCTATGTCGTGGAAGGATATTATCGACTTTCTCACTACCCGTATCGGTTTGCTGGATGCGGTTGTATTCAGCGGCGGTGAACCGACACTGCAGCGATCCATCGGAAAGGCTATTGAGGAGATCAAAAGACTGGGATATCGAGTCGGACTGCATACGGCCGGCATCTATCCTCAACGCTTCGAGCAACTGCTCTCCATGATTGACTGGGTAGGATTGGATATCAAGGCGCTGGCGGCAGATTATCCCTCACTGACCGGAATAACCAATTCCGGGGAGTCTGCCTGGCATTCCGCCCGCCTGTTGGTGGCCAGCGGCGTGGCATACGAAATACGCACCACCCTCTATCCCGGCATAGACAATCCCGAGTACAAGCATCGCCTGCAAGGGGAACTCATGCGCCTGGGTGAGATCAATCACAGGTGGCAGCCCTACCGGCAATTGCCAGGGAATGACCCGACCCAGCGGCTGGGATAGGACTAAATTAGTTCCTACTAATAATTTCACATGCAATTGTTTACATGGTATTTTTTGCATTGACATTCGACTTGACGTAACATCCTCCAGTCTAGAAAAAATACCCTGTATGCAGCAAAATTGATGGGGTAGCAAAAAACGACACTGGGGAAGCTGACAACTTTCCTTGGATAATATTGAGGGTGGAGTATGTTCAAAGAGCGTGCTGGCTACAGATCCGCGGGTAAAATATCTATAATTTTAGCGGGCATTATTTTCATTGGTGGCATCATATTCTCTGGCCTGTTCAGCATGGGCCTTGCCTACACTAATGAGATGGAGTTTTGTACATCCTGTCACTCTATGAAAGTCAATCTTGAAGAGTATAAAGAGACTCTGCACTATAAGAATGCTTCGGGTGTACAGGCTACCTGTTCGGATTGCCATGTACCGAAACCCTTTATCCCGAAGATGATCGCCAAGGTCATGGCTGCCAAGGATGTGTATCATGAGATCATGGGCACTATAGACACCAGGGAAAAGTATGAGGCCCACCGTTGGGATATGGCGACAAGGGTTTGGGAAAAGATGCGCGCTTCAGACTCCCGTGAGTGCCGCTCCTGCCATGAGTTTACCAATATGGACCTGAGTGAGCAGGATCGCAGCGCCCGCAAACGCCACCCGAAGGCAATGGACGAGGGCAAGGCCTGTATCGATTGCCATAAAGGTGTCGCACACGAGGAACCGGATGAGCCAGAAGAAGAAGAAACTGATGAGTCTTGACCGGTCTGAAAACTGCTTTGCAATAATTTAACGGCTTCTCTTAGATGAAATATGAAGTTAAGTCTCCTTACAGGAATGCAATGAAAAACACCAGACTGCTCTTTGCAATCATTGTGATTCTTCTGACAACACCCCTGTATGGTGGTGATACACAGGACGAGAAAGACCTGCGCCTGGCCGCTAGCGTTGGCGATGTTGAGTCCATGACAGTCCTGTTGGACAAAGGCCTCCCGGTCGACACTGCAAACAAGTTCGGCAAGACCGCCCTGATGATGGCGGTGGAGAACGATAATTTCGAAGCGGTGGTACTGCTGCTGAATCGTGGTGCGGATGTGAATGCGCGGACCAAGGTCGGCTGCACGGCATTGACCTTCGCCGCTGAGAACGGCCATCCTGCCCTGACAGCCATGCTGTTGGAACGTGGCGCATACATTCATGATCGCACCCGGGCCGGTTGGGATGCACTGATGATTTCGTCCCGCTATGGCATAACCGATATGGTCGAACAGTTACTTTTCAAGGGGGCCGACCCCAAGGCTTCTGACAAGCATGGTCACAACGCCTTGATGATGGCAGCAGAAAAAGGACACACCGACACCTGTGCTATGCTGCTCAAACATGGCGCTGAAATCGACAGCCGGGACAGAAACGGTTCAACAGCATTGATACTTGCCGCCGATAGCGGCCATAACGATGTGGTTAAAACCCTCATCGACCACTATGCGGACGTTAATGCTCAAGACCAGGATGGGGCTACCGCTTTGATCTGGGCTGTAGGTCAGGACAGATTAGAGACAACGAGATTGCTGCTCGAGGGCGGTGCCGATATTAATCTGGCGGATGCTGACGGCATTACAGCATTGATGGAAGCTGCAAGAAAAGGTTCAAAGCCGATGGTGAAGCTGCTGCTTCAACACGGCGCAAACAAAATGAATAAAGACAATGAGGGCCACACTGCCCTGGACATCGCTAAAAAGAAAAAGCATGTCGAGGTTGCGAGCCTTCTAAAATAAAAAGGGCATTACCCAGGTGGGGGAACGCGTTTCCCAATAATTGCCTTACATGAGGCGTGGAGGATACCCATCTGAGTCTACTGCAACAGGAACAGTCCTAATCACTGCTCCGGTTCGAACGGCAGGGCGCACCTTGTACCCTGTTCTAATAATGTAAGCCTGTTTTCAATACCAAAGGAGGTAACATGGCGTACAAAAAACTACAGAGAGCCCTGATCGGCGCACTGGTTATCGGTGCTTCATCTGCGGCCTTCGCTGCTGACAAGCCCAAGACGATGACGGGCGCCAGTGCCAATATGCTGGCCGTTACCTGTGCTGGTTGCCATGGCACTAACGGTGCAAGCGCAGGCCCGGCCACCCCGAGCATTGCCGGAATCTCCGCTATCTACTTCGAAGAAGTAATGCTGGGTTTCAAAGATGGCTCGATTAAAAACACCATCATGGGTCGTATCGCCAAAGGCTATTCCGATGACGAGATCAAGGCCATGGGCGAACTCTTCAGCAAACAACCCTTCGTTGTAGCCAAGCAAGACTTCGATGCCAAGCTAGCCAAGAAAGGTGCCAAGCTGCATGACAAGTATTGCGAAAAGTGTCATGCCGAGGGTGGTACTTCAGCGGAAGACGATTCCGGCATCCTGATGGGTCAGCTGACACCTTATCTTCACTACACCATGTCCGATTACAAGGCGGGTGATCGTGAGATGACGAAGAAGATGAAGAAAAAAGTCAACCAGTTGATCAAGAAAGAGGGCGATGCCGGCTTCGAGGCGCTCTTCAACTACTATGCCCAAGGCAAGAAATAAGAGGGGAATAAGAGATATGAAGATTACCCGAAGAGGATTTGTTAAAGGCGCGGGTGCGGCTACTGCCATAGGCATGATGGGCACCCCCTATATTGCCATGGGCGCTTCCAAGAAGGTTGTGGTTGTCGGCGGCGGTACCGGTGGTGCCACTGCGGCAAAGTATCTGCGTATGGCCGATCCGAACATCGAAGTTACCTTGATCGAAGCCAACAAGCACTACTACACATGCTACATGTCCAATGAAGTACTGGGTGGTGGACGCAGCATCGATTCCATTAAGTTCGGCTACAGCGGACTAGGTGGTCATGGCGTCAAAGTGGTCCATGATGTGGTCACCGAAATCGACGCCAAGGGCCAAACCGTAAAGACAGCCGGAGGTCAAAGCTTCGCTTACGACCGCTGCATCGTTGCACCTGGTATCGACTTCAAGTGGGAAGGCATCGAGGGCTACGACGCCAAGGTTGCCGAGGATATTCCTCACGCCTGGAAGGCTGGTTCTCAGACCGTCACCCTGCGTAAGCAATTGGAAGCCATGAAGGATGGCGGCACAGTCGTCATTGCACCACCAGGCAATCCATTCCGTTGCCCTCCCGGACCCTACGAGCGTGCCTCTCAGATTGCACACTACCTGCAACAGCACAAGCCGAAGTCGAAGATCATCATCCTCGATCCAAAGCCGAAATTTTCCAAGATGGGTCTCTTCACCCAGGGCTGGAAAGCACTCTACGGCTATGAGACCGACAACTCAATGATCGAGTGGCGTGGCAGTGCCCAGGGTTCCAACGACAATGCCGTTGTCAAGGTGGACGCAGGTTCCAGATCTGTCACTACCGGTTTTGATGACACCGTCAAGGCTGACGTTCTGAACGTCATCCCCAACCAGAAGGCAGGTAAGATTGCCTTCGCCGCGGGTCTGACCAATGACAGCGGCTGGTGCCCCATCAACCTGCACACCTTCGAGTCCACCATTCACAAAAACATCCATGTGATCGGTGATGCCTCGATTGCCAAGGGTATGCCGAAATCCGGTTACGCCGCCAACTCTGAAGCCAAGGTCTGCGCCGCAAGCGTTGCAGCCCTGCTGAACGGTCAAGAGCCCGGCACACCGGCCTATGTCAACACCTGCTACTCCATCGTTGGCAAGGACTGGGGTATCTCAGTTGCGGCTGTCTATCAGCTGGCCGAGGACGGCTCAAAGATCACCAAGGTATCTGGTGGCTTGACCCCAACCGAGGCAACACCGGAGATGCGTGCACGGGAAGTTGCATACGCCCACAGCTGGTTTACAAATATCACCAACGATATCTTCATGTAAGCCGACTGAAGCCAAGGATTGGCGCAATAAAAAAGCGGGGTTCAACCCCGCTTTTTTTATTCCCCTAAGAAATCGGTTAAACACCGATGACTAAACTTTTATGCCCGCTCATTGGGTATAAACTGTCTGGCTATTTCGGGCGCATAGGCCTGACAGGCCGCCTATCGATGGCGTAACCGGCACCTGAGTGCAGATCTGCCGGCCTGGCAAAATTGGGAAAGTCGGGATTTCGCCATCCCTCTTTAGCAATCTTTTCCGACGGTGGTTTGATGCGTGATACATAGTCGAGCACCGCGCGTATATCCCGATGGGTGAAGTTATGAATCTGCTTGACCATCTTTTTATCCGCATTCCGACGACGCTCAAGTTTTATCCATTCGAACTGGCGCAGCAGATAGCGATAGTGTTGACCATAGATAGCCGGGATATGATCCTCCAGATTACCCTCCCCCATATCACCATGACACTCGGTACAGTTGTCCTGGTAGAGCGCCTTACCCCTTTCAAGGTCATTACCGTGTCCCACCCCATTGTATGGTGACATGGGCAAGCGTGAGATATAGGCGGCCACATCGGCGATCTCCTGCGCTCCCCCAAGCAGGGTTGGTGAGGTGAACGGCAACATGGTTGGATTGTCTCTGTTTCGGGCGCGAATATCAGCCAACTGTTTGATCAGTACAGTCGGCAGCTGACCGGCCACCTGGGGATAGGCGCCGCTTTCGAGACCCCATCCTTCCGGTGTATGGCAGACAGAGCAGATTCTGTAAACCCGCTTGCCATTTTCAATATTCGGCGTCAGTTCCAATGCCTGTTCATATTCGCGCATTGCATCGCTGGCGGGTTCTGCAACCGCTTGCCCCGTCAGCATCATGACCACTGAGGAGACTACCAAGATAGACTTTCTCATTGAAACTCCATATGTGATTTATCGTTATAGTGCCGTCCCACCAGAAGTAGTACGCCTTTTAATCCACTCAACAACCAGCGTTCTGCCTGATAGCGGTGGACGCCCCGGTTCGGGCTCCAATCACCGCTTTGGATCTTGTCCAATATAACATTGTAATATAGCGAGGGTATCGCAATGACACAATAAAGAAAGTTCAAATCAGTCTTATTCCACCATTTTATTAGTGGTTGAAAGGAATAAGAATAATTGAAAGCGACAGACGATTTTGTGAGAATTGAACGCGATAATAAAAGATCGAATTTAACGATCGACGGCTCATACAAAGTCGGATTAATAATCCTAATAACAAACCATCAGCCAAGGGTGCCAAGAGGACCAGGAAATCTAATTTGACCTCATTCCTTTAAAGAAATGGGGCATGAGTTCTCTTTGCTCCGCTGTTGGATTTATATACCAAAAAAACTTTTTTATAACGACCATCCTCTATAGAAGGAGCCGCAGAACTATGAACAGGCTACTCATAACCCTCCTGTTAACCATCCCCATGTTTGCCCACGCCATCGATCTGGAAAACGGCAAAAAGCAGGCTCGCAGTTGCGCCCTCTGCCATGGCCATTATGGACAAGGAACTCCAGGGCCCGCCTCACCCAGGCTCGCAGGCACGCCAGCCGGATACATGATCAAGCAGATCGAGGCCTATATCAAAGAAGAGAGAATCAATCCTCGTATGCTCATCACCTCCTCCCTCCACTCCATCAGCGAGGAGGATATCGACGACATCGCCGCCTACTACGAAAGTGTCAATCTGGATAAGATCAATCCGGTATTGAATAATATTCCGCTCTGGCCGGGTGATATGGAACTGGGTAAAGAGCTCTATAATGGTGACTGTAAAAGCTGCCACCGGAAAAACGGCATGGGTAGATCGCGTAAGGGTATCCCTGCGCTGGCACTGCAATACCCACGCTACCTGTTCCGCCAGATCAAGATGTTCCAGTGGGATAAACGGGTACACGATGACGATCCTGAGGATGAAACCTTCGATGAATTGAAGGACAAAGAGATAGAGGCCCTGCTCGCCTATATCTCATCACTTGCGCCCAATAACAAAAAGTAACCCTGACCCATTCACAATAATTTAAGAACCGAAATACTCGGGAGAATGCTATGAAATCGATACAAGCACTGGGACTCGCTCTGGTGTTGGGCCTGATCTCTACAACTGTAGTGGCTGGGGATCAACCTGAAATCAACATCACCGACATCAATCAGACAGTCGTGCAGATGAGCGTCAAGGATGGGATCACCAAGGATGACGCTATACAGGCATTGATGTCCCGCGCCGCGGAGATCAACCTGAAATACGTAGCCAGACAAGAGGTATCAAAAGAGCTGGAGGCACGGGGACTTAAAACCCCATATCTGGACATCTTTCAGTTCTGTAATCCGGAAGATGCGCGCAAGATGATCATGCATGATCCCATCTATGCCGCTTATATGCCCTGCCGTATCGCCATGGTGGAGGACAAAAAGGGCAAGCTCTGGCTGATGATGTTGAATCTGGACATGCTGATCAACAGTGAACTTCTACCACCAGAACTGACCGAGATCGCCATTCGGGTCAACCAGGCGATGCTCGACGTGATGGTTGCCGGTGCGACCGGGGAGTTCTGATTCACCGCAACTGGACGCGAATCACCGCAAATTAACGCAAAAAAATGTTAGAAATTCTTTTGTATCGGGTTACTGCCACAAAGGCATGGATTGGCTTGAAAGCAATGCTTTTCCCTTTTTATATTTGCGAGTCTTGGCGGTGATTTGCGTTAATTCGCGGCTTGAATCGTTAACCGATACTCTCCGCCATGTTGGCCTGAAAGATCGCCTTGTGGATGTCACCCAGGCTGAGCATTCCCACCAGTTGCCCGGCATCGGCAACAGGAATCCGGCGGAACTTGTGGCGAACCATGATGGTGGCGGCACGCAGTATGTGCATGTCGGGGCTGACCGTAATCACACTTGGGGTCATGAGATCGGACACCTTGAGATTCACCACATCCTTATACTGCAGCATCATACTGTCGTAGTCTGGTGAGGATATTCCATCCATGATCTCCTCCAGGGTGGGAAACATCCGATGCAATACATCCTTCTCTGCAATTATGCCAATTAATTTATCATCCTCCACCACCGGAAGACCGCTGTAACGAAACAGGCACATTAGAGAAACCACCTCCAGAAGCTTGGTATCCGGCGTCACCGTTTTAGGTGTTCTTGTCATGATTTCGCTTACCAGCATTTAAAAACTCCTCGTCAGTTCAACTGTATTTTAGTTATCCAAGCCCTGAACCACATCAAGCTATCATTCGCTGATGATTGCCACCCTATCGTCCAGATTGACAATCCAGGGACGCAAGCCCTTAAACGCAAGATATACATCCAGGACTTGTTCTGAGCTTAGGGCCTGTTAACACTAATCCAATGCACTCTGTTGTGCCTGAAAGAGCGCCAATCAAGGCGCGAGGAGAGAAGTTTGGTCACTCCAAATGAACGACGAGCAACGCTGAGTGGCGCTCTTTCAGGCGCAACCCGAAGGGCTGGGGCTGTTTTTGCGCCCAGCGGCGTTATCATTCGCTCATGTAGCCGGGCTACACCACGCTCATTCTGCCTTGCTGGGTGCAAAAACAGCCCCAGCAGAGTGCATTGGATTAGTGTTAACAGGCCCTAGTTAAATATTGTTGTTTTCCAGGCTCTTAACAATACGCATTCTGGATGTGGTTGCCAACCCTTTTCCCACCCCCGGGCGCATCGGCCACTGCATCAAATTCACCGGCCGTGGGAAAAGTCCCGGTTGTAAATGACTACCTTGGCAGATATCCACGGCACCACTCGGTAGATGATGTGGATTTGTATCTGGAGAGCCTGGAATCAAACAATATCACAGGAACAAAATTCCTGATTATCAGGCAGCATGTCTACCCCAATCTAAAATCCTCAACCCTCCCTGTCCAAGCGATCCCCCGGGGTGACTTTCACCTGGCAATGTAAGCTAATGATTTAACGGAAAAAGGAGATAACAATCCATAGCTTATCCACAATTCACGCACAGACTGGAGCTGCTTTTCCACAACTTCATACACAATATATTGTGGTTGACATCGAGCAAATAGGATATATATTGTGTTTACTGGTTTTGAAGTCCGAATCCTGTTTCCCACTTCAACAATCAGATAACAAGGCCGGAGATAACCGGCCGGGATGAGATAAAGACCAGCCTCCGGAACAGCCGTTCCCATGGCAACAGGCTTGACGCAGACAGGGGATGCAGCGATCCGCACACACCGGCCACCCTGTCAGCCGAATAAAGACAACAATGTAACCACCAACAGACAATCGACAGCCAGGACAGTCAGTTCATAGACCCGGCGCAATAATGGCTACGATGCGAACATATTCAGGAGAAGAGATGGCCACACAAGCAGCCAATAGCGACGCTTCCATTTCAGTTACCCAGCCACCCTTGATGCAAGAGCCTCAAACACAGGCTCGATCCAGCAACAGCAGTGGCATCCAGGTCATTCGCCGTAACGGCAAGGTCACCCATTTCGACCCCGGTAAGATCAGCGTCGCCATGACCAAGGCCTTCCTCGCTGTCGAGGGCGGCAGCGCCGCCGCCTCCAGCCGCATTCACGATACCGTCCAGGCACTCACCGATCAGGTGCTCAGTGCACTCACCCGTCGCCTGTCCGACAACGCCACGGTGCATATCGAGGATATCCAGGATCAGGTGGAGCTGTCCCTGATGCGCTCCGGTGAACACAAGGCTGCCCGCGCCTATGTCCTGTATCGTGAGCGCCAATCACAAAAGCGCATCGAAGAGGAGGCCAAGCGCGCCGAGGTCGAGGGTATTCCCCAGGAGCATATTGTCAATGTCACCCTGGAAGACGGCACCACCCGTCCCCTCGACGTGGAGCGTCTGCAAGCCCTGGTCAACGAGGCCTGTAACGATCTGGAGGAGGTGGATGCCGGCCTCATCCTGCAGGATGCCTGCCGCAACCTGTTCGACGGGGTGAAAGAGAACGATGTCTCCCAGACCCTGGTAATGAGCGCCCGCACCCTGATCGATCAGGAACCCAACTACTCCCAGGTCGCCGCACGCCTGCTGCTCGACATCCTGCGTCGGGAGGCCCTCGGCTTTCTCGGTCTGGATACCCCGGTCAACACCCAGGCGGAAATGGCCGAAAGCTACTGCAGCTATTTCAAACGTTACATCCAGCAGGCCGAGGAGCTGGATCTGTTGGATAGCCGCATCGGTCAGTACGACCTGGACCATCTGATCGCCGCGATGAAACCTGAGCGGGACCTGCAGTTCACCTACCTGGGCCTGCAGACCCTCTACGACCGCTACTTCATCCACAGCGAGGATGGTATCCGCTTCGAGCTGCCCCAGGCCTTCTTCATGCGGGTCGCCATGGGTCTGGCCATCAACGAGATCAACCGGGAGGCGCGAGCCATCGAGTTCTACAATCTGCTCTCCTCCTTCGACTTCATGAGCTCCACCCCGACCCTGTTCAACTCCGGCACCCTGCGCCCCCAGCTCTCCAGCTGTTACCTGACCACGGTGCCCGACGACCTGGACGGCATCTACAGCAGCATCAAGGACAACGCCCTGCTCTCCAAGTTCGCCGGCGGCCTGGGCAACGACTGGACCCGGGTACGCGGCCTCGGCGCCCACATCAAAGGCACCAATGGCAAATCCCAGGGTGTGGTCCCCTTCCTCAAAGTGGCCAACGACACCGCGGTGGCGGTCAACCAGGGGGGCAAGCGCAAGGGCGCGGTCTGCGCCTACCTGGAGACCTGGCACATCGACATCGAGGAGTTCCTGGAACTGCGCAAGAACACCGGTGACGAACGCCGCCGCACCCACGACATGAATACCGCCAACTGGATACCCGACCTGTTCATGAAACGGGTCGCGGAAGATGGTATGTGGACCCTGTTTTCGCCCAATGACACCCCTGACCTGCACGACCTCACCGGCAAGGCCTTCGAAGCGGCCTACCTGGCCTATGAGGAGAAGGCGGCCAAGGGCGTGCTGGATGTGAGCAAGAGCATCAAGGCGGTGGATCTGTGGCGCAAGATGCTCGGCCTGCTGTTCGAGACCGGCCATCCCTGGATCACCTTCAAGGATCCCTGCAACCTGCGCTACAGCAACCAGCACATGGGAATGGTGCACAGTTCCAACCTCTGTACCGAGATCACCCTGCATACCAACGATCATGAGATCGCGGTGTGTAACCTGGGCTCGGTCAACCTGACCGCCCACGTCAACGAGAACGGCCTCGACCTGGAGAAGTTGGAAAAGACCGTGAGCACCGCCATGCGCATGCTCGACAATGTCATCGACTACAACTACTACAGCGTCCCCCAGGCGCGCAACTCCAACCTGCGCCACCGCCCGGTGGGCCTCGGCATCATGGGTTTCCAGGACGCCCTGTATAAACAACGCCTGGCCTACACCTCCGAAGAGGCCCTGGCCTTCGCCGACCATTCCATGGAGGCAGTCAGCTACTTCGCCATCCAGGCCTCTTCCGACTTGGCGGCGGAGCGCGGACGCTACTCCAGCTACGAGGGTTCCCTGTGGAGCCAGGGCATCCTGCCCATCGACTCCCTCAAGCTGCTGAAGGCCGAGCGGGGGGACTATCTGCAGGTGGACGAGAGCCAGACCCTGGACTGGGACGCCCTGCGCAAGAAGATCGGCATCCAGGGCATGCGCAATTCAAACACCATGGCGATCGCCCCCACCGCGACCATCTCCAACATCTGCGGTGTCAGCCAGTCCATCGAACCCACCTACCAGAACCTGTTCGTCAAATCGAACCTCTCCGGTGAGTTCACCGTGGTCAACCCCTACATGGTCCACGACCTGAAGAAGCTGGGGCTGTGGGACGAGGTGATGATCAACGACCTCAAATACTACGACGGCTCCCTGCAACCCATCGATCGCATCCCGGACGAGATCAAGGCAATCTATGCCACCGCCTTCGAGATCGATGCCCGTTGGCTGGTGGAGGCCGGCTCCCGGCGTCAGAAATGGATCGACCAGGGTCAGTCCCTCAATCTCTACATGGCCGAACCCTCCGGCAAGAAACTGGACAACCTCTACAAGCTGGCATGGGTGCGTGGTCTCAAGACCACCTACTACCTGCGCTCCATCGGCGCCACCGGCGCGGAGAAGACCTCGGTCCAGCAGGGAGGCAGCGGTAACGGTGTCGACATGATCGGCGCCGGTGGCAGCGAAGCGCCCCAGGCCTGCTCGATCCTCGATCCGGATTGCGAAGCCTGCCAATAAGCAATGCAATGAGAAGCCACCACTCAAGCGATAAAGACAGAGAGGAATAGAAGATGCTGAACTGGGACGATCCACTCGCTAAACCGGTACTCCAGGAAGTCACCCCGGCACCCGCGTCAACCGAGACAACGCCGGCCCATCCCCACGTGGTGGAAGAGGCAGCCCGCGCCCTGGAGGTGGAACAGCAGAGCGAAGCCATGGCCTCCATGGAGCCGGTCAACCCGGATGACAAGCGGGTCATCAACGGCATGACCGACATCAATCAGCTGGCCCCCTTCAAATATCCCTGGGCCTGGGAGTACTTCCTCAACGCCAACAAGAATCACTGGACCCCACTGGACATCAACATGGCCCAGGATGTCCACGACTATCAGTACAAGCTGACCCTGGAGGAGCGCCACGTCTACGAGAACGTGCTCTCCTACCTGACCACCTCCGACATCCTGGCGATGCGCAATATCGGCCTGGCGGTGATGGAGAAGATGTCCGCCCCCGAGCTGCAGATCTACCAGGCGCGCCAGGTCTACGAAGAGTCCCTGCACACCTGGACCTACCAGCACTGCATCGAGACCATCGGCCTCGACCAGGGGGAGATCTATAACCGTTATCGGGTGGTGCCGGAGATCAACAAGAAGATCCAGATCACCAACCGCCGCCTCTCCTCCATCCTGCGCGCCGATATCAACCTGCGCGACCCGGACGAGCTGCACAACTTCGTCATGGCCTACATCTTCTTCGGCGCCATCTTCGAAGGCTGCTGGTTCTACAACGGCTTCAGCCCCATCTTCGCCCTGCAGCGTCGCGGCCTGATGAAAGGCACAGCGGAACAGCTGCAGTACATCATGCGTGACGAAGTGCTGCATGCCTCATTCGGCATCCGCGTGGTCAAGCAGATCATCCAGGAAGAGAACATCACCCTGGATAAACAGGCAATGCGCGACATGTGGGATGAGGCCGAAGCCGCCGAAATCGGCTATGCGAGCTACATCATGCGCGACCCAATCCTGGGTTACTCCAAAGAGGATCACATCGGTCAGTTCCGTTTTACCGCCAACCGCCGTGCACGGCAGCTGGGTATGGATGAGCCTTTCCCCGGTGCCGAGGCAACCCTGCCCTGGCTGGATGAGCAGGCAAATCTGCGCAAAGAGAAGAACTTCTTTGAAACACGGGTCACCGAGTATCAAACGGGTGGCGCGCTCAAATGGGATTGATCGGCAATAGCCGATAGAAAATGCCGCCATAAGGGAGGTGGCTTAATGGTAAGGAGTTTTTTAAAGTTACTCGGAGAGTAAAATGCATTGTTCACACTGTTCTTCGTTGATGGCCGAAGTTGAATCCCAGAAGGAAGGACGAACGGAACAGTCGCTGTTTGAGTGTCCGGTTTGTGGACGCACCCAGTTGATTACAAGGACGTTGGACCAATGGAAAGAGAATTTAACCTTACAGATGGGACGTTTGGCGAGGCAGACGCTGCGGCATACATAACAGGGTTTTCAACACTTCTCCTCACTTCCTGCCACTGCAGGCGGGCGATGTTGCAGCAGCGAGCACATCGCCCGATTTTTCCTTTTTTTCAAGCTTTAAACTAAGATATAAGTTATAGCCATCTCAAAATTAGTCTAAATAATTAGAGATCCAAACATTGACAACCGAGGTTACTGAAATGGCATTTCCAACTGCTGTCAACGATCAAATAACAGATTCTGTCACACAGGCATTTACCACGGGCGGTGACGATGCACTGAATGTGATTGCTGAATTGATGGCGGAGATCGCCAAAGGCCTGGAAAACGCCAAACAGGGCTATGCGACGATCGATGAACTCTCGGACGCTTTTGAGAATGCTGAAGTAGCAATGCATGGGATTGTTGCAAAGCTGGCGACTGGCCGGGATTGATGGTTTGGGACCTAGTCGTCAGGTACAACATCGTTTTGATTTGCTGAAATCAATGAACGCACCTGCGCCAGTATCGATAACTCATCCCAATCAATACCACCGACCACACGCGCTACAACCAATCCCCGGGCATTGACGATATATGAAGTAGGCAGTGCCAGCACCTGCCATTGTCTCAGCATATGGGAGTCCCGGTCCAAAAGCACCGGCAGGATAAGGGACCGCTCTTTTATAAACTGTTGCACAAGCTCCCGGCTTTCACCGCTGTTGACCGTAACAACAGCTATATTATCAGCACCGAGTATCTCAGCTGCACGTTGCAGATCCGGCAGCTCTTTGATGCAGGGTGAACACCAGGTCGCCCAAAAACTGACTATGTACGCCCGCTCCCGGTAATCAAACCTTTGGTGTATCTCTCCCATCATATCGGGCAGGAAAAAATCTGCTGCCGGTTTTGGTACTGTGTAGGCACGTATACCCAATCCAGTAGACCATGCGAGCGTTGGTGCAAACAGGATATAGAGTATTACCAGCGTGGCGGCTTTCATGCGAATCATCTAGTGACAGATTAAGCTGGGTTCAGCCAGTTTCCGAACCCAGCTTGAATTACACTTCGGTTTCTCGTTTTTGCCCGGGCTTAGTAGGCTTTCTGTCCGGGAAAGGCCAACCCATCTCTATACAGGGCTTCATATTCAAATGCTGCCTGTTTCCGGGACCAGACCGTGACGAATTTGCCACCCTTCTTGACGCGAAACTCATCGACCTGAATCGCATTGAACCGAGGATGTTTTTCACCCTTCACCTGCACGTTATCCAGTACGTATCTGACTTTGATATCTCTGGACAGGTTCGGCATGAAGAGATAATCACCCTCGCCCACCATCAAGACAAAATCGGACTCGAGTGCAATATGCGGATCAAGTTTTTCAACTGGACAGGTGACGCCATTGTGTGCGCAGTCATGACCATTGACCGTGCCAGTGAATGTTTCAGCATGAACCCACATTGGTACAGCAACCATGGCTGCTGTTGCCAATGCCATTTTGATCCCGGTAAGTGATCTGAATTTCATTCTATTACCCTCCTCCACAATAAGTATGTTGTGAGATATAGAAAAAAAAGAAGTTTCTGTTACAACAGCTCTGGAAACTCCCATCACATGAATTTACGAGTTAGAGGGGAAGACGGATTCAATAAATTTGGAAAGTGCTCATAAATAACAAAAGCCAGTCCTCTACAGCTTTATGTAAGTCGAGTCATGGCTTAGACAGCTTAAAAGCAAATTAATTTAAATGCGCTATAGCGTGATTTTCTTATTCATCACATTGCCCTGAAAATATTTATCCATTAACACCCACAGACTCTCAGGTATCGCATTCTCAGATTATAATGCAGGGTATCGATATTTTGTGAAGAATGGAGCGACTTGGATTAACGATCATTGTCACTGGCACACTGCCAGCCCTTTGATTCCAGGTTGTTAATGAACTCGACAGCTTTTCGTTCACAATAAGTATCTTCATGTTCAGCTTTCCATAATGTACGCGGCATAATATTTTCCTTGGGCTTTGTATAGTAGACTTTGCAGGGTAATGTGTTTGGTTCATTTGGATAGAAGATAACCACATTCCTTGTTAGTTCCGCATAGTGACATGTCCATGAATTCGCAAAACTCTCTGATGGCATCACAAGAAAGGTTAGTAGAGACACCAATGATTTGAAAATAAGATTCTTCATGACATCTCTCAAAGTACAATCAAACATAGACCATATTCCTAGTATATTAGTGTCTATCATCAAGTCATGCTCTCTCAGAAATAGTGCATGATTTAAATAGGATCGACCAGATGGACCGAGCATCCTGTTCAGTTGTCATAGACAGGTGGTTATATTTGGGTATCCGCGCCCTGTAATTATTAAACAGACAATCAAAAAATCAGGACAATGGAACAGATTACATTCGTTAACCGGATTATCCTTTTGTTTTCTGTAGTTTTCGTACCGCATCGCGCACTGATTAAAAACCTATGCTATCAAGTGTAATAAGAAATCCCGGCATATGGATAACGATTGGCAAATGAGAACAGGTAACGCCAGTCACTCACATCAACAACAACAATCAGCTCTTCATTTACTTCCCTTGTCAGCACCTGTTCCAGAGATTCATAGTGATCGGCAAAACCGCCTGGCAGGTCCAGTGCGCCCTGCCCTGGGCTATGCTTTCTTACTGTCATCAAAACCTCATCACGATACAGCAGCACCGCGCCAACGGCTGCTGCTGTATTATGATAATAAGTAAAGCCGCAATGATGGCAGACCCATTGCTTGCCTTCTCTCCACGCCAGTCCGTCGTTTCCACACTTAGGGCAATACTCAATCACCTTCATATTTCTTCAAGCAACTACTCCCAGGGCCACCTTACACGCGACCAGACCCATTTTACCGGTTTATCATCCCCGGCGGAATTGACAGCATACCCTACGATGACACCGTTGTTATTTACAGCTCTGGCAGAACCGATTCCAATATTCATCAACTCTGTCATAACCCCATCCGAAAGCTTGTAGTAGAACGGGACCGTGGCGTCATCGGCCTTTTTCGCCGCTCCGACGATTGTTCCTGAGTTGTTGATATCGTTTGCCCTGCTATACGAACCGCCTAAAGAGCCCAGTAATACAGGTGGGGCACCGCCCTCCCAAATGGCGGCCTGTTCCTCATGGCTATCGGGATCGAACACATTGCCGACCACCTGACCTGCGTTATTGATCCCATACGCCCTGGAACGATTGATACCAAGATGGGGAAGTATCTCCATCAATCCATCCTCCCAAATAAAGGCCTCATCACTTGAGTGGTGCCAACCGACCACCTGATTGGAGTCATTGATATCATGGGCATCCGATGGCCCGCTGAGGCCGCTCCCATCCAAGAGCCAGACGTAATCGTCCGGCGTTCGCCACATTACACCCCCATATCCAACTGTTCCTGCAATTGACTCACCAGTATTGATTGCGCGAGCATAACTTTCATTAATGGGTGGCAATTCAGTATCATGGATATCGGTCATGATGCCATCCCGCCACATGAAGGCATGCACTTTACCATCGGCAGTGTGACTGTAACCCACGACCACACCGTCATCATTTATAGCAAACGCATAGCTGTTATCCCCGCCCAGGGTTCCCAGGTCGGTAGCAGCGCCACCCTCCCACAATACGGCATGAAAATCTCCAGCCTCGGTTTCACAATAACCGACAATGTCACCTCGATTATTGATACCCATGGCTCTGCCCGAAGGGCCGTCAAGGTCTGGCAGGGTATGGAACACATAGCCTGAGCAACTGATTAAAAACGGCGCAAATATTAAGAAATAGAATAATTTACCCTTCATCATCGCACCTCCCTAATTCCCGCTCTCCTTTATAGTCACTATTAAGTATAGATGCTTACTACAAACCTCTTTGCCATTCAGCACGAAAACTCGTCGACTCGGGGTGTGAGAGTGCAGTCCGGACCTGGTTCAAAAGCCGTTCCTTATCCTTGTTGAGTACGCCTTTGAGGATCAGATAATTGGATGCATGATCGCTGCGGAATATAGTCTTTTCGAGATTAAGCGCGGATAACATCACCTCCATCTCTTCAAGTAATTGACGCAGATTCAACATCTGAAACTCCCCTGCATAACCCTGCTGCAAGCGTTGCTGCCCCTTTGGGAAGCTGACAACCAGTGTAGCGAGATATTCAGGTTGCGATTCGTTCATCAGGGAAGCGGAATTGAGCGCATGCTGTTCGCTGTGGCGCACCCCGCCAAGACCGTTCAGGATCATCACCGACCGCCTGATACCTGCCTGCTGAAGTTTCTGCAGGGCATCCAGTGAGGTTTGCCAGGTCTCACCCTTGTCGACCCGCTCCAACACCAGGTCATCGCCGGTTTCGCAACCGATATATACCAGCTCCAAACCCATCTGACGCAATCTCTGCAACTCCTCGACAGACTTGTTTTTGATGTTGCGCGGCAGACAGTAAGCGGATACCCGTTGAATATCCGGGAGGTATTCATTTATGGCCTGCATGATCTCATGTAAGCGACGATATGAGAGTGTCATCGCATCCCCGTCGGCGAGAAACACACGTCGCACAGGGATACCCAGGCTGAGGAACTGCTGCAACTCCTTGCGGGTCTCTGCGATAGGTTTGGGTTTGAATCTCTTCTGTGGCTCAGTATACATTTCACAGAAGGTGCATTTATTCCAGGAACATCCGTTGCTGACCTGCAGGATCAGTGACTGCGCCTCACTGGGCGGACGGAAAACGGGCTGTATGTAATTGAGCAACATAAATGGGCGAGGCTCTCTGGTTAAGGATAAACCACAAAGTAACCGGTTGAGTGCGCGTAAGCAAAGGCTTTAGCGGGCGATCCTCATCCTAACCTGCAATTCAATTATGGTTTATCGCGCTTTATCGATCTCGTATAATCATTGCCTTTTGCTGGATCTGTTCCCTTATGCCATTATCCCTCGCTGTCACACGTAAACCGCTGCATACCCGTAAACTGGCGCTTCAAGGCTATCTCAGGGACGACGGTCTCTTGGATATCGAAGGCCACCTGGTCGACACCAAGCCGTTTCACATCCCGAATACCGATCGTGGCGGCCAGATTCGGGCAGGCGAATCCCTGCACGAGATGTGGATTCGGCTGACCCTGGATATGGATTTCCATATCGTCGCTGCGGAAGCCGTCACCGATTGGGCACCCTATGATCACTGTCAGGGTGGAACCCGTTCTTTCCCCAGCCTCGTAGGAGAGCGGATTGGACCCGGCTGGAACAGGCGCATCAGATCGATTCTTGGGGGCAACAAAGGCTGCACCCACATCACGGAAATGCTGGCGCAGATGGCAACCACTGCATTTCAGACATTGAACAGCCTGCATAATCCAGGGAAACCACATAGTGACAAGCAGGAAAAGCCGGTTATTCTGGACACCTGCTTCGCCCTGGCCACCGATGGTCCGGTCGTTGCGCGCGAGTGGCCTGAGTTCTACCGCCCTGAAGATGAGGAAAAGGCTCTTTAATCGATAATGTTGACGCAGTCTCCACCCTCACAACCACCGCTTGCGTCATACACAGTGTTGGGACTGACGTAGGAACGACCGCCCCAGGAACCTCCCCGTGAGCTCTGTGCGTCCCTGTAGGTATTCCCCCGATGCATGGGATTATTGGCATTGACCCAGTTACCATATTGGTCCATCAGATAGTCACCTGGTATGACCTGCCCATAAACCTGCATGCTCAGGGCACACTCCTGTTGGCTCATTGGACGCCCGTTCACGGTTGAGTTACAGGCTGCAAGGACTGTCTCGCTCGATATAACGGTCATAACTGCCAATACAAGGGAGGAGTAAGTTACTCTATATATTGAGGCCATATTGTAATCTCCTCTGTGCTTATCTCAATTTAACCTATGCACATGACAATCCTGTTTCAGTCCGCACAACACCCATGCACTCACTATATACATAGTAAATGAATTATTTCAGGGTAAAATTACCTTTACTAGGATTACACCGATCGGTTAGAGGGTTCGATCTAGCTGTTGAGGTCAAGCCCGATAAATTATGTTTACCTGGCTCTCTATCAGTAGATTCGACTCACTGTATAGCCTCGCTGGCGTAACAGTGAAATCAATCCTTCCTCGCCAACGAGATGTAGCGCTCCAACAGCAATAAAAACTTTACCCTGGTTAAAATACGCTTCCATCCGTTCAACCATGCGATGGTTTCTCCGGGTCAGCAGCTGCTCCATGACCTTGTCCTGTAAAGCAGGATCGTCACTCATAGGGTTGGCGAAACTGATCTCCACCAGCTTATCAAGATCTCTTGCCAAATATGCCTTGGTCAACTGTTTATACATTCCCGGGTAACTTTGATACTCATCCAACACATTGTGCAACAGCGATTTCTGTTCCTTAATTGTCATTGAGGTGAAAACCGATATTTGCTCCTCAGGACTCTCCAATGGCTGAAATTGTTTACCGGCTGCAATAGCCTTGCTGTAGAGCTTCTTGTCAAGAAACTGCCCACTCACCTGAGGCGGCGCACTCAAGGTCATGACAACTGCCCAAGGCTGTAAAAATTCAGTTACCTGCGGTGGAACACCCAGCGATTGCATTGCCACTGTAGCCTCCTGTGCCAAAGACTTGCCCACCTGTTTACTGAGGGAGCCATCCGCATCTTGTAGCATCAGACCTGCCACTCTAGCGGAAGTCATTAGATCGAGAGACATCTCCAGCATCAGGATATCCGCGTTATTAAAATAGGTTTCAACAGCTTCAGGCAGTTGTGTAACGCGGGGATCCTCACTGTGGATGGTGCCAAACAAGCAGGAATCCACATTGCTCCCTTTGATTTGCCATAAAAGTCCCTTCTCATCGGCAAAAGCAAACTGGACCTGTAGCAGGTAAATTATTAATCCAAGAATGATATGTGATATGCACTTCATAAATTAATCCTTTATCTAAAATCAGGGCAAACACTGGCATACTCATCGGTGCTGGTCAGCATAATATCAACCTGCAGCCAATTGCGCCTGGTGTAAATACCGGACTTGGCGCCGCGCTGAGAATCGGTTACCTGTTTTGATCATTCAATCGGGAAAAGAGCTATGAAAAGCAGATTCCAACCTAAGCATATTATCTCTCGTCAGTTCAGCGTAAGCATGAGGCTGCAATGACAGATGAACGACCAGGTCTTTATACTTTCGCGTGAATCGCCGGGTTGCTATTGCTACCTTCTTATTTGACAAATTTCAACTACTGCTATCGCTCGAGGTGAGTGTTATGTCAGCGGTACTGACCGAGTCCACACTGTGGCCGCACCTGCATAGCATGGCTAGGATAGCAGTAAGGGGAGTGACGTCAGAATAAAATGAACAGCTGGCGGACGGGCATGACAGATTGTCAGTATCCGGGATTTTTACTGCCAAATTGGCAAGTATTTCAATATTTTTGGTTAATAATTATTCTCTTCAATTATCTATCCCCTCATATCAACTCAGCAAATTATTCTAGATAATTCAATAGTATAGCACTCTTAGCGCTTACAGATTCGATAGCAGAATCGCTTCTTGGTGTGGTTATTGCGAACTGCTTATGCCGATAAGGCATAAACATATCTGAATTACACAATTATAAATACTATTTTGGAGATCGAATCATGAAGAAACTAGCCTCAGTCATCACTCTCGCATTGACCCTCTCAAGTGCATCAATCGCGTTTGCGGATAAGCAATCTGGCATGAGCGGTATGTCCGGTATGGATGGCATGAGTGGCATGTCGGGTATGGGCGGTATGTCCGGTATGGGCGGTATGTCCGGTATGGGCGGCATGTCCGGCATGGGCGGTATGTCCGGCATGGGCGGTATGTCCGGCATGGGCGGCATGTCCGGTATGGGCGGTATGTCCGGCATGAGCGGCATGTCGGGGATGTATGGCACCTATAAGGTGACACCTCAAGGTGTTCATCTATATCCAGCTGGTATGAGCGGGATGTCCGGCATGGGTGGTATGTCCGGCATGGGTGGTATGTCCGGCATGAGTGGTATGTCCGGCATGGGCGGCATGTCCGGCATGGGCGGTATGTCCGGCATGGGCGGTATGTCCGGCATGGGCGGTATGTCCGGCATGGGCGGTATGTCCGGCATGGGCGGCATGTCCGGCATGGGCGGTATGTCAGGGCAATAAAAAGAAGAAATTAATAATTGAAACCTAACAACAATGACACTTAGCTGACTGGCTAGCGCTTAATACAATAGGAGAGAGAAAAGAGACATTCAGGACTACAAAAGTCTCTTATTGATAAAGGGTAGATATAAGAAGATACAAAACAGATTACCCCATTTGGTATAATCGCATATCAGCCGATTTTCATAATCGGCATTATGCGATTTTTTTTTTGTAGTTCCCATACCGCTTCTATTTCTAGCAGGCGTTTTCGAAAGACGGTTCTGTATCGTTCTTCTAGGGCCTGTTAACAGGCCCTAAGTCATTGGTGTTGCATCGGGGTTGGCATATGCCTGACAACTTCCTCGGACGGTTTGCTATAGTTAACAGGCTTGTCAGCTGTTCCGGTCTCCGTTACAGGTTCGTCACGATATTCTGTGTAATCCACATAACGCTCTTCACCCCAATTCTCGTCCACGAACTGATAACGACCTGAGTTGAATGTATAGAAGTTATATCGTATCGGGTTCTTCTTGTAGTAATTCTGGTGTCTCTCTTCAGCCTTGTAGAATTTTTTGAATGGAACAATCTCAATTGTCACCGGTTTCTCATAGCGTCCCGAGGCGGTCAATTCATCGCGGGATCGTTCCGCTATTTTTTTCTGTTTGGCATTGTGATAAAAGATGGCCGGTCGGTATTGCTTGCCACGGTCGTAGAACTGGCCCTGTGAATCGGTGGGATCCATCATCCGCCATAGGCCCTGAATCAAACCCGAATAACTGATGATATTTGGATCGTAATAGACCTGCACAGCTTCCGTATGTCCGGTTCCTCCTCTTGCGACTTTTCGGTAGGTCGGGTTTTTATCCCTGCCTCCACTATAACCGGAAACAGCCTGTTTGACCCCGGGAAGCATTTCAAATCCGGCTTCGACGCACCAGAAGCAGCCGCCGGCAAAAGTCGCAACCGACAATCCCTGCAGTTTCTCTTCAGACAATTCCGCCTGTTCAGTAACCGAATTGGCGCAGCCTGAAAACAATCCCATTAATCCCAGCAGGCCACTCCACACAATTAATCTCATCGTATCACCCTCTAATCACCCAATATGTTAGTTGTAAATATGGATAGCAAAGTTCACTGGCCTATCACGAGAATATCACGATTTTATCGCCAAATATCACGCGTAATAATTGGGCCCTCAACTCACAATAAATTATTGAAGTAACCATATATTCAATGCTGGCATCAGATGTAATATCACTTGCCAGTTAACTCAATCCAGCCGAATTCACACAATACAATTGAGCTATATTCAACAGCTCAAGCATTTTGCCACATAGACGCAAATAATTAATCGCGTTTATTCAACTGGAATTATCTGTGAGGCGTCATGCACACTGCATGCAAATCCTTGGGAATCATATTCTTTTCATTATTACTCAATGCCTGCGGTGACAAACGCCGTCTATAGCGTTGCCAGTGCGGAGCCCTCCGGTGACTTCGAAGTCGCAACGGGCGGAGCACCTCGTTAGTGGCGGGTCTAGTCATTAAGACTCAGGTAATATGAGCGATTTTAACTCATGGATATGTTTAATCGTCCCTTTTGATCCTCGACCGCGGTGATGTAAATCTTCTCTATTATCCCTATTCAGAAAATAGGTCACCAACAGGCTGTCGATACCGCACCCATGTGCCCCGAGATGTTCGTCACTGCTGCCATCCCCGACAAACAGCGCTTGGTCAGGTTCCATTGCCATCTCTGACAGTGCCATCCGGTATATTTCCGGATGCGGCTTTTTCACTCCACACTCCCAACTGAAGTGAACCGAATCAAAGAGTGGAGCAAGGGGTGACTCGGTCCAGGCCCGAACTTCCCCGGTTGAAGCGTTGGATATAAGACCCAGGGACAAACCATCTTGTTTCAGTGACTCCAGGGTCGCGAGAATCCCAGGTTCTATTTGGGTCAATGCCATATCAAAACGCTGCTGGCGTATCTCCGCTGCCTCTTGAATTCTGCTGACCGGGATGGAGGGGTCCAGACTGTGGGCCATGCGTTTCACTGTCTCAGCATGGTCGGTTACATTCAGAATATCGTGATGTTCACCAAAGCATGTCCTGTTCCAGAGTTTGCGATCCAATCCCAATATATCAGCCGTGTAGCGACCCTCGCTCCCTGCGGTTTTTGCAACGCTGATCAGCGTACCGAAAAGATCAAAAAGAATTGCCTTGTAACATGATTTCATGGTTTAGCATTGACTCGACTGATAACCCGGGATGCTTCGGGTTGGTATCATAACCAACAGGAATTTTGTTCTACTCCATATTGGTAACTTTAAAAAATCGTCATATATCCTGTCCAGGGTCAAATATTTTTCATCCAGTTTGTCATATTATTATTCTAAGTAGTCGATGTAGGGCATGACGACTCACATGTTAGTCACATCAAGTGTCTGATTTCTCTACGAAAGTAGGTCTGACACTTGTGGATACTCATACATTTTTCGTCCATCTTCTCCTTATTCTGATAGTCTCACGACTCCTCGCTGAGTTGGCGGTGCGGTTGCAGGCACCCGCGGTGCTTGGCGAACTTACCGCCGGCGTGATCCTTGGCCCAAGTCTGTTGGGCTGGATCGAACCGACTACAACCATCCAGCTATTGGCTGAGATCGGCATTATCCTGTTGCTGTTCAAGGTAGGTATTGAGACTGATATCCGACGCCTCATCCATGCCGGCAGACAATCCCTGATCGTTGCCATGGGTGGCTTTTTCATGCCCCTGGTAAGCGGCTTTGTACTGAGCTACTGGGTTTTCGATTTGAGCGGTCTGGTTTCACTTTTCATTGGTGGAACACTCACAGCAACCAGTATCGGTATCACAATCAGGGTTCTAAGTGATTTGAATCGACAGCATGAAAAAGAGGGTGAGATTGTTCTTGGAGCTGCGGTTCTCGATGATGTAATGGGCGTTATTCTACTCGCAATTCTTTACGAGTTTTCCGTCAGTGGTGGTGTTAGTGTTATTAATGTCAGCAAGGTATTGACCTTTATTATGCTGTTTTTCATTTTGGCCCCCATCGCTGCAAAGCTCATCTCGGTATTGATCAGGCGTTTTGATGACTACTCGGAAACCCCAGGCTTGATACCTATCATGATCATCTCCCTGGTGCTCTTCTTCGCCTGGTTGGCCCATGTGGTGGGAGCCCCGGAACTGCTGGGTGGTTTCGCTGCCGGCCTGGCCCTGTCGAGAAGATTTTTTCTTCCCTTCGGAGTTGCACTGCATAACGACAGAAAGTTTGCCGGACGCATTGAGGTTCAAATGAACCCAATCGTCTACATCTTCAGTCCTATCTTTTTTGTCACGGTGGGGCTGTCACTGAGTCTCAGGGAGATCGACTGGACCTCTCCCTTTATCTGGTCCTTCGCATTGAGCTTCTTCTTCGTTTCCGTTGCCGCCAAGTTTACCGGAGCCTTGCTGATCCAAGCCAGCACCAAACAAAAAATTGCAATTGGACTTGCAATGGTACCACGGGGTGAGGTTGGCTTGATCTTTGCGGAGCTGGGGAGATCTACCGGAATATTCAACGTAGAAGTTTACGCCGGCATGGTGATTGTCATCACCCTAACCACACTGTTATCACCTTTTGCTCTAAAATGGTTCTATTCCCATCATGTGGGACTTACCACGAATCCGCGCAAACACTATATTCAGAACGGGCCAACTGTTAGGTGAGAAAAAAACCTCAGCAACAGCAATAAAGTCATCGCTATAGTGCTTTATTGAGAGTGCTTTGTTGCCTGAAGACTCAGCAGCTGGGCGGGCATCTCTTCCGGTGGCAATATATAGTCCACCAACCCGGTCGCGATAGCGCTTCGCGGCATACCGTCAAAGGCTGCCGTCTCCTCCACCTGCACCATGGCCATGCCAAGCTCTTCCTTGATGGCGCGTATGCCGCTGGTGCCGTCACTACCCGTACCCGAGAGTACGATGGCTATCGCCTTGGCGCCCTGATCCTCAGCCAGGGAACGGAAAAAGATATCGATGGGCAGATTGATACCCCGGGAATCCCTATCCTGCTCGGAGAGGATGATACGACCGTGAAACAACCTGAGATTCTTGTTGGGGGGTATCAGATAGACTGAGTTCATCTCCACCCACATGCCATCCTCCGCCCTGTGTACCGGCATATGGGTCCGTTTCGAGAGCAGTTCCGCCATCAGGCTTTTGTGATCGGGGGAGAGATGCTGAATCACCACGAAAGCGACGCCACTGTCGGGTGGCATGGTCTTGAAAAAGGCCTCGATGGCCTCCAGACCTCCTGCGGAGGCGCCAATACCCACTATATGGGTAGGTTTAGCCTGATCATCATTATCTTCAGAAAGTTCCAACTCGGACCCTACTTCATCATTCATACCAGGACTCACCCAACATCAAATTCCCAACCGAAGTATACCAACCACAATAGTAATGATTTTGATTATTGGCAATAAAACCTCAATACTCTGAGCAAATTAGGTGCCTTCAGACTCAGGCCACTTCGATCCACCTCGATTTGATTACAGATACTGCAGCGGGCGTTGCCCTCTGTTGCGCACCTTGATGCGGGCTGAATATATATCGGCGGGTCTAGCGGCTCCGATCTCAGAAAGGAGTGAGATAAGCGAACACCATCATGCATCAAGGGTTCGATCAAGATCACCATGAAGCGCTATAGTTCGGGAGAGTCGCATTGGTAATTGATTGATTTCCTGACTTTTGTTTGCCTAACACCCGCTATCACAGAGTTGATTAGCATGCGTGTCGTATCATCATGGATATGGGACTCAAGGCTGGTCATTGGAGGTGTTATCACCCAGAAAATCATCCCACTCCCCTGCTATGCGATAGATTCGATTCTCTGCATCAAGCTCATACACGGTGTTTACAACGGCTCTCATCGCATTTGCCATAATTAGATAATCTAGCAGATTAGATTGACTATATTGTCTATATTCATACTCAGTACTGCCACATAAAAAAATGGGTAAATCACTAGATTGCTCAGACAAGAATACTATTTCATTTGTACTGAAACTGGTTTGTTTGGGGAATTATATTCCGATATACACCGGCAACAATTCACTGCTTCAGTGCAGCTTTTTCGAGAGCAAACAAATACAACAACTCAGGTAGCGATCTCCATGTCCATCTCCACCGATTTTCTCACATCCATTCTCGATACGCTTACTGACCACATCGCTGTCATAGACCTCGAGGGCAAGATTCTCTATGTCAATCAGAGCTGGGTCTTTTTTGGTATAGAGAACAGCTTCCCGGCATCGAAAAACTGGATCGGCACGAATTACCTGGAGGCCTGCAGCCTCGCTGCTGATAGAGGGGATAGCCTGGGAGGTGAAGCGGAGGAAGGCATCCTAAGTGTGATCGATAATACAAGGGATCGGTTTTATTACGAATATCCTTGTCACAGCCCTCAGGAGGAGCGTTGGTTTCAGATGCGGGTGATTCCCTTCGATCTCAACAGCGAAAGATATATTGTCATATCACACAGCATTATCACAGAAAGAAAACTGGCTGAAGAGCAGATAGTGCGACTCTCACGCCTCGACAGCCTGACCGGTCTGGCAAACCGAAGATATTTCGATGAGTGGTTCGCCAATGAGTGGAATCGTTGTACCCGGGAGCAGGCACCCATCAGCCTGGCCATAATCGATATCGACCATTTCAAGTGCCTGAATGATAGTCATGGTCATAGTGCCGGTGATGAGTGCCTCAAGGCCATCAGCGATGTACTCCGCTCATTCACCAAACGACCGAACGATATTTGCGCCCGTTATGGCGGGGATGAGTTCATGCTTGTGTACAGCAATAGCAACTTGGACGACTCCCTGGTGCTCATTCTCAAATTAATGGATAGCATCCGTAAACTCGAGATCCCGAATCCCGATGCCCCCAGCGGGCCGAGCGTCACTGTTTCCGTGGGCTTATCAAATATCTATCCCGAGATGGAGAGTAATCGTGATGACCTGATACGTAGCGCTGACCACCTGCTCTACACTGTAAAGGATACTGGTAGGGACAGTGTCGAATTTGAAACCTTGAATAGCTGAATCCAACCCACTGTTTGGGGGATTTTTACAGAAACATACCAAGCGCTTTCATTGATAGGCACAGTTCGCGCCGTCAGGGATCGTTTCGCTACCTAGCCATGCCTCCGCACATGCACCAGGATCATAATCACTACTCCCGGCAATCAAATCCAGAAGATCCTGCATTGTGACTGCTGTTCCTCTGTTTACTGCATAAAAGTCAGCAAGCATCTGGTCTAAAGATTCCACACCCAGTACATACTCCAGGTGCTTGAAGAAGAATGCCCCCTTCATGTAGGGCGCAGTGCCAAAAAGCCCATCCTCCAATATGTCAACTTCATTACACCCCTCTGGCCAGGCGACCTTGTTCTCATTACCGTTTTGCAAATGGCTCAGTCTATCTTCATATGATGACCAGACCTGGGTACCGAAATCCGCTCCCGCAACCTCACTCATCGCCCGCGCGGCCAGATAAGAGGCAATCCCCTCAGATAGGACGAAATCCTCCCAGCAGGCGATACGCACACCGTTGCCAAACCAACCATGAACCGCCTCATGGGCATGTACTACAGGATCAGATAAGGCGTCATCCTCTATGTGCCAGAAAGGGTGGTGCTCCATACCGCCGAATCCACCTGCAAACCAATCCACTGACACGCTGGCCACCTTGTTACCAAACGCATACTCGCCATATGTCTGTTCATACCAATCGAAGACATCCCGCAGGTATTGTGTACCGGCGAACGCGTTCTCCTCCTGACCTGGCAGGTAATAGACACCTACCTCAGTACCATTGGATGTCACACCGAGCATACTATAGGTGTAATCGCCGACAGCCCAGGCCATCATATATGCAGGTGCATCAGTTGGAATGGATTCAGGGTATATGCTGAGCATGTCATCAGGAACCCCGCTAAGTATAAGTTCATAACTGCTACCCTCAGCAGGTATTGATTTACATGGAAAAATATTGCCGCAGTAATATGGCCAGGAAAAGGTTACACCATTGGCAAGGATGCCATTAAGGTCATCGTGCAAGCTGAAGTTGTAATCAATCGTCAATGTCTGCGCGTCAGCAGATGCGGGAACACCTACATCGAGACGACCGAGTTCTGACATGAAATCGAGTTGAATTGCATTTGATGTTACATTCGTTATCACCAAATCGCCAACTTCGAAGGAGGCACCGGTCGATGAGAGCGAACCCGACATGACCACATCGGCACTACCGGTCATTGTTGCAAGATCGATATGCAGGCTGGTTAGCAAGATATCCCGGTTCCAGTCAGTTGACGCGTCGGGAAGAATCACAGCATCTGAATCACCCCCATCACTGTTACAACCAGACAGGAAAGCAACGATTATCAGCAGCGAGACGGAAACCTGGATGATATTTTCATATAGCTGCGTCAGCTCGCACCAGCTATGTGATTTATGCTTGATGAAGACATCCATGAATTTGTAACCCTACACCCAAATAATAAACTATCGATCAAGCCTTGGTTTGATACCTATTCACTTTACCGGCAAAGCATACGCTATTCCGTTACAATCGAAAAACAGAACCACTATTCCAATTACCATGAACAGGCTGTCATGCATAGCTTAATGGAGGAGAGATGAACTGGAAACAGGCATATCGTTCTTTCTACTATGATGGTGCACCCGAACCTCAGGACCTGGCGCTTGCCTATCAATCCACCGCACTATTGACCATAGACATACAGAACATCTACCTGCAACCTGCGGATGATCCACATGAACGGGATCGCTGGGCTCCATTCAGAAAGCGCATGCATGATATCGTCATTCCCACTACCCGTGATCTGCAAAACCGTTTTCGCCAGAGAGGCATGGACGTCCTGCATGCCCGTATTGCGTGCCTGCTTGAAGATGGACGGGATCGGTCACTCAGCCAGAAGAAGCCGGGGTGGAACTATCTGCTGCTACCAAAGAATAGTGATGAATCACAGATCGTTCCAGATTTGACTCCCGCAGCGGGTGAGATCGTCATTACCAAGACTACCGATAGCGCGCTTACAGGTACCAATCTGAGATTGGTACTACACAACATGGGGATCGAAAATATCATTCTGTGCGGTATATTTACCGACCAATGCGTCTCTTCCACAGTGAGGAGCCTGGCCGACGAGAGTTTCAATGTAATCGTGGTGGAAGATTGCTGTGCCGCGGGTACTGATGAACTGCACTATCGGGAACTGGAAATCATCAATATGATCTACTGCCATGTGGTATCCAGCAGTGAGCTGATAGAGATAATGGGACTGACCTGAAACCATGAAAGCGATCTGGAACGACAGGATAGTGGCTGAGAGCGAAGAGACCCTGGTTGTTGAAGGCAACCACTACTTTCCCCCTGCATCCTTAAACCGCGACTATTTCCAAAACAGTGACACCACATCACTTTGCGCCTGGAAAGGTATGGCCAGCTACTACACAATCTGTGTCGACGGCAAGACCAACCCGGATGCTGCTTGGTACTACCCTTCTCCATTAGCCGCCGCGGCACAGATAAAGGACTATGTTGCATTCTGGCGTGGCGTAGAGATCACCGAGTGATCAAAAACCCCATGGCCGGATTACCCGGCCATGCCATTTACCTCCATCCATCCGTTCTATATTCCCCCGGTATCAGTTTTACCCCTCTGGGTCTGTAACAGCGGGAGCAACTCTCCATTGCTATCCAGCGATCTCAGGTCGTCAAAACCACCGATCGCCTGGTTACCGACCATAATCTGTGGAAAGGTGCGACCGCCGGTACGCTCTATCATCTCAGTGAGCACCTGGGGATCTCCACTCACGTCCAACTCTTCATAGGCGATTTGGCGTGACTCCAGCAACGCCTTGGCATGACTGCAATAGGGGCATGACGGCTGGGTATAGATGGCTACATCAGACATTTTCTCTCTCCGTTCTTAATTAACATGGAGACTATTATTAGGCCCAATATTAAGACGAACTATACTTATTTATGTGTTTATTATGTCCATTCGTCCTATTTTGCTATATTTACAGGCATGGATGTTCTGAGTGAGATTTTGCAGACCCTGCACCTCAAGGCAAGCGTCTTTCTGCATGCCTGCTTTCGTGGGGAGTGGGCGGTCGACACGTCAGGACAGCGCCGCGCCACCTTCCACCTGGTGGCCAGCGGGGGCTGCTGGCTACACATGCCCGACAGTGAGGAACCTATCCCCCTCGCCGGTGACGACCTGATCGTATTTCCCCACGATGCCCGGCATACGATCAGCAACAGCCAATATCCCGTCGCCGACGACTTCCCCCGCAATCAGCTACCCGATGATTCAACCGGGGGGCCAGGTGTCACTTTGATCTGTGGCTATTTCGACTTCGATCGGGATAGCTGGAATCCACTCATCGAGGCACTGCCGGCAGTGATGATCATCCGTAATGATGGAATCACCAGTATCCCCTTTTCCCACTCCTTAAGGCATTTGTTGATACACGAGATAGAGGCCGCACAGATGGGTAGTAGACTCGTGATCGATAAGCTATCCGAGGTTCTGTTTATCAATACCATTCGGCACCACTTGAAAAGTGACAGTGATGTAGGATTCCTCGCCGCCCTGGCTGACAAGAAGATAGGCAAGGTATTGAGCAGGATTCACGAAACGCCGGCCCACACCTGGAGTGTCGAACGTTTGGCACAGGTTGCGGGCATGTCGCGATCAGCCTTCTCCGGACGGTTCACACAGCTGGTGGGCCTGTCACCCATGCACTACTTGAGCCGCTGGCGTATGTCCAGGGCACACAATCTATTCCAGAGCGGAGATCAGTCTGTGGCTCAAGTCGCGGAACTCTCCGGCTACCAATCGGAAGCCGCATTTGCAAAGGCATTCAAAAAGCAGTTTGGCTACGGCCCGGGTGCAGCAAGAAAAGCGGCCCGGCATACCCAGCTCAAGGCTGGTTCATAATGCGTCACGCACCCGTTCCAAGCGACCTTTCACATCCCTCGCCATGGCTGCGATCTTCTCACCTTCCACGAGTTGCAAAACAGCGACCGGATCCATGAAGGCAACGGTAACAGTGCCATCCTCCTCCTGACGAATAACCACATTACAAGGCAGCAGTAGACCGATATCCGGCTCGGCGTCGATGGCCTGATTCGCCAGTGATGGATTACAGGCGCCGAGGATCTTATAGGGGCGTTTATCTAAATCCAGTTTCGCCTTCATGGTGGCCTGGACGTCGATCTCCGTCAGAACCCCGAACCCCTCTTCCTTGAGGGCCGCCACAACCCGCGCTTCCGCACCCTCCATATCGCCTTCAACAGTAGTATTGAAACTGTACATTACAGACACCTCTTTGTTATTTGCCTGGATAGCTTGGATTTTCAAGGATAACATCACCAAGCGCTGAAGATGCCCTATGAGTAGTATGTGTTGCCATTCGCAATAGAAGTGATTGAAGAATTGGAACCTAGTGCCGACAACAGAGATTGACTACTATTGATAAAGTCAACATGAGGGCTATGCCAGTGAATCTCGGACCCGTTCGCTATATCAAAAACCAGGCACGCAGCCTGTTTGTCCTGCTGCTGCTCACCGAACCACTGCTGGCGAATAAATTTGAAACCATCGGCGGCGGGGTTGCAGGCTCGACCCGGGTCAAGGTGGAATACCTGCAGATCATCGCCTATGTTGCGGGCGGTATCTTTATCATCGCCGGCATCCTGGCGATTGTGCTGCATGATAGAAATGCGCAGACATTGAACTATACGATGTGGAAACCCTCAGCCACGATATTCTTTCTGCTGGGTATCGCTGCAATCGCGGCCGCTGTGTTTATGAAGTAGCGGCCTAGTCGGCGAATTCAAGACGATCCTGAATCTTGTCGATCGCTTTTCTTGCGCATTTTTCATCCTTGTCGCCTCCCGGCGCACCGCTCACTCCAATCGCTCCCAGCTGGTAACCACCGGCAGCGATGGGCAGACCGCCCTGCAAAACCAATACGCCCTTCACATGGTTCATCTCTTGCTGGATATCACGCCGGTTGTCACGAAACGCTCCTGACGGAACTCCAGACAGGATCACGGCATTTGCCTTTTCACGGGCAATTTGAATGGTGAATCTACTGGCGTGGGCATCGCGCATCAGTGCAACTTCAGCCCCATCACTGGCCACCACCAGCGCTGTCACCTGATATCCATCCTGCCTGCATGCCTCCACTGCATGCTTGACCATTTCAAGGGCAAGGTCGGGACTGATACGTTTATGGGTAACAATATCCCCGGCATGCAGTGGTAGAAACACCACACTGAGGAATACACTGAATATCTTCGCGACACTATCATGCATGGGTTATCCCGAACTCTTCATGAGGGAAATTCATCGGCATACCTGTCTATCCATTCCAAGGCTGCCTCTTCTCCTGTCAACTCCCGTCCCTGGGACTGCTTAATATTTTGCTTGTAGTGCTCTATATAACAGAGTTGCTCCACCATACGTACCGCATACGCCGTCTCTTCCTCTGAGAACTTAACCCCAATCAGGTAATTACCCCGCTCCTCGCGGCACCATACAACGATGCCCGTGGCGTGAAATTGGGGTGGTGTAATGGGGATTGCGATATGGATCTCGGTTCCAGCTTCCACCTTTGTATCGGATGTGAAACAGAGCCCGCCTTCGCTATAGTTGGTCAGCATCTCGCGACTGGTGGAGGCCTGACCACCAATCTGAAAATCTATCGGAACATCTGTCGGGTGTCTGATATACAGGCGCATTGCTATTTTTCTCACCACAATTTTCGCTAGCGGTCACTCCTGGCAACTCTATCGGCAGTGTAACTCCTGTAATAATGACCTTGTTTATAACAAAAGCAAATGAAGCGGATTTTTTCAAGTTACGATGAGATGCCATATACCGGTTGCAAGATACCACCCAGGGCTACAGAATCTGAGCCATGAAAAGACTGACTCTACAAGAGATGCTGAGCCGATTGATCAATGCCGCTTCAGTAAGCAGCGTCAATCCTGCCTGGGATATGAGCAATCGGGAGGTCATCCAACATCTGCATGCCTGGTTTAACGAATTGGGATTCACGACCGAGGTGCTAGCCATACCCGGTCATTCCGACAAATTCAATCTCATCGCCAGCGCCGGTGAGGGTGATGAGGGTCTGGTGCTCTCGGGACATACCGATACCGTACCCTTTGATGAACAGAAGTGGCACAGCGATCCGCTGATCCTGCAACAGCGGGATGATCGTTTTTACGGTATGGGCAGCGCTGACATGAAGGGGTTCTTCGCCGTGATCCTCGAAGCGATCCGGGAGCTGCCACTGCAGCAACTGAAGCAGCCATTGGTGATCATCGCCACCGCGGATGAAGAGAGTACCATGTGTGGAGCAAAGTCCCTCACCGACCTGCAGCGCCGGCTGGGGCGGCATGCGATGATAGGCGAGCCTACCAACATGCAGCCTGTGCGTATGCACAAAGGCATCTCAATGGAGTCGATTCGTCTGCACGGCCACGCGGGACACTCAAGCGATCCCAGCCTGGGAGTCAATGCCCTTGACGGAATGCATCAGGTTCTGGGTGAAGTCATCCAATGGCGTGGCGAGCTGCAACGACGTTATCAAAACCAGGCCTTCAAGGTCGCTTTCCCAACCCTCAATCTTGGCCATATCCACGGGGGCGACAATCCTAATCGGATATGTGGCGAGTGTGAGTTGCAGTTCGACCTGCGGCCGCTGCCTGGGATGTCAGTGGAGCATCTGCGCAGCGAGCTGAAAGAGAGGCTCGGTAAGCGTCTGCACGACACCGGTCTGAGTTGGGAGCTGATCCCGGTCTTCGAGGGTATCCCGGCCATGGAGACACCCCGGGAGGCAGCGATAGTACAAGCCGTGGAGAAACTTACCGGCTCGCCGGCTGGCGCGGTCGCCTTCGGTACCGAAGGTCCCTATCTCAACAGTATGGGCATGCAGACTGTCATCTGTGGCCCAGGCAGTATCGATCAGGCCCATCAGCCGGACGAATATCTGCCACTAAAGCATATTCAACCCGCGATCAACCTGATACAGTCTCTGATCAGGCAATTCTGTTTATAGACAATGGGTTAAACCGTATGACACAACCCACGAACGAATCATCGAACAGCTTCGTCGAGTGGTTTCGGGGCTCATCCCCCTATATCCATGCCCACCGAGGCCGTACCTTCGTCATCTCCTTTGGGGGAGAAGCGGTAATGGATGCCGGTTTCGCCAATCTGGTACATGACATCGCCCTATTACACGGTTTGGGCATACGTCTGGTGCTGGTTCACGGCGCCCGTCCGCAAATCGAGGAACGCCTCAAGACCCGGGGTGTGAAAACAGAGTACGTCGATGGCCTGCGGATCACCGACGATGCAGCATTGACCTGTGTAAAGGAGGCCGCCGGTTCGGTACGGGTCGAGATCGAGGCCCTGCTCTCCATGGGATTGGCAAACTCACCCATGGCAGGCGTCCGCATCCGGGCGGCGTCGGGTAACTTTGTCACCGCAAAGCCGATCGGGGTCAGAAACGGTATCGACTTCTGTCACACCGGTAAGGTTCGGCGTGTGGATTCGGACGGGCTGGAACAACGTTTGCAGGCAGGCGCTATCGCCATAGTGCCGCCACTGGGCTATTCACCCACGGGCGAGGTATTCAATCTCAGTGCCGCTGATGTGGCCGCCTCGGTCGCGGTTGCATTGGGCGCTGAAAAGCTGATCTCTCTTGTGGAAGCAAAAGGATTGACTGACTCTCGTAACAGACTGATCACGAACATTGTTCCGAAGCAGGTTGATGCTCTGTTGCAACGGCGTAAAAAAATGCCACAGGATCTGCAGCAACACCTCAAGGCTGCAGTCAGCGCCTGTCGCAGCGGGGTCAAACGCATACACATCATCGACCGTAAGCAGGACGGGGCGTTGCTGAGAGAGCTCTTCACCCGGGATGGCATCGGCACACTTATCACTGCAGAGCCCTATGAAGAGACCCGTACCGCGCGTATCGATGATGTGGGCGGTCTGCTCGAACTGCTAACACCACTTGAGAAATCGGGTGTATTGGTGCGTCGTTCCCGGGAACTGTTGGAGACAGAGATCGAGGGTTTCACCCTGATGGAGCGGGATGGCATGGCAATCGCCTGCGCCGCGCTCTTTCCCTACCCGAAGGAGTCGATGGCGGAACTGGCCTGTGTGGTGGTTCACCCCGACTACAGGGGCAGTGACCGGGGCGACAGGCTGTTGGCGCATATGGAGAATAAAGCACAGCGGCTGGGAATCGAGCAGCTGTTCATATTGACCACCCAGACGGCACACTGGTTCAGGGAGCGGGGGTTTGTACAGGCCGACCTGAAGGGTCTGCCAATGCGCAAACTGGCGCTCTACAACTACCGCCGCAATTCCAAGGTCTTTATCAAAAAGATCTGAAACAGCCGGACATGGGGAGACCGGGCCGGAACGCCCCCTATTTCCCTACTAAAATACTCTGTTATATTGGCGGATCTGCTGCTATTAATAGCCTCGTGGCCTGAAAATTAGACAAGGAGACGACCATGACAGAGGCAGCAGTGGACCTTCAGCGACTATCCGGTTATGTCCTGCTGTTAATGGGCTTTGTGTTGTTGTTCGTCAACCACGTGAGTGTGGTAGTAGGCGATCCCTGGCTGATACCGGAGTTCCTGAGACTGCAATAGCCAATGGGTAGAAGATGTGGACGCTGAAGGGTTTAATACGTAGCCGCGCCACTCTCTTCGCCGCAAAGTACATACCGGTCCTTGCCCTGCCGCTTCGCATCATCCCTACGCGTATCGACCAGTTCCAGCATGCCGGACCACTCCGCCACATCATCCATTGATCTTTCGCTGACACCGATACTTGCCGTTACCGGACGTCCGTCCGGTAGCGTGCCGAGACTCTGATTTAGGATTCTTTGCGCAATTATCTTTGCACCCTTGCAGTCCGTACCCGGCAGTATCAACATGAAAACCTTTTCCCCCCAATGCACCAGCATATCGTTGTTGCGCAGATCCTCAGACAATATTTCCGCCGCCTCCAAAACAACATGGTCATAAGTCGCATAGTCATACTCTGCAATGATATTCTGTACATTATCGATATCCACAAGGGCAATACTCAAAAACTCATTATGCAGTTTTGCCTGCTGAAACGCCTTCGCCAGACTCTGCACTCCTGACTTGCGGGTCTGCGCCCCAGTCACGGGATCATGATCGGCACGGGTAATCATGGTGATCATGTATTGCAACTGTATCGTGGATGTGAATAACACGATCCCGAGGATTATGATCAACAGCCACAGGGTCGGGAGCAAGTCCAGGCCGGGTAGCGCCGAGTAGTACCCCCAACCTGTCATAGTCAACACGGCCACCAACAGGGCCAAAACCGAACACTCCAGCAGTGTCAGCGGAAACAGACCCAAAATGGCGACTGCGATATAGGGCAACAGTGTATATAACTGTACGGGTAGATGATAAATAGTCTCGGGTGGCACCAATGCCAGATAGTGTGCCGAGGCAAAGAAGGTCAAAGGCAGGTTGATCAACATCCCCGTCAAAAGAATCAGACTCGATTTAAGTGATATCTGCTCGGTACGATAACGCGCCAGATAGACAAAGTGCAGGGTCGATAACAACCTGATTAGAACGATTGGCCAGAACAGGTTTAAAGGCAACAGAAAAAAGTCAACGACCAGCCAGAGGGGGACCAATATCGCAAACAGTGAAGCGAGAAATCGTATGCGCTCAAGCAGCAGTTCGGCACGATGCTTGAGCATGTAGCCCGGATGCTCATCAGCGGATATGAGATTATCCAACTCCTGTGTCGAGTAGATATGGGAATTTTCACCGAGATGGTGAATAAACGATTTAAATACCGCCATTATAATGATCCACAGGGTGTTGGGGACTCCGTTCCTGATTAATCTGCAAGGGCAAGAGACACCCGCAATTACATCAAGCACTGATCATAAAAGCATAACAACCACATTACCATAGGCAAATCCCAAAGCCTGTGCGCATGATCTGGTTTAGTGCTGAAGCACACAACCCGCTGGTGCGATTCAACATATACATATACTGGCCCTAACGAAAAAATGGCAGCAGATACCCTTTTACGATGTACCTGCTGCCAAGCTCTGGCAAAAGTTGACAATATAAAAGCTATACAAATTACTGGCTTAAGAACCTGAGCGCTCCAACTCAATCTCTTCGATGGAACCGTCCCAGTCACTGTCCTTGATCTCGGCCCTGTCACCAACACTTACCTGATTGAAAAAAGTGTCAGCGTCAGTATGATCATCATCCAACTCGTACTCAGTGGCTTCATAGACAGTAAAGACAGCACCCACCAATGTGACTGAAACATGGTCGCTGACCGCCTCTATGGGTGCCTCGATTTTGGTCGCGGACGACTCATCTTCACGCTCCACGCTTATAGCCACATAAAGATCGCCCATGCGCCTCAGTTCAACCTCGACATAATCCCCATCCATGAGTTCATCCAGGTTGAAGCTGCCATCGCCATCTTGGTCAAAATCAGAGCTGTCCTCGAACAGGGTGGAATTGTCTGTCATCACATCCAAACTCTGGCTATTCCCCAGATCCAGGGTAATCGTGCCATTCTTGGCATCGCTGCTTTGAACGCCACTTACCCGGGCTTCTATCTCGATCTCGCCATCTTCCGCCTCGACTTTTTCAGCGATCAAGATATCACCCTGCATGTAGCCTTCCACTTCCAACTCCATTCCCGCACTGATACTCCCCTCAAGTGATTCAGGTTCATAATAGGTGTCCGGGGTAACTTCGAACAGGACACCATTCACCGATAAGCCGCCACTGCCGTCGTTAGCGACTATGCCACGCAGTGAAACTTCTTGATCATCGTCATCGATCAGATCGCTATCGTCACTCTCGATGCGTACAACCTCTAGCGACCCACCGCTATTATCGAGCTTCAGCTCAACGAACAGCCCAAGAGGATCGGCAGGTATGTCCAGATCGACACTGGAACCGAGTGGGAAAGGACCGGCCACGACGCCATTTTGCAACACCAGGGTTATTTCACTGCCGTCATAGCTGGTTACGGTGCCTTTTATCTCGTAATCACTGTCACTGTCGTTTTGTAACTCGATACGTGATGCCACAATCTGAGTGCCATCAAAAAAACCGCTAACCTCGATCTCCTGCCCTTCAGCCAGACCATCGAAGGAGGCACCGTCATCGAACACTGTGCTGTTGGCATCCACCAGGACCGCCATTCTCAACACAGTCAGAGTAGCTGTCTCACCACTCTTCACAAGCGAACCGCTGTCGATGGGGCCTTCCAGGTCATCGTCGTATGTAATGATATCGGCAACACCAGTAGTGCCATCCTGGTTCACAGTGCCTTCCACACGAACCTTCATTCCCACCGCCAATGAGGAATCATCGTAGCTCTGCTCATCATCCACCTGGTATTGGGCATGTGAGGTATCGAATTTGATCCCGTTGACATACACGCTACCAAAGCCATCTATCCTACCCACAGTTATAAAGTCACCGTTGCTGCTGGCACTGTCACCGCCACCACCACCACCGCAGGCACCAAGTAGAACCACAAGTAAAATAGTGATAAATAATCCTGATTTTGACTGATTCATGTTCACATCCTCCGCTATATGCATGCCTGTCTAAAACACTGGATATAGCGATGAGACAAGATTAAAAATGGGAATTATTTCCCATTTATAGCGAAAGTATATGACCAATTTTCAATTCTTCAAGTAGATTTTTATTAATTTCCCCTTAAGGCAATAATCGGTGGATTATTTATAACATATTGTAATAATTACATATTTTATTAGATTCCATCCCTGTTCGGAGATTGATTGATCTAACATCAGGGGTGAAAATTATGCGAGGCAGCACACATTTCCCAGGCGTATACCCCCCCAGGACTCGATTGCGCACCCAAGGAGCGGTTTAACCATAACAGCATCAAGGGATATACTTTCGACGGCTTCGCGGATCCAATTCATCTGCACCAGGCATATCAGAACCCAGTCTGGCGCCCGCCTTGAAACCTAGCCTATCCCCATCTATAAACCATTCAAAACGTCAGACTCCATACAGCTAAGATCGACTATAATTAATTGTCATGGATATGCTCGACACCGGAAAAGTCACGCTTTGTATAGTGGATGGTCGTTACCTGCATGTTGTCATCTACACGAATGGCGAACTGGAAGAACAGGACATCAAACCCGTCACCGACTATTTGGACAGGTTCAATGAACCCCTTCCCGCGCTGATGGAAAGAAAGGGACGTTATTCCATATCGATCCCTGTGCAGATTGCCATGCTGCAACAGACAAAAAGTCGCTTAAAAGCGGTTGCGTTCATCGAAAGAGACCATAAGGACGTGATCATGACGCGCATCGCGGCCAGCACCTATTTCAAGGATATTGCGGTTAAATCTTTCTTTGACATGGATCAGGCAATCGACTGGCTGTCGCAGCACTTTTACCAGACCCCATTGTTGCCTGATGCCCAGAACAGTGCATAAACGACCGGCAACACCTTTTAGACAACCGAGGCTGTAATCCCAATTTCATTATTATCAAATCAGGTTTACAGCTTCACACAGGCAGTGCAGTGGTGTTCACAACCTTGCGCATGACAAAACTGGAATGGACCCCTGTAACCCCTTCGATTCGAGTGATCTTGTTCAATAACAGGATCTGATAGGCCTCCATATCCCGCACCACCACCTTGACCTGATAGTCCGCATCCTGGCCAGTTATCAACAGGCACTCCAGGACCTCCGGCAGGCTCATGATTTTGCGCTCAAAGTTTTCAAATCGCTCGGGGGTATGTCGATCCATGGAGATGTGAATCAGCGCCATCAGATCAAGCTCCAGTTTGTTTGCATCCAGGAGAGCCCTGTATCCGGTGATAATGCCGGACTCCTCCAAAGCGCGCACACGACGCAGGCAGGGAGAGGGAGAGAGACCAATCCGTTCAGCCAGATCCTGATTACTGATACGTCCATCCCGTTGCAGCTCTTCAAGTATCCGGCGATCGAATCGATCAAGTTTCATCTGATTGCCCTCTATTTTTAATCATTGATATATTGTATCAAGTTTTTGATTATTTATGGCATTTTTTTCTTTTTTTTATGGAATATGGATTATATTCGCAATCACCTGCCGGCCACTCTGCATTAATCTTTCACCATCGGCCACAAGCCGAACAAGTAAGGCCCGGGATCACAAGTCCCGGGTGGAGAGCAGCAACCCCATAAGGGTATACGCAGCGGAGACCTCACCGCCGAAGACGGCCAACTGCATGGCAAAGGCGGGTGAGAAGACTCCAACTTTCGAGTAAGGCGCAGATGTAACACCAAACCAGCACAGGAGATTCAGCGTGAACCGCTTTGACCACCGCAAATACCGCCCTATGCAGACGCTGCCCATGCAGCACCGCCAGTGGCCCAACTCCAGAATTGACAAGGCACCTATCTGGGCCAGCGTCGATCTACGCGATGGCAACCAGGCACTGCTTGAACCCATGAATGTGGCACACAAGCGCCGCATGTGGGAACTCCTGGTGAAGCTTGGGTTAAAGCAGATCGAAATCGGTTTCCCTGCCGCCAGCCAGCCGGATTTTGATTTCGTTCGCTGGTTGATCGAGAAGGACCAGATACCCCATGACGTCACCATACAGGTCCTGGTGCAGGCCCGTGAAGGATTGATCCGCAGAACCTTTGAGGCACTCAAGGGAGTGCCCAGGGCAATTGTGCATGTCTACAACTCCACTTCCACGGTACAACGGGAGAGGGTGTTCAAAAGCGATCGTGAAGGTATCAAACAGATCGCTGTCCAAGGCGCGGCAATGCTGCAAAAGGAGGCTGCAAACCACCCAGATACTGACTGGGTGTTCCAATACTCACCGGAGAGTTTTTCCAATACCGAATGGGATTATGCGGTGGAGGTCTGCGAAGCGGTCATCGACGTATGGCAGCCCACGCCACAACACCGATGCATTATCAATCTGCCGGCAACGGTTGAGAGCACTACACCCAACTTGTTTGCAGACCAGGTAGAGTATTTCTGCCAACACCTGCAGCAACGCGACTCGGTGATCATCTCTGTGCATACCCATAATGATCGCGGGTGTGCGGTAGCCGCCGCAGAACTGGCGCTGCTTGCGGGTGCCGATCGGGTAGAGGGCACATTGATGGGGAATGGTGAACGTACCGGTAATATGGACCTGGTTACCCTGGCGATGAATCTCTACAGTCAGGGTATTGATCCGGAAATCGATCTCTCACAACCCGATGAGATCATTCAGGTCTATGCTCAATGCACAGGCCTCCCGGTACACCCACGCCACCCATGGGTGGGTGAGCTGGTGTATACGGCCTTTTCCGGCTCTCACCAGGATGCGATTCGCAAATGCCTGCATCAGCAACAGCCGGATGAACCCTGGCAGGTGGCCTATCTACCCATCGATCCCCGGGATATCGGGCGTGACTACCAGGCCGTGGTCAGGGTCAACAGTCAATCCGGGAAGGGTGGTGTCGCTTATGTGCTGGAGCGTGACTACGGACTTGTACTGCCACGCTGGCTTCAACTGGAACTCGCTGCACTGGTGCAACAAGCAAGCGAAACCCATGCGGGAGAGATCGACAGTGCCACCATCCATGCCATGTTCCGCCAGCAGTTTGTAGCTGAATCGACACCGGTTCGACTCGACGGTTACCGCCTCGACCGGCAGCATGGAGTTGATCTTATCGAAGCAGAGATTAGCGACAACAATCGACCGATCACAATCCGCGGCATGGGTGAAGGGGCCATCTCCGCCTTTGTCGACGCCTGGACCCAGGCCTACGGCATGAGTGCAAAAGTCATCGACTATAGCGAACACGCCATCGGTGAGGGTACCGACGCGGAGGCTGTCGCCTATGTACTGCTCGAAGTGGATGGTCGGCGTGTCACCGGCGCCGCCTTCGACCAAGACAGCCTGAGCGCATCTCTGAAATCGATCATCTCCGCGCTCAACCTGGCGCAGAACGCACGCCGTGCCGCGTGAGAGTGAGAATCCGAAAATGAACTCAAAACAATGGTAGGGTGGGGCCCTGCCCCACCATTGTTCGCAAATATTGCCCCACATATCGGTGGGGCAGGGCCCCACCCTACGTTTCTAACTGCTCGAAGTGGATGGTCGGCTTGTCGCATTGCTTAACAGATGGGTAGGGTGCGGCTTGCCGCACCGTTCCACAACCGACACCATGGCACCAATTTATCTAATTGTGCTTAACGGTGCGGCAAGCCGCACCCTACGCGTTAGAGGTGCCGAGCACGATTAACAAAACGCCATTTGCGTTCATTCGCGGACTATATGTTCAACGGCCTTTGCTTGCCGCAACCCGCAGGCGCAGTGCATTCAGCTTGATGAATCCTTCCGCATCCTTCTGATCATAGGCGCCAGCGTCGTCCTCGAATGTGGCAATCGACTCATCGAACAGGCTGTTGGTATTGGAGCGGCGCCCCACCACATCCACATTACCCTTGTAGAGTTTGACTCGCACCACACCATTCACCACCTGCTGGGTGTGATCGATAGCGGCCTGTAACATCTCCCGTTCCGGCGTGAACCAGTAACCGTTGTAGACCAGCTTGGCATAACGGGGCATCAGCTCATCCTTCATGTGGGCAGCTTCCCGGTCCAGGGTCAGTGACTCCATGGCCCGATGCGCCTTGAGCATGATGGTGCCACCCGGGGTCTCGTAACAGCCACGGGATTTCATGCCTACATAGCGGTTCTCGACTATATCGGCCCGCCCGATACCATTCGCCCCACCCAACTGGTTGAGTTTCAGTAACAGGGCCGCAGCGGAGAGCCTCTCTCCGTCGATGGATACCGGATCGCCATGTTCAAATCCGATCTCCACATAGGTTGCCCGGTTCGGAGCATCCTCAGGTGCGACAGTCCAGCGCCACATATCGCTACCAGGCTCATTCCATGGATCCTCAAGATCATAACCCTCGTAGGAGATATGCAACAGGTTTGCATCCATGGAGTAGGGGGATTTCTTCCCCTCTCGCTTCATCTCGATTGAAATACCGTGGGTCTCCGCGTAAGCCAACAGCTTTTCTCTGGAGTTAAGATCCCACTCCCGCCAGGGGGCGATGATCCTGATATCGGGTCGCAGGGCGTAGGCGCCCAACTCGAATCGCACCTGATCGTTACCCTTGCCGGTGGCGCCGTGGGAGATGGCGTCCGCGCCGGTCTCGTTGGCGATCTCAATCAGACGCTTGGCGATAAGGGGTCTTGCGATTGAGGTCCCCAGCAGATACTCACCCTCATAGATGGCGTTGGCCCGAAACATGGGGAACACATAATCGAGTACGAACTCCTCTGTCAGGTCTTCTATGTATATCTCCTTGATTCCCGCCGCCTCCGCCTTGGCGCGCACAGGTTCGACCTCCTCACCCTGTCCGATATCCGCGGTAAAGGTGACCACTTCACACTGATACTCATCCTGCAACCACTTGACGATTATCGATGTGTCGAGACCACCCGAGTAGGCTAGAACCACCTTCTTAATGCCATCTTTTGACATCTGCTATCCCCCAGGAAAGATGCTTTAAAACAGACCATTATAACCCATCTTGTATCAGATGATATGTCAGTAAAACCCAGAAACTACAGCCGAAACCGCTAGGAATTGCATTCTCTATTTGAAAAGTTATTGATTTACAAGCTGCTATAATGTCGCTGTTAGGATCCTAAATGGCAGGACATTCTCGAATTAGTGTTTAAGACGTTGGCTTTTGAACTATAAAAAACTCGCCTCTCTCCTTCTAGCCGGTTGGTGTCTGACAGTCCTGGCCTCTCTTGGTTGGAATACAAAGCACACGCAACAGGAACATCTGCATTTCCTGCAAGATACCGCTCGCTTGATATTTGACCATGTCATCCTGGTCAGGGAGTGGAATGCCAATCATGGTGGCGTCTATGTTCCGATCACTGAGTCCTCCCCGCCCAACCAGTATCTCGAAATCGAGAATCGGGAAATCGTGGTGGACGATAAGCTGACTCTAACCATGATCAACCCTGCATATATGACCCGCCAGATTGCCGAGCTTGCCACACAGAGTAATGGCATCCAATTACACATCACCAGTCTCAATCCGATTCGTCCAAGTAACAAACCCAGCACACAGGAGCGAGTGGCCCTACTCGAATTTGAAGCCGGAGACAGCGAGGAGTTCTCCCGTTTGCTGGCAGACAAGAACGGCTATCGTTTCTTCTACATGGCACCGCTGTTGACCACACAAGCCTGTCTGCGCTGTCATGAAAAGCAGGGTTATGTGGAAGGTGATTTACGTGGCGGGATCAGTGTTACCATCCCGGACATCCATCCAGCCCCAATCCAGGGAATAATTATCGGCCATTGTGTCATCGGCGTAATCGGGATATTGGTAATCCTGACCCTCGCTCAGAAGCTATCTGAAAGTTATGAAAAGGTTCGGCAACAATCGATTATCGATGTCCTGACAGGCATCCCCAACCGCCGTCACTTTATTGACCGCCTGGCTACCGAATATCGCCGCGCGAGTCGCAACTCAACCCCATTGACACTGCTGATTACCGATATCGATCATTTCAAGCAATACAACGATTCCCTGGGCCATCTCGAAGGTGATCAATGCATCGTAATAGTGGCTAAAACCGTCAAGGCATCGCTACAACGTGGCGGCGACCTGTGCGCACGTTACGGGGGGGAAGAGTTCATTGTCATCCTGCCTAACACGGATACAGCCGGGGGAGAGAAGGTTGCCAGGCGCATTCAAAAAAATATCGCAGCCTTGGAAATCGAGCATCCGGATACTCCTATCGGAGAGCACATCACCTTGAGCATCGGACTGGCCACAGATTACCGCGACTACCCCTCTCAATACAATCTGATAAAACGTGCAGATGAAGCACTCTACCGCTGCAAGCAACTGGGACGCAACTGCATCGAATCCAACGGTCATGACAACACGGATAACTCGAAGTCATAGATTTTTTAGGTAGTTGAGGTGCTGTTCAAGGCAGTCTTAATGGCAAATGTAAACTCAGTTGATTCAGATCAGTCTGATTGAGAACGAGATGACTTTTTACCATCGCGGTTCTCTGATCAGGGAATTAAAATTACAGTACCGGGCCAACATCGATGTAACACCCTAAATTAAGGACTTAAGTTAATAAAAATCTCAAGTTATTGTGATGGCCAACGCTACATTCGAGTGAATTGCAAAGCAAATCACGAATAAAAATGTGCCTTTGAATCTTTGCAACCCGGTATAACCAGGTAAAGAACTATGACACTATGGTTCACCTGCAATTGAAAGAATAAACAATGAAAAACAAAACAGACCTGACATCAAGAATTCTTTTATATCAACTATTCTATTTTGCCCAGTTCGAGCGGCAATGGATAGATTAACTTGATGCACCATTGTACTTACTTAGGCCTGCACAAGTTAATTTTTAAAGGGAATCAGTATGCCGGTAGCTAAAAAGAATTCAGGACATGACCTCTTTTCTCATGCTCAATTGCCAGTTGTAATTAATAAAAGCTCTCAGCAACGGAAGAGCCCTGCCACTTCATCCGCATTCAATGAAGAGGAAGAGAGAAAAAGACTCTCAAGGGAACTGCATGACGGGCTGGGTCAGTTATTGACTACCATAGGATTGCAGGTACAGCAGTGTCTGGATAACTGTGACAGCACCCCTCTGTCATGCCCGTCACCACAAGAACATAAGGCCTCGTTGCAACAGATTTCAGGCATGGTGAAGGAGGCGATTGGAGAGGTCAGATCGATATGCAGCACCATTCGACCTGCTATTCTCGATGACCTGGGAGTCCTGGCCGCCATCTCTTGGCAGTGCAGACAGATCTCACGAGCATCACCTTCGTTGAACATTGTGACTGATTACAGGATAGAAGAAGACCAGATACCAACTGATTTCAGAAACGTAATCTACCGCATTGTGCAGGAATCACTGAACAATGCCTTGAAATACTCCCATGCCAACAGGATCGAAGTGACCCTCTCCTTGCAAAACGACTCGATTCATTTGAGTGTCATCGACAATGGCATAGGATTCGATCTGGCTTCCATGCATGAGACACTTGGAGTGGGATTGCTGAGTATGCGTGAAAGAGCAGCGTCGCTACAGGGCAAATTGGAAATCCGTGCCGCACATACAATCGGGGTCGAGATTCGTGCACATTTTCCGCTTAAGACAATGACCCTCTGCAAAGTTTAGTCAGTACTTACAAACCTAGTATCCCCCTCATCACACCCATACCTATAGTGGGGGATAGCCTAACCCCCTACCTGAATAAATAATCTTCCCCTTCGAACAAGTCAGGATTGTGAACTTTGATGTCACCCTGGCACGGGTGCCGCTAGAGGGTGTATTGTATATCGAGACTCTGCATGTGAGCGGCCTCGGCTTTGAATACAATCCTGGTTAGAATTACACAACGGATATAGCCGGTATCTACCCTGTTGGATGCATTTCTGCATTATTCCATAACCGCTCCAGTCCCAGCAGAGTGCATTGGATTAGTGTTAACAGGCCCTAGGGGCTATAGAAATCACCTGATCATTGACAGCTTAAAATGGGATCATGAATTATGGCTAACATAGATGCGATAAAATTGCTTGGAAGCATACTCAACAGCGGCGTTTTGTCCCGTGGTTCCGGCTCCAATATCCTGGGTTCCGTAATCGGTTCCATGATGGGAGGCGGCCAGTCCTCGTCCGGGGGTGGACTCGGCGATATCCTCGGCAGTGTACTGGGAGGCGGCGGCGCTCAGCAGGGAGCCGGTGGACTTGGTGACCTGTTAGGCGGCAACAGAGCCCAGGGGTCTGGCCAGTCAGGCGCCGGTGGTCTCACCGATCTGCTTGGAGGCCTGCTTGGCGGAGGTGCCGGCGGCGCGGGATTGGGAGGCCTGATCGGTGCCGCCATGTCTCAATTCGGCGGGCAGCAGGGCGGCCAGGCTGCCGCCCATTTCACGTCCAGCGATCACCTGCCTCAGGAAATGGACTATCAGCAGGCAACGGATCAGGCGACCCTATTGATCCGTGCCATGATCAATGCCGCCAAGGCAGACGGGAATGTTGATAGTGAAGAGCAGCAGAAGATTATCGGCAAGCTTGGCGAAGTGACCCAGGACGAGGTTGAGTTCGTGCGCAACGAACTTGCACAACCTTTGGATCTGGAGGGCTTCGTACGCGCCATACCCCAAGGGATGGAACAGCAGATCTATACCATGTCACTGATGGCCATCGATCTCGATACTCAGGCTGAGGCCCAATATCTGCACAGACTGGCCCAGGCAACCCAGATTACTCCTCAGGTCAGCAATCTGATCCACCAGAAGTTTGGCGCTCAGCCCATTTACAAAACCTAAGCTGTAGCACATCTCCAGTGACACCGGGTGCGGTGTAAACCGCACCCGGTGTCAGAGCTTGTAACGATCAGTTCTTGGACTTATCGACGATCTTTTTTATCCAAGGCATCATCGCCCTTAGCTGCCCACCCACCTGCTCGATGGGATGGGCCTCATTGAGCCTGCGATAGGCGGTCATGGAGGGATAACCGAGGGCACCCTCGGAGACGAATTGCTTGGCATATTCACCGCTTTGAATATTATGCAGGGCCTCCCGCATCGCCTTGCGGCTCTCCTCGTTGATCACCTTGGGACCGGTCACATACTCGCCATATTCCGCATTGTTGGAGATGGAGTAGTTCATGTTGGCGATGCCGCCTTCGTACATCAGGTCGACAATCAGTTTCAGCTCGTGCAAGCACTCGAAATAGGCCATCTCAGGGGCATAACCCGCCTCAGTCAGGGTCTCGAAACCGGCCTTTACCAGTTCCACGGCACCACCGCAGAGTACTGCCTGTTCACCAAACAGATCGGTCTCGGTCTCATCCTTGAAGCTGGTTTCAATGATACCGGTACGACCACCACCTATGGCTGAGGCATAGGAGAGTGCGGTGTCCATGGCCGTACCAGTGGCATCCTGATAGACCGCAACCAGATCGGGGATTCCACCGCCCTTGACATACTCGTCGCGTACCGTGTGTCCCGGCGCCTTGGGGGCAATCATGATCACATCGAGATCTTCCCGCGGCATGATCTGGTTATAGTGAATCGCGAAGCCATGAGCAAAGGCGAGTGCAGCGGACTCCTTGATATTCGGTTCGATCTGCTCACGATAGAGCTTTGCCTGAAACTCATCCGGGGCCAGAATCATGACGATGTCTGCGGCCGCCACGGCCTCTTCGATCGACTTCACTGTCAGTCCCGCATTCTGTGCCTTGATGGCCGAAGGAGAACCCTCACGCAGGCCGACGATGACACTCACACCGGAGTCCTGCAGGTTATTGGCATGGGCATGCCCCTGGGAGCCGTAGCCGATAATGGAGACCGTCTTACCCTTGATAATGCTGAGGTCGCAGTCTTTGTCGTAGTAAACGTTGATAGCCATGTTGATTCCTTCGGAAAATTATAGGTGTTGAATATGCGGAAACATTATCAGCCTTAGAGAGCTGTAATTTATAACGCAATGCACGCAATGAAACGCAAAGCGCGCAAAAGAAATTTAATTGATAACCTTTGCGACCTTTGCGTTTCTCCGCGATCTTTGCGTTATATGCTTCATTTTATTACTTGAACCACAGAATCAGAGCCCGAGCCCCTTCGATCCGCGGCCGATGCCAGAGGGACCGGTGCGTACCACTTCGATAATCAGGTCTTCGTCCACCGCCTCGATAAAGGCATTCAGTTTATTCACCGCCCCCGTCAGCTCGACGGTGTAGCTGGTATCCGTGACATCGATGATCTTGCCGCGAAAGATATCCACCAGACGCTTGATCTCCTCACGCTGGGTACGCTCCGCCCGCAGCTTGATCATCATCATCTCGCGTTCGATGTGACTCCCCTCGGTCAGGTCCACGAGCTTTACCGTATCCACCAGCTTGTTCAGCTGCTTGGTGATCTGCTCGATGATCTCATCACTGCCGCTGGTAACCAGGGTCATACGGGAGAGGCTCAGATCCTCAGTCGGCGCTACCGTCAAGGATTCGATATTGTAACCCCGTGCGGTAAACAGGTTTGCCACCCGTGCCAGGGCACCGGACTCATTCTCCAACAGGATAGATATGATATGTCGCATCAGACCAACTCGCTCCCTGGTGACAGATACATCTCATGGTGTCCCTTGCCCGCCGCAATCATCGGATAGACGTTTTCTGCGGGATCAACCACCACGTCCAGGAAGACCAACCGATCCTTGAGCGAGAAGGCCTCTTTCATCGCCCCCTCCAGATCCTTGGTCTTATCGACCCGCATGCCCACATGTCCGAAAGACTCGGTCAATTTGACGAAATCCGGCGTGACGCTCATGCCCGACTGGGAGTAGCGGCTCTCATAGAAGAACTCCTGCCACTGCCGCACCATGCCCATATAACCGTTATTCAGCAGAATGATCTTTATCGGCAGTTCATACTGCAGACAGGTGGCCAGCTCCTGGATACACATCTGGATACTCGACTCGCCGGTGACCACCGCCACTTCCGCCTTGGGAAACGCCATCTGCACCCCCATGGCGGCGGGCAGACCGAATCCCATGGTGCCGAGACCACCGGAGTTGATCCAGCGCCGGGGTTTGTCAAAACTGTAGAACTGGGCGGCGAACATCTGATGCTGTCCCACATCGGAGGTCACATAGGCATCCCCCTTGGTGACCTTGTGCAGCATCTCAACCGCATACTGGGGTTTGATCAGTTTGCTCTTCTGGTCATATTTCAGACAATCCATGGAGCGCCATTTCTCGATCTGCTCCCACCACTGTTTCAAGGCCTGTTTGTTGGGTTTGACATCACCCTCATCGACCACTTTCAGCATGTCCCTGAGCACCTGCTTCACCGGACCCACGATGGGAACATCCACCCGCACGTTCTTGGAGATGGATGAGGGGTCGATATCGATATGGATAATCGTGGCATCCGGACAAAACTGCTTCACATGACCGGTCACTCGATCATCGAAGCGGGCGCCGACGGCGATCAGCACGTCGGTCTCGTGCATCGCCATGTTCGCCTCGTAGGTACCGTGCATGCCAAGCATGCCCAGGAAATTCTTGCCGCTACCCGGGTAGGCGCCCAGGCCCATCAGGGTCTGGGTAATCGGGATTCCCAGCTTGTCCACCAGTTCGGTCAGCGGCTTGGCGGCATCGTTCAACACTACCCCGCCACCGGTATAGAAGACTGGGCGTTCCGCCTCCATCATGATCTTCACTGCTTTCTTGATCTGCCCGAGATGGCCTTTGACCACCGGGTTATAGGAGCGCATCTTTATCTTGCTGGGGTATTTGTAGGGGATCTTGATCCCCGGATCCGTCACATCCTTCGGGATATCGACCACGACCGGACCGGGCCGGCCCGTGGTGGCGATATAGAAGGCCTTCTTGATGGTCTCGGCCAGGTCTTCCAGGCGCTTGACCAGAAAGTTGTGTTTCACGCAGGGACGGGTGATACCGACCGTATCGACCTCTTGAAAGGCGTCACTACCGATCACCGGTGTGGGTACCTGACCGGTCAGGACAACCATCGGGATCGAGTCCATGAAGGCGGTGGCGATGCCAGTCACCACATTGGTCGCCCCAGGTCCGGAGGTCACCAGTACAACTCCCGGCTTGCCGGTAGCGCGCGCATATCCATCGGCGGCGTGACCGGCCGCCTGTTCGTGGCGCACCAAAATATGCTTCACGTCCTTCTGCTTGAATATTGCGTCGTAGATATGCAGCACAGCACCGCCCGGATAACCGAACACATGCTCCACCCCCTCATCTTTCAAGCATTGAACGATGATCTCGCCACCGCTAAGTTCCACCTTGAGGCCTCCAATTGCGCCGATACTCAGTTCGGACACTAAATATATAGAAACAGTGCAAAATACTAATACTACCTTTATAGGTCAAGCGGATATCCCCTCTCATTTTGTACATTCGAGTCTTCTCGTGACTTGCCATTCGGGTAACATGCTCCATAATGACCCTGATCGATGATGCATGACACAGGGATTACATCCGTGAAACAGACTTTTTTATTCGCACTTTTACTCCTATGCATAAACCCGGTTTCGGCTGAAACCTATCGCTGGGTCAACGAAGATGGCGTGGTAACCTACTCGCAAACCCCGCCACCAAACGCCGATGCGGAAACCGTGAAAATAAAAACCGCGCCTGCAACTGGTGCCAACGACTCGAAAAAGCGGCTCGAGGCATTACGTCAAAAGCTGGCTGACAGTGCCGAAGACCGGGCCCTGAAAAAGGCGCAAAAGCAGGAGCAAACTGAAATCAAGGCGGAAAACAAGAAAAACTGCAGCACCGCACGCAAGAACCTGGAACAGCTCACCGCCCTGGGGAACCGTCTCTACAAAACCGAAGACGGGTATGTGCGCCTCACCGAAGAGGATCGCCAGCAGAAGATGCAGCAGGCGCGAGAGCAGATCAAAAAATTCTGTAAGCGGTAAACGCAGATGCCGCTGCTCAAGATCACAACCAATCAGCCACTCGATCAGGATCAGGCCGACGCCTTGCTCAAGCACGCCTCCGAATCAGTTGCCGCCGTGCTTGGTAAGCCTGAGAAATATGTGATGATCAGCATCCATCACAATCCACATATGCTGTTCGCTGGCACATCCGAGGTTTTAGCCTATCTGGAGCTGAAGAGCATCGGCCTGCCGGATGATCAAACCCGGCAGCTATCCCAAGCCCTATGCCAACTCATGCAACAGCAGCTGGCTGTCCCGGCAGCAAGGGTCTACATAGAGTTCAGCGCCGCCGAACGCCATCAATGGGGCTGGAACTCATCCACCTTCTAGCGCTCGCCAGTTGCGCAAGAAAGCCCTGCATCGGCTGAGATTGATTGATTTTTATCAATAGAAACATCTATTTACACATCTAAACATTATTACTGAGCATCAATGACCGATGCTTCAACCCCTCCTTACAGTACGCTACACACAGCGTCCACAAACCTATCTCCGCAGGCTATGGGTGGCGGTCTTATAAGAAGGCTGGTGAATCAGGAAACCAATGCTTTAGAGCTATGTTGTTCCACCTTTGCAGCAGCTCTCTTGCTGGTGATCCTATTGGGAATTGTCAATGTCATGCGGCACCAAGCTGAGTAACCTGACCAAAAATTAGGGATAAGACTCCCAAACCGTGAGTCACTCAAACTCAGGTTCCTGAGTGACTCTGTATTGCTGGAAATAAGACCGGACAATGCTGTTTATGTGTCACGGTCATTAACCGTCACCACGGAAATGGAAGATGCATAAACAACCGACACTGGGTATCAGCGCCAGTATCATGGCCTGTCTGGCAGCCTTTTTACTGGGAATTTCAAACCAAGCTCTGGCCGACACCGAACACGCAGCCGGTGCCGGATCCCCCGATAAGGATATGAACTTTCGCATCGTCACGGATAACACACCGAGTATCCGCGACGATGGCGAGTCCACCGCCGACCACAGCAAGTTTGAGATCCTTGAAGGCCCCTTCGAGAACGGTCCGGAAGTGACCAAGGCCTGTCTCTCCTGCCACACCGAGGCGGGACGTCACTTCAGGCAATCGATCCACTGGACCTGGGAGTATGACAACCCGGAGACCGGCCAGAAGCTGGGCAAGAAGCATCTGATCAACACCTTCTGCACCAACGCCCGCGGTAACGAGGGAATGTGCGCCCAGTGCCACGCCGGCTATGGCTGGAAGGACGAGGCCTTCGACTTCAACGACGAGAGCAACATCGACTGCCTGGTCTGCCACGACCGCACCGGCACCTACTACAAGACACCCAACAGCATGGGTAACAAGGCCTGCTCGGTGATGTTTCAGGACAAGGAACCGATCCAGTGGGCCGAGGTGGCGCAGAAGGTCGGCAAACCCGGGCGCGAAAACTGTGGTACCTGCCACTTCTACGGTGGCGGCGGTGACGGGGTCAAACACGGCGACCTGGACTCCTCGCTGAAGTTTCCCGACAAACAGCTCGATGTCCACATGGATGCCGAGGGTCTCAACTTCGCCTGTACCACCTGCCATGTCACCAGGCAGCATCTGTGGGCCGGCAGCCGTTACAACGTCATGGCCCACGACACCGAAGGCCTGGGTCTGCCCGGGGAACGACGGGACGTGGCCACCTGCGAGTCGTGCCACAGCACCTCGCCCCACACCAACACCGAGCTCACCGGCATCAAGCTGAATGGCCATGTGGACAAGATCGCCTGTCAGACCTGCCATATTCCCAGCATCGCCCGGGGCGGAGTGGCGACCATGGTCGACTGGGACTGGCGCACCGCCGGCAAGACCAAGAACGGCGAGGGCTTCAAGGAGAAGAACTACACCCAGGGCAATGGCGCCCATCGGGCAACCTACAAATCGATCAAGGGGGATTTCACCTATGGCGAGGAGCTGACCCCCCACTACGACTGGTTCGACGGCCAGATGCTCTACACCACCATCGACACCCGGTTCGACCCGGGGCAGGGTCCGGTGGAGATCAACGGCTTCGAGGGCGCCCGCGACGACGGCCTCTCCCGCATCTGGCCATTCAAGCGCATGCATACGGTGCAGCCCTACGACAAGGGCAACAACACCATGGTCTACATGCACCTGTGGGGGGACGATGACGACTCATACTGGGGCAACTATGACTTCAGCCGCGCCATCAAGGCGGGCATGCAGAAGAACAGCATCCCCTACAGCGGTGAATTCGGCTTCGTGGAGACCTACTCCTTCTGGCCCATCACGCATATGGTGGCACCCAGCGAGGATGCCCTGGGATGCGCGGAATGCCATAGCCGGGACGGCCGTCTGAACCAACTTGAAGGCTTCTACATGCCGGGCCGTGACAGTTTCAAATGGCTCGACATTCTGGGTTATCTCGCGCTGGGTGGCGCACTGCTGGGCGTGCTGTTACACGGCCTGATGCGCAAGCTCTTCAGCCTGAGAAACGGACAGGGGGCAGACCATGAGTAGCGATAAAAAAATCCACCGGGAACGGGGCAGTTTCAAACAACGGGGCGAGAAGCACTATGTAATGCTCTATACCCGATACGAACGTTTCTGGCACTGGTCCCAGGCCCTGCTCATCTTCACCCTCTTCTACACCGGCCTGGGGCTGCATGGCCTACATGATTGGCTCGATTTCCATTTGGCGGTCACCATTCACACCTATGGGGCATTGGCATTGATCGTATTGTGGATGTTCACCACCTTCTGGAACTTCACCACCGGTCAGTGGCGCCAATACCTGTTCAAGGAGGGGGTGATGAAGGTCATCCGCTTCTACGCCTACGGTATCCTGGTGGGAGAACACCATCCCTACAAAAAGGGGCTGCAGCGCAAGCAGAACGCCTTGCAGTCCCTGGCCTACATGAGTTTCATGCTGCTGATCGGCCCCGCACTCTGGTCTTCCGGCATCGTCTATCTGCTCTACGATCTGTGGAGCGGATACAACTGGTCGGGTCAGGGACTCACACTGATCGCCTTCGTCCACACCGCGGCGGCCTACCTGATGGGCACCTTCGTGATCATCCATGTCTACATGACCACCACCGGCAAGACGCCGATGCACTATATCAAGACCATGATCACCGGTTACGACAATATCGAGTTGACTGAGGCGGAGAAGGCCTATATCGAGGAGACCCACTCGGTTTCGATCAAGGACTGAGACCTGTGGTTTTTATAACGCAAAGGGCGCAAAGAAACGCAAAGCCCGCAATGACTATAAATTAAAAAACTTAGCGGCCTTTGCGCTTCACTGCGAACTTTGCGTTATAAGCCCCTTCAGACCCATGCCCCCACAGCGCGGTCGACACCAGAAGTAAGGTAATAATACCAGAATATGCTTATTGACTAATAAATAACCCTGCGTATAGTAGTTGATTACGAATTACACTGTCCCGCTTGAGAAGCCAATTGGCCTGATCCGGCCCCATCCTTACCTAGACAAAAGACATCACGATGAAGTACCTGCGAACCCTGCTTGCCGTCACCCTTCTCTTCACTACTCCCCTTGCAAACTCAGATGATGTGGTGATCGATACCCCAATGGCCGCCACCACTGTGCATTTCGCGGACCGTTACGCGAGCATCTTCTACATGCAGGGTGAAGAGAGCTACAAAGTGATCCTGGCCTTCCCGACCGGCAAGGGTAAGCACGAACAGCTGGTCAGGCAGTCGCTGTATCTTGCCGACGGGCAAAGCTACCAGCTCTCCATCGGGGGCTACGGCATCAACGAACAGGCATCCACTATCAGCATAACCCGCCAAAACGACCATATTCTGGCCGACATAGTGACCTGCGAATCCAGACAGAACATGGCGAAATGTATCTGATCAACACCGGAGGCTAAGGTCCGCAGACAGTTCCCAATACTACCTCGGTCGCGATCGGGTAGTTGATCTATCGGTGCGGCAAGCCGCACCCTACATTTTTTTGTTGCGATTGGCGTCCATTCACGACTTGTTCAGGGTGTGTAATATCGCACCGGAACCCCATCTCCCCGTGACCCGCCACCCGAAGCGGGATAGAATCACGCTTTTTTACTATCAGGCAGAATCATCCCAATGCGTACCTCCCAGTTCCCCCTGCACACCGTCAAGGAGACCCCCGCCGACGCCGAAATCGCCAGCCACAAGCTGATGCTGCGGGCCGGCCTGATCCGTAAACTGGCTGCCGGGCTCTACACCTGGCTGCCCCTTGGCCTGCGGGTGCTGCGTAAGGTGGAGACCATCGTACGCGAAGAGATGGACCGGGCCGGCGCCCTGGAGCTGCTGATGCCGACGATCCAACCCGCCGAGCTGTGGCAGGAGTCGGGTCGCTGGGAACAGTACGGCGCCGAGTTGCTGCGTCTGCACGACCGTCACAACCGGGACTTCTGCTACGGCCCCACCCATGAGGAGATCATCACCGACCTGGCGCGCAACGAGCTACGCAGCTACAAGCAGCTGCCGGTCAACTTCTATCAGATCCAGACCAAGTTCCGTGACGAGACCCGCCCCCGCTTTGGTGTCATGCGCGCCCGGGAATTTCTCATGAAAGACGCCTACTCCTTCCATCTCAATCAGGCGTCCCTGCAGCAGACCTACGATGTGATGCATGAGACCTACTCCCGCATCTTCAGCCGTTGCGGCCTTGATTTCCGTCCGGTTGCCGCCGACACAGGCAGCATCGGCGGTAGCGGCTCCCATGAGTTCCATGTTCTGGCCGCTTCCGGAGAGGACGCCATCGCCTTCTCCACCGGGAGCGACTACGCCGCCAATGTGGAGCTGGCCGAGGCCATCGCTCCTGCCGGCGAGCGTCCGGCCCCGTCCCTGGAGATGACCCTGGTCGACACCCCCGATGCCAAGACCATCCAGGACCTGGTGGAACAGTTCGATCAGCCCATTGAGAAGACAGTGAAGACCCTGGTGGTGAAGGCAGCCGAAGAACAGAAAGCCGAGCTGGTGGCCCTGCTGGTGCGTGGCGACCACGACCTGAACGAGATCAAGGCCGACAAGCTGCCCCAGGTGGCCTCACCCCTGGAGTTCGCCGAGGAGGCGGAGATCCGCGCCGTCATCGGCGCCGGTCCCGGCTCCCTGGGACCGGTCAACCTGCCGATCCCCTGCATTGTCGACCGCACTGTAGCCAAGATGGCTGACTTCAGCGCCGGCGCCAACCAGGACGGCAAGCACCACTTCGGCATCAACTGGGGACGCGACCTGCCTGAGCCTGCCGAGATCGCCGACCTGCGCAACGTGCTTGAAGGCGACCCCAGCCCGGACGGCCAGGGAACAATCACCATCGCCCGTGGAGTCGAGGTGGGGCACATCTTCCAGCTGGGCAAAAAGTACAGTGAGGCCATGAACGCCACCGTGCTCGATGAGAACGGCAAGGCCACGGTGATGACCATGGGCTGCTACGGCATCGGCGTGAGCCGGGTAGTGGGCGCCGCCATCGAGCAGCACCACGACGACAAGGGTATCGTCTGGCCTGCCGCTCTGGCCCCCTTCCAGGTGGCCCTCTGTCCCATGAAGATGGGTAAATCCCAGCGGGTCAGGGAAGCGGTGGAGAGACTCTATGACGAACTGACAACAGCGGGTATCGACGTGCTTCTCGATGATCGGGATGTTCGACCCGGCTTTATGTTCGCCGATATGGAATTGATCGGCATCCCTCACCGCATTGTGGTGGGTGAGAAATCCCTGGACGAGGGTAAGGTGGAGTACCGGGGACGCCGGGAGAGCGAGAACAGTTTCATCCCACTTGACGATATTGTCGGGTTTATACTGGATCGGTGAAGTAGAAATAAAATCGTTTATGACTTTAACGACCGCCGCATAGAACGGGGACAGGGATTTGACAGCTTACCGCTGAAGCGGGGAAACTATGCCGCTTTCGCACCCACACCGGGGTGATTCAACAAAGAGGCAGAACCAAGATGACCAGACAAAACACTTACAACCGCGATGAGCTGTTGAGTTGCGGCCATGGTGACATGTTTGGTCCGGGGAATGCCCAGTTGCCGACCCCCAATATGCTGATGATGGATCGCATCATCAAAATCACAGATGACAGCGGGGAGTTCAATAAGGGTGAAATCCTCGCCGAGCTCGATATCCAGCCCGATCTCTGGTTCTTCGACTGCCATTTCCCCGGGGATCCGGTAATGCCGGGCTGCCTCGGCCTCGATGCCATGTGGCAGATGGTGGGATTCTTTCTTGCCTGGATCGGCAATCCGGGACACGGTCGGGCGCTGGGTGTCGGCGAAGTCAAGTTCACCGGCCAGGTTTTGCCTACCGCCAAGCAGGTCACCTACCACATCAACATCAAACGAGTAATCGCCCGCAAGCTGGTACTGGGTGTGGCAGATGGAGTGATGAAGGTGGATGGACGGGAGATCTATTCCGCCAAGGACCTGCGTGTCGGCCTGTTCACCTCCACCGACAACTTCTGATCCCAACGGCCGATGGCCATACTGCAGGGATTGACCGGTCTGTTACTCTTCCCTCTGCTGGCTTGGCTGATCAGCGAAAACCGCCAGGCCTGCAACTGGCGCGTACCGGTTACCGGGCTGGCCCTGCAGCTGATCATCGCCATTCTGTTACTCAAGATCTCGCTGTTTCAAACCCTGTTCATCCAACTCAACCAGGCCCTGCTGGCCCTGCAGCAGGCCACCCAGGCAGGCACCAGTTTCGTCTTCGGCTATCTGGGGGGCGCCGAATCCCCTTTTCTGGAAAGTGATAGCGGCAGCAGTTTCATTCTCGCCTTTCGCGCCCTCCCCCTGGTGTTGGTGATCAGCGCCCTCTCCGCCCTGCTCTTTCACTGGCGCATACTCCCGCTGGTGGTGGGATTCTTCTCTCGACTGCTGCAGAAAAGCCTGAATATCAGCGGCGCCCTGGGCCTGGGTGCGGCGGCCAACGTGTTTGTCGGTATGGTGGAGTCACCCCTGCTGATCCGCCCCTATCTCAACAGACTCACCCGTAGCGAGCTGTTCAGCCTGATGACCCTGGGCATGGCGACCATCGCCGGCACCGTGCTGGTCCTCTATGCCAGCCTGCTCGAGGGGGTGATCGCCAATCCGATCGGGCATCTGCTGACTGCCTCGTTGATCTCCGCACCCGCCGCCGTGATGATCTCCCGGCTGATGATACCGGAGACCCAACCAGGCACGGCAGGCGAGTTGCTGGAACTCCAATCCGCCAACAGCAGCATGGAGGCGATTACCCATGGGACCATCGAGGGACTCAAGCTGCTGGCCAACATCATTGCCATGCTGATTGTGCTGGTCGCTCTGGTCAGCCTCCTAAACCTGATACTTGGGCTGCTGCCGAATTTCGTCGGAGAGCCGCTGAGCCTGCAACGCCTGCTGGGGTGGTTGATGGCCCCGATGGCCTGGCTGATGGGCATACCCTGGTCGGAAGCGGTCACAGCCGGTTCACTCCTGGGCACCAAGACGGTGCTCAACGAACTCCTGGCCTACCTCGACCTTACCAACCTGCCTGAGGGTAGTTTGAGTGAACGCAGTCGCCTGATCCTCACCTACGCCCTGTGTGGATTCGCCAATTTCGGCAGTCTGGGTATCATGCTCGGAGGCCTGGGATCCATGGTGCCGGAACGCCGCAGTGAGATAGTATCCCTGGGCATGAAGTCGATCGTTGCCGGCACCCTGGCCACCCTGCTCACCGGCACGATCGCCGGATTGGTATTGTGAGGGTTTCTGAAAGATTGCTTTATAACGCTAAGGGCGCAATGAAACGCTAAGCACGCAAAGGGATTAAGTCGAACTCACAGTGACAATTTGAATTAAACATGATGCAACAACCACCTGCGTCACTACTCAAACAAAACAATCTGGCTCGGCGAAATATTAAAAATCCTTCGCGATCTTTGCGTTTCATCGCGCCCTTTGCGTTATATTCTTCATAAGAATTCCATCAGAGGATCCATCAATGAAAAGCCTGTGGAACGACAACGAAGCCGCCAACTGTGAAAGCGAACTGGCGCTACGTGTCTACACCTCCCGCCTGCTGGGCTCAGATCCTTCATTAGTGCTGCATGGGGGTGGCAATACCTCGGTCAAGATCAGCGAGAAGAACCTTTTCGACGAACCGGAAGAGATCCTCTATGTAAAGGGCAGCGGATGGGATCTGGCCAGCATCGAAGCTCCCGGATTCACCCCGGTTCGCATGGACCATCTACTCAAACTGGCCCAGCTAGACACTCTCAGCGACAGTGAGATGGTCAATCAATTGAAGACCCACCAGACCTTCGCCAGCGTACCCACCGCTTCTGTGGAGGCGATCCTGCACGCGGTTCTGCCCTATAAATATGTGGATCATACCCATGCGGACGCCATCGTAACCCTGACCAATACGACCCAGGGGGAGCAGCTCATTCGCCAGCTCTACGGGGAGCGTGTGGTTGTGATTCCCTATGTGATGCCCGGCTTTGATCTGGCAAAGTCTGTGGCAAGGCTGTTTCCCTGCAGTGCCAATCAAGAGACCATTGGCATAGTGCTGATGAATCATGGCCTGATTACCTTTGGCGACGACGCGCAGCTCTCATATGACCGCATGATCCAACTGGTGGACGAGGCGGAATCCTATTTACAGCAATCGGGAGCCTGGGAGCTCTCTATCCATGGCGAGGAGCATAAGGCTCAACCCGATCTACTGGCCGATCTGCGCAAGGAGATATCCGATGTTGCAGGGTTCCCGGTCATTATGCAGAGCCATCGCGGTCAGTCCGAGCTGGGATTTTGTCAGCGACAGGACCTGGCAAAGATCTCCCAGCGTGGACCTGCCACACCGGATCATGTGATCCGCACCAAGCAGTTGCCCATGCTGGGCAGACGCACCATAGAATACGTCGCTGACTATCAGCGCTATTTTGAACAGCACGCCCCCGCTTCCAGAATCCCGGTGGAGATGCTCGATCCAATCCCGAGAGTGGTACTCGATGGGGAATTCGGCATGCTCACTATCGGCAGAAACTGCCGCGAAGCGGGCATCGTGGCCGACATCTACCAGCACACCATGACAATCATTCAGCGGGCGGAACTGCTGGGGGGCTGGCAGGCCCTCCCGACCCAGGCGATTTTCGATGTGGAGTATTGGGAGCTGGAGCAGGCAAAACTGCGTAAAGGCAACCAGCCTCCCCCCTTCCAGGGAGAGGTGGCGGTTATCACCGGTGCAGCCTCAGGGATCGGCAAGGCCTGTGTCGGTGCATTGCTGAGTCGGGGTGCCGCCGTTGTCGGATTGGATAGATCCCCTGCCATTGTGGAGCAGCACGATAACCCTGGTTTCCTGGGTGTTCACTGTGACATCAGCGACGCGGATGGGGTCGAAGCGGCACTTGAGCAGGCGGTGTTGCATTTCGGCGGCGTGGATATGCTGATTCTGAACGCCGGCATTTTTCCCGGGGGATGCCCGGTATCTGAGCTGGACGATGAGCTGTGGCGTCAGGTCATGGGGATCAACCTGGATGCGAACCTGGGCCTGTTACGCAACTGCCACCGCTACCTGAAACGGGCGCCACGCGGCGGTCGGATCGTGGTGATCGGATCAAAAAACGTACCGGCCCCGGGACAGGGGGCGGCCGCCTATTCCGCATCCAAGGCGGCATTGACACAACTGGCCAGGGTGGTTGCATTGGAGTGGGCGAGTGACGCCATCCGCATCAACACACTCCATCCTGATGCGGTTTTCGATACCGCCATCTGGACAGAAGAGGTCTTGGCGACCAGGGCGGAACACTATGGAATCAGCATTGCAGAGTATAAAAAACGCAATCTGTTGAAGTGTGAAATCAGCAGCAGAGATGTGGCCGAACTGGCCGCGGAACTATGTGATGAGCGATTCAGCAAGACCACCGGGGCGCAGATTCCGGTGGACGGGGGCAATGACCGGGTGATTTAGGGCCTAGTCTAACCCACCGCAAGATGGGCGGGTTCAGAGACCAGACTCACCCCATGCAACTGGCAGGTGCGAATCGATTCCCAGAGTAGATTCACCGCCTGGGGACGAGGAAAACTCTTACGCCAGGCGAGGCCGATGCGGCGCTGCGGCGACTCCACCGCCAAGGGTCTGGTGGTGAGCAGATCCCAGCGCAGATATTCAGTACCGATCGCCGTATCGGGTAGTACCGTGATACCGATCCCGCTGGCTACCATGTAGCGAATCGTCTCCAGGGAGCTGCCTTCCAGGTTCTCCTGCAGATTCGTATCCCCATTGCCTTTGTTCACGCAACCGGGGCAGATCTGTTTGACCTGTTCACGAAAGCAGTGCCCCTCTCCCAGCAACAGGACTTTCTCCTCCTGAAGCTGCTGGATTGAGATTGACTCGAACGCGCTCAGTGGGTGCTGCATAGGTAGTAGCACAGAAAAGGATTCATCGTAGAGTGGGCGGGTAACTATACCCGGCTCATCAAAGGGGTAGGAGATAACGATGACATCCAAATCCCCTTGCTTCAACTGTTCGGTCAGTATGCTGGTGTAGTTTTCCCGGATGACCAGGGGCATTCCGCTGGCCAATTGTTTTAGTTGCGGCACCAGGTGGGGAAACAGATAGGGACCGACCGTATAGATGGCACCCACCCGCAGGGGGCCCTCCAATTGATCCACGCTCTGGCTGGCAAGTTGGCGGATCATGCCTGCCTCCTCCAACACCCGCTGGGCCTGGGTGACGATACGCTCGCCAGCGGCAGTCAGGCTCACCTCCCCCTGACCTCGCTCAAACAGGCCCACACCCAGCTCCTCTTCCAGCTTTTTCACCGCCACACTGAGGGTGGGCTGGCTCACATAGCAGGCCTCCGCCGCATGCCCAAAATGGCGTTTCTGGGCCACTGCCACCACGTATCTAAGTTCATTCAGTGTCATAACCTATAGTGTAGCCGCTGAGATAGAAAAAACTAATCGGCTTGAAAAATGTTAACGCCTCAGCAGAAATCGAAGGAGAATATGGAATAATCCCTAACCATTGGGCAAAGAAGTAAAAAATTGGATTTTGCTTTAGCAAATCCTGATCTAATATTATGGCAACATGACAAGGGTCCTGATGGGGCGTGGAGAACTAAATTGCTCGTCAGACTAAAAAACAGAAAATCGGACCGTTCTATGGGTAGCAGTCCTGACAATCAACCAGCGAATTTCAAACGACTCCCTGTAGAAGGTCTCAACCTGCTGCAACTCACGGATAGTCACCTCTATGCAGACCCCTCCCGCTGTCTGTTGGGGATTAATACGCTGGAGACCTTTGATCAGGTGCTTGCCCAGGCACTGCAGGAAAGTGGCACCCCTGACTTCATTCTGGCCACGGGTGATCTGGTACACGATGCCTCTGACACAGGCTACAAACGGCTGTTCGGCCGATTACAGCTGACTGAAATCCCCACCTACTGCCTACCGGGTAATCACGATATCCCGGGGAAGATGAAACAGATCCTGAACCAGGACAATGTGCACACCATCCCAAGTGTACAGGCTAAAGGCTGGTCACTGATCTTTCTCGATTCGACCATACCCAATAGCGATGGTGGACGTATCGATGAGAACGAACTGGAACTGCTAGAGGTGCTGTTGCAGTCCCACCCCGACAAAAACACCATGATCTGCATGCATCACCATCCCGTGCCTGTGGGCAGTCGTTGGATGGACACCATGGTGCTGGAGAATCCGGACGCCCTGTTTAAATTGATCGGCGCAAACCCCCAGGTCAAGGCACTCCTCTGCGGCCATATCCATCAGGCATTCGACACGGAGTACAGAGGTGTGCGTTTGCTGGGCACACCATCGACCTGCGTACAGTTCATTCCCCGGGTCGACGATTTCGCCATCGACGCCATACCGCCAGGCTACAGATGGATGAGCCTGCAGCCGGATGGCACTATTCAAACAGGGCTTAATTTACTCCCCAAAATCCCTTCGGGACTCGATCTCGCTTCCATGGGGTATTGATCGGCGGCCGGCAAAGGGTGTCGATTATCGCTCCAAGACCACCTTGACGGAGGATTTCACCTGCATGCTGGCCTCACCATGCTCAATCCGCAGCGCCAGGAGCTCTACCCCCGATTCGCGAACAACCCGGCGCAGGGTCTCTCCATACTCAGGGTCAATCTCGTCAGCCGGGTGGAAGTAGTCACCCTCTGGACGGTTCAAGGCATAGACCATAACCCCCCTGCAGCCTTGTCCGCAGGCATCCGCCAGCAACTGCAGGTGTTTGCGGCCCCGCAGGGTCACCGCATCGGGAAAAGACAATCCTCCACCCTGGTATAGGGTCACGTTCTTAACCTCCACCCAGGCATCGGGGGATTCACCCTCGCTAAGGTGAAGATCGAACCTGGCCCGCTCACCATCCCGATGCTGATATGTAACTTCTCGACGGATGGATTGGTAACCGCTCAACTGGTCTATATAGCCAGCCCTCACCGCCTCTTCAATGACCGGATTGGTACGGCCTGTGTGCACCCCAATCCAACCCTGACCCATATCGACTCTTTCCAGGGTCCAGGCTAGCTTTCGTTTTGGATTATCGCTATAGCTGATCTGTACCGGCGCACCAGGCTGCCAACAACCAAGCATGCTGCCGGTATTTGGACAATGGGCGGTAACCACCTCGCCATTGGCTAATTCGATATCCGCGAGAAATCGCTTATATCGTCTGAGGATTATTCCATTGGTAAGCGGTGGTAGTTGCATAGGGTTGGTGTATTATTTCATTATGACGGTTTTGTGGCGGTTCATGGTAGACCCACTTGGCCACTCCACACATATAACACAATCAAAAATCGTAGTTTCAAAACTTCGAAACAGACGACCAATGCAGGCGAGGGAGCTGAAAATGAACTCCAAGGTATGGTTAATATTAAGCAGCATTTTATTGATCTCAACCCATCTACAGGCAGACGATTCCGGCTATGGTAACCGCCAATTTACCTTTAATCCGGGGAATGGGATGGGTGACATGTTCAACCCGATGCGTAATTTCTTTGGAGGTTCCAACAGATACTCAGATGACTATTACAACCACCCCTATGCCCCACCGACTGCCTATCCACCAGGCTACGGATATCCAGGCGCTGCCTATGGATACCCCCCTGTAAACCCAGCCTATCCACCCCAACCACAAGTCGGTGGCTATCCATCATTCCCGCCCGTACAGCAGCCACAAGCGCCAACAACCGATAAAAAGGGTTCTCAGACGCCGCCCCCTGCGTATAGTCATCCCACTTCAAATCAACCTGTGTATGGGGAGCAATACCGCTTTCGACCCTTGGAGAGTAGCGAACCAGCAGCGATTGAGAGGCCACGAGATAGCGCTACGGAGAGAGCGGAATATGCTTCACCTCCTGTCCAGCAACAGGCTCCGGCGCCTATAAGCTATCCGTCATCACAGCCACAGGCGGAACAGGCCTCAATCCCCCGCAGCAGTCATGCCATGGAGCAGAGTTACAGTCCAGCCATTGAGCCAACGGCTGGTACGCAGCAGGGTCAGATGAAATTCAGACCCCTGGATCAACCGGGCTATTCGGAATAGTTGAATGGGAAGCAAATGACGCTAGGCTCAGGCAACGCTAAAGCCTTGATATTCATGATAATGGATTGTTTCGCAAGAGACGCCTGTCACATTCGCCCCAGCAGGGCCTTTGCTTAACCAGGCCTGCAGGGCCTCGATTGCCTCCACACTACCACAGGCAACAACTTCGACCCGGCCATCAAGGAGGTTTCTGGCATAGCCTTTGATGCCCAGCTGCTGGGCCTCATGTCGCGCTGATGCCCGGTAGAAGACACCTTGCACCCGTCCCGCCACATGGCAGCGAACACAGATCTTGGTAGCACCGTTGTCAGCTCGCTCACTCATCTTTCAGCCTCACTACAGCCTTTTCACCGGCACGAATCATGATATCTGAGTCGGGGGAAAACACCACCTCAAGCTGATATCTTGAGCCGTTGGCATCCGTTGCTATGGGCTGCATACCCAAGCTATGGATTGTGCCATCCAACCATTGTCCACGCAGCCCCACCTGAACCGTCATACCTGGCTTCTTGCCAATCACCGAAGCATCATCAATTTCAGCAATTGCCTTCATGGAACTGCTGTCGACCAGTGTCAGCAGGGGCATCGGCGCATATCGATTGATGACTGCCTGGCCTGGCTGTACGTGAATAGACTCCACGACACCGTTAAACGGCGCTGTGATTCGACTGTACTCCCGTTGCAATCGGATAGTGACCAGCTTGGCTTCAGCTTCACGATAAGCCGCATCCGAAGTTGCCGCGGCGATTTCCGCCTGTTTGCGCTCATGATCCGAGAGCAGGGTTCGGTCGTAGAGTTCCAATGCCCGGTCCAACTCTCGTTTCGCCTCTTCGTTCTGCTGGGATGTGGCCTCGAGGCGTGATTCCGCGGCCGCCAGCCTTGACTGATACCTCCGCTGATCCAGTTCCAGCAGCACCTCCCCACGCTTTACAGAAGCTCCGACCTCCACATTGATCCGGCCCACCATACCGCTGACCAGGGTGGTCAGCTCAACCCGGTTCTTCCAGTCGGTAACGGCCTCCAGGTCCCGGGCGAACAGCTGTCCAGTGAAAAGCAGACAGATAATTAGCGTAACCCTTAGCATTCTTCTCCCCCCCCATCATTCATTCTTATGTTCAGGCGACGACAACAGATCACCCGTAAGTGCCTTGATACGGGCATGGGTCAACTGGATCTGATAATCATTTCTCGCCCGTTGCAGTTGAACATCGGCGATCTGGGACATGGAGTCGCCCAGATCCGCGGCCATATCCAGTTCGTAGAGGGTACGGCTGCGATCCAGGTAGAGATCTCGAAAGTCACCTGTCACCAGCAATCCCTCGCGTTCGACTTTCAACCTATCCAGCTCCATCCAATAGTCCAGCAGTTGTTGCCGCAGCTTGAGTTCATAAGCTGCCAATTCGGCCTGTTTCCTGTTCACAATGGCACGCTGTTCTGCAATACCAGACATAACCCGGTTACCTTGATAGAGCGGCAGTTCGAAGACAAGGGCGGCGGTCAATGGGTTGCGACCGCCCAACTCACGTTGATAGGTAGCAGCCTGCAACTCTGCACGCAATACCGGATTGTCTTCGGCCTCACTCGCCTGGAGCTGTTTCTTCGCCGCATGCAGCTCAGCCTGCAGGAGCTTTCGTTTAGGGTTCTCACGCAACGCCTTCTCAACCAGCTCCTCTATCTCCGGCAGCTCTGCCAATGGTTCAAACTGCGGCGACTCCAGTTCGGCGGGAAGATCCAGTGGACGATTCAAGCTGATCGCCAATTGCGAACGGGTGATGCGTTGCCTGTTGCGACTTGCCGTCATCCTACGCAGTGCCTGCTGATAGGTCGCTTCGAGCTCCAGCATGTCCACATCCGATACCTTTCCCAACTCATTCCTTGTTCGCGCCCTGTCGAAACGTATGTAGTCGATGGAGAGTGCTTCGTTATCTCTTGCAAACTCGAGATCGGCCAGCAGCACGTCGAAGAAGCGTGCCATCACGTTCAACCTGCGCTGCTGCCTGACTTGGAGCAATTGCCATTGCCGGGATGCCAGTCCAGCCTCAGCCGCCTCCAGGGCATGACTGGTACGCCCGAAATCATACAGTCGTTTACTTAGATTGAGCCGGGCCAGACTGTCGTTTCGCGAGTCGTATACCGCTATCTCTGACGGCTCTATGACCCGCAGCTCCGCAGTCAGGGAGAGACGCATGTCATCATCCGCCTCTGCCTGTTCACTCAACGCCCGGGCTTGGGCCAGATCGGCTTCTGCCAGACTTCGCTCGGGATGTGCATGATCAGCCAATCCCAGGGCATACTCCAGTGTCAATGGCGAGGGAAGCGGCTCCTCGGCGCAAACCGGTTGGGATTGCAACAGGAAAGCCATAAGCAGCAACAGGGCAACCTGCCGTATATCCAGCGAAAGGACCTCCCTATTCACTATTCTGTGAAATGACATTGCCTATTTTTCTTGGCGCAGCGCCCTTCTTTTTTCTCGTTTGTAGCGTGAAAAATTGGTCGACTTGTAGTGATCATCAACGACAAATTCCCCCAGCCAAAGAAACTCCTGGGGATCATTAGTCGCACCGGTAAAGCGGGTTATCATCTTTCCATCCAGATCGAAAAAACCAAACACCGGGGTTGCACGGACCCTATATTGCCTGAAGGCGAAATCCTTCTCCTTCATGGTGTTGCCTTGAAAGTCAGCGATCTCGACGTCACCTTCTATATCCACCGTGTAGATCAGAAAGTGTTGTCTGAAATAGTCTTGAACCTCCACCTGGTTCAGCACCCGGGTCTTCATCCGATGGCAGAATGGGCACTCATCCATTTCAAACATGATCAGCACACCCTTTTTCCCCTCTTCCTTCGCCACCTCCAGTTCGTCGTTAAAATTGCCTAACGACTGGTCGAAAAAATATTCACCCGGATCCCGGGTTGCAGCTGTGATATCACCAATCAGCAGGAACAGGCAGGCAGTTAGCAGTAGATAGCGTGACATGGATCACTCCTTACTCGCGCATTGCATCGATAAAGCCCTCGATATCTTCCATGGTCAATGGCCCCACCTGACGGGCAACCAACTCACCTTCGGGATTGACCAGGAAGGAGGTAGGCAGCCCAGGCACTCGTCCCAGCTCGGTACGTGCAGCCGGTTCGGCGATGAGAATGGGATAGCTGAGAAATTGCTCGTCGACAAACGCCTTTAAGCGGGGTTTTTCGATACGTTCCATCGCAACACCCAATACGACAGCATCTGTATCTTTATGATTATTATGAAATACTTCCAGTTCTGGCAATTCCTCACGGCAGGGGGGACACCAGGTCGCCCAATAGTTCACCAACACCCATTTACCCCGATAATCAGAGAGACGATAGCGTTTACCGTCCAGTCCCAGCAGGTCGAAATCCACTGTCTCCGCTGCAGCCATGACCGAATAAAGCGCTAACGCCATGATACATAACGCGCGCAGCAACGGACTCACATGGGACATATTTCTCTCCATTCTCTGTAGACAACAGGTTAATTCGTAATTCATTCTTTGACCGGACAACCAGGCCCGGGCACTAGATGCGTGACTAGGCAGATTCCTCTGACCCGCATTTTCGGGGTTAATTCCCAACAGTGCAATTCATGGAAACCACTATGCCTGGGTGTTATCTTCAACCAGTCAGATCAGCTTATAATCCAGTCTTCGCTCAGATGAAACCAATCTTATACCATTCTCAACTAGCACAAAAATCATTATCTTACTGTATTTATTATAAAAATTAGAAGCTTGAATTGGTGCAGCCTGAACACCGGGGGGGATGAAACTGTGCTGTGCCTTAATCAGGATGATATAGTGGGTAATTGAGCAAGGGCTAGAAGGAACAAGCTTTTTTAGGTCACCATGTTTGATTTTTTCTCCCACAGGAGCACACCCCCATCTCAGGTACTCTTCTATGTACCGCAAGCGGATCCATTTGAGAATCCGTTGGTGGAAACCGACCCCGCCCTGCTTGGACAATGGGCGACAGCGCTACCCTTTGCCGACCAAACCCAGCTGGCGGAGACAGTTATCACCAGCCTAAGCCGGCTCAACCGCTATCCCGGCCAAGTCAAGAAGCGCCAGGAGCTGATGGAGATCTACACCACCCCCTGTGCGAGATTGATTCATGGCCAAGCAAAACGTAAATCTGAAGCCCCGCTACACCTGATACGCAAAGTGCTGCTGGAGATGGCATACGGGTACAGCCATATCGCCAATGATTGCATCAGCAACAAGGCGAATAGAAAAACACTGCAGCGTCTCAACCATGCGATCTATTATGCAATCAAATATTTCATCTACGAGTATATTCTGGCATGCGAAGATTTTGACTGCAGGAGTGGAAGGGTCTATCGGGATGTAACACGCCTGATGACCTATGCAGAAGAGCAAAAGATTCATAAAAATCAAATCGAGGATGCGGATCAGGCGGAACCGGAATACGCAACAATCATCCACCAGTACAATCGCTTTATCCTGTTGCTGCTGCTCGATCCCTGTCATCTGCAAGAGGGTGAACCCCGGTTGTGTTTCGAGTATCTCAACACCTTGGCTGGAAATGCCCTTCTCACAGCCCCCAGCCCGCACACTGATATCACCGGGCACTATGTCATCGACCGGCTGGGGGAGGTATCACCCTATCTGTTCTACCCTGAGTGTCTGGAAAATTTGAATCAACCCCGCTTCACCCTGTTCGATCTCAGCCCCGTCAGCAAGTTGCTGCATCAGAAGCTCAGACATATGGAACGATCTGAAGAGGGAAAACCCCAGGCGATCATGAAATTGACCATGCAGGAAGCCACGAACCTGCTGGCACGGATGTTGAAATCCTGGCATATCCGTCTCAAGCGTGACAGTGAACGTCATCCCACCTCGGGACAGGTCATGTTATGGGTCGGGGTAGACGCGATATTCACCTATCTCAGCGGTCACAGTGTCTCTTCTCAATCCCCAGAGGATGAGATCGACATGACTCAGTTGGGACGCATTCAACAGGAAAAATCAAACAGCAGTTATCAATTCACGGCTATACGCACCAATCAAAGCCGCTCTGGGGTGGCACTCAAGATCGCTAAAAACAGTATCAATACACCATTGGTCGGTGAATTGGTCCTATTTTCCACGCATCAGCAACGCCAGGAAAATGAGTGGAAAATCGGCATCGTAAAGCGTGTATTAAATTCAAATGGAGATTTGTTGGACATCGGCGTACAGTTTATTCTCGGAAAGGTCGAACCCATTACCTTGCGTCTGACCAATCAACAACAATCGTCGACACCGCTGAAAGATCGAGCCGGGATCTTTATCGATCAGGGTCATACTCATCGTAGTTCACTTATCGTGCCGAAAAACTTCTTCGTCATCGGCAATGAATACCGCGTTGAGGAGATGGTTCCTGCACCTAGCGTCATCCCCCTGCAGCTACTGGAGACAACCTCCAGATTCGAGCGATACCGAATCAAGAACGCTTAAACCCGGTCAAGGATATCAGCCGGAAACGGTAAAGCTAAACGGCCCAAATACATCATCGGCGACTTTATATTTTATATTCCAATTACCATTGGCCAGATTGGGATTTTGCAGAACGCTGACATGACTACCTGTTAATGATGTAAATTGTCTGGGCGATGCCTCTGTCCAAACCGATGGTTCACTATCACCCTCGAACCACAACTTTGTTTCGATCTCAAGATTCGGCCAAAGATCATTCATGGTCACCAGCAACATATTACCACTGGCGTTATCCACACTATTGGTAACGGCGATTGTAGGTCGTTGTTGATTAGCCCAATATTCTATGTTGTAGATCAGGTTCGTATCCCCGTAGATATTCATCCACATTGGATAATCGAAACCCGACAGAAATGCCGGATCAACAACATAGCCATCCCTTCCGGCATCCACTTTAAGCACCGACCTCCACAACCGTATAAAGTTGGTGAAATCCCCCAGATCCCTGATTCTAGTGAGCTCAGGAACCGCCGCCCTGATGGCTGCATTCCTCTGAAATGCATTCCAGAAGCGGCTCACAATAAAGTAATGACCCAGTGAACTGGGGTGAAAGCGATCATGGGAAAGCAGACCTAATCTTGCCACTTGAAAATAGCTGGTATCGATTGAGACATCCGCCAACGCTTGACACTCGGCATCCAAAACCCGCCAGTTGTCGAGCCTCTCCTGCATCTCCGGTGAAATCAACTTGTCGAGCTCGGTAGGCTCGGAGGTGAACAAGCCATCCTCCCCGGGCATTCCCGAGGTCTGGTGCATAAATGGTATGCAATACTTCTTCTTGATATTTTCTACTGCAACCTGGCTATGCTTTTCCTCATCGTAGGGCACCAACCTGGAATAGAGGATCAGCGCACCTGGGTTGTTGGTTCTAAAGTAGGCGTAGAGCGCCTGGGCATCTGCAATCAACTCTGCTTGCGATCGATTTCCAAGTGAGAGTACGGCGTCATTAATCCCCAGTTCCACGATGATCACATCAGGATCACTAGCACTTGTCAGCTCCGCCCGGGTCTCTCCGGTCAAGGTATCGGTTTGGGTCATAGCCAAGTGATGGGTCAGGGCGCCAGCCCCGGTATGAAAGAAATCAACCTTAAGACCTTCTGACTTGAATGCGTCATCGATGAGATCAACCCATGTCTGGCGCCATGGAAAGACTGTCTCGCTGGCGCCTATGACAGCAAATTTGACAGTCTCATTTGCAGCGAGTGACTGCTTCAAGTTTGCCACATCGTCGCTCAACTGTTGCGCGATCATGGTTAACTTATCCAGGGAACGCTCGATCTCCAAAGGGGCATAATCGGGCTGGCTTTGCAGATCCGTCAATTGCAACAGATCGACCTCACGCCTGATATGCAACGCTTCATCACTGGGCAAGGGGCCGCTAATACCCGGGTACTCAAGCACGCCACCTGGATTGTTCTGCTGATCCGCATTCAGAGTGAGCGTGTAGTCAACACCCAGGGTCAAGACCTCTTCGATACCTACTCTGGTAATCCTGGTGACTCTGAGTTGCCCACTATCAAACAGGGTCATGGAAAACGGAAATGTGGTGCTGACTCCGTCCCCATAGAATGGGCCTTCTTCACTGATAATTGTGTGTACAGTCATGGAACATATCATCCATTGATTTAATATGCGTGCTGCATGCCCGCCAAAACATTACAAACCAGGGCAATATAGTTGGCGCAGATACATACAGCCATAGTGAATCGCAACCTACCTTCAGCTCACACTATAGGAGAGTTGATCCCTTATTGAAAGATCGTTATAACAACTCATCCAGAGGTAAATCCATTGTTTTTTGCAAGTCCCTATTTATCTTTGCAATCAAAGTATTCAATGCGTCCGGGGCAACTTTTACCTGCCCTTCATCCGGTAACACATAGGCATCGGAGTTGTATAACTCAGCCAGTGTTACCTGCCTAAGGTCTCGAGCCAACACCCAACCCTTATCATCTGTCTGCAGGACAAGTCGGGCACGCAACAATGATGAAAGTATGGAATCGAGTTGCTCTTCGGTTGAGTGCTGCAGTTGTGCCTGTAACTGACGGGTGGTGATTGACACCCCCCGTTGCTGGGATGCACGCAGCAGTTGCAGCATATTCACCGCAAGCAATAGCCTGTCCCCACGCTGCTGCATGCTCTCACGCCAATTAAAACGGTAGATACCCAGGCAGTAGGTGAACTCCGCACCCAACAGGGTCACCAACCAAGATAGATAGATCCAGATAAGAAAGATAGGTATAACCGCAAGCGTCCCATAGATCGCCTCATAGGTTGGAAAGGTCGTGATATAGAGAGCGAATCCCCTTTTTGTAGCCTCGAACAGGAGCGCCGCGATAACACCGCCGGCAAGGGCATGGCGCAGCATCACCGATCGATTGGGAACCAGGGCGTATAACAGGGTGAAGGCAAGCGCCGAGATCATGATCGGCATCATACTCAATAACCGTGAACTCACCATGACCACTGTTTCAGCCTCACTGAAGAAGGGAATGGATACCAGGTAGGAGGTCACACCCACACTGATCGCGATCAATATGGGTCCCAGGGAGAGGATTGCCCAATAAACAGTAAATGTGGCGAGTGGTGAACGTTTTCGTCGCACATGCCATATGGTATTGAACGCCTTGTCGATATTACTCATCAACAGGAGCGCCACAAGGATCAGAAACAGAAATCCCACCCCACTGAGTTGTGCCGCCTTTTGACTGAAATTTTTCAGGTGCTGCTGGACGGCCTCACCGGCTGCGGGGACAAAATTCTGAAACAGGAAGTTTTCGATCTGATCCGAGATCCGGTCAGAGACGGGGAATATGGAAAGCAGCGCCAGCATCACCGTCATCAAGGGTACCAGTGAAAGAAGCGTGGTAAAGGTCAATGCAGCCACATGTTTGATACCCCCATCGTGACTGAAATGGTGCAGCCACAAGCGCAGGAAGGCGTTGACATGCTGGATTGCCGGGATACCCCTTTTGCCAACATCATTCTGGTTCATCACTGAAATCCATGTTTTTTCAATATTGATTCATCAGAACCGCTTGTGGAGCCATTCTCTCTGTATGGATACAATGACGGCAAATTAAGTTTGAGGCAATCCGCCATCTCAATCTATTTGTACTTATAGGAAGAGTGTCAACTCTCCTAGCAGAGGGGAATCGTTTATGAGCATTGAAATCTACCACAATCCGCGCTGCAGCAAGTCCAGGCAGACCCTGCAGCTATTACAGGATAAGGGCATCGATCCCGATGTGGTCGAATATCTGAAAACGCCACCGGATAAGGCCACCCTGGAGCAAATCCTCGATATGCTGGGCTTGGAACCCCGTGAGTTAATGCGTAAAAAGGAGCAGGAGTATAAGGCCCTGCAACTGGATGATCCGGCGCTCACCCGGGATCAGCTTATGCAGGCGATGATCGCCAATCCGAAATTGATTGAACGCCCGATTGTCATTCAAAACGGCAAGGCTGCAATCGGCAGGCCCCCTGAAAAGGTCCTGGATATTCTGTAAACAGGCCCCCTCTGAAGGCCGGCCAATCGTATACAACAACAGGTAGCTGCTATGCCAGAAGTGTTGATTCTCTACTACAGTCACTACGGCGCCACCGCTGAAATGGCCCGTACCATTGCCCGGGGTGTGGAGGAGGTGGCTGGGGTAAGCGCCAAACTGCGCACCGTGCCCGAGGTCTCCCCATGCTGCGAGGCCACCGAGGAGACCATTCCGGACAGTGGGGCACCTTATGTCAGCGAGGTCGATCTGCGTGATTGCGACGGCCTGATTCTGGGCAGTCCAACCCGCTTCGGGAATATGGCCGCCCCAATGAAACACTTCCTCGACACCACCAGCCAACTCTGGGTTGGTGGCGTCCTGATCGATAAACCCGCATCCGTCTTCACCTCCACATCCAGCCTGCACGGCGGACAGGAGAGTACCCTGCTGTCGATGATGATCCCCTTGCTGCACCATGGCATGCTGATACAGGGCGTGCCCTACAGTGAAACCGCGCTGTTGCATACCAAGAGCGGCGGCACACCCTATGGAGCCAGCCATCTGGCCGGCGGTGATAGCAAACTGCCGGTGACTGATGAAGAGAAACGTATCTGCAAGACCCAGGGCAGACGTATGGCTGAGACCGTGAAACGCCTCGAACCCTGATCCTGTAGTCGAGCCATGCCGATCCAGTTGCCACTCAGCCTCAGCATCCGCCCCAGTGTTGATTTCTCCACTTTCATATGCGGACGAAATGGCGAGGCGATATCCCGCCTGCGTAGCGGCGCAGATCCCTTTATCTATTTGTGGGGGACATCAGGCAGTGGCAAGAGTCATCTCCTCCAGGCCTGTTGTCACCAGTCGCAACAGGAACAGGGTCAACCCGCCTACCTGCCTTTCAAGTCGGAACACGGCTTGGAGCCAGCCATGCTGGAGGGGCTTGAGGCGTTCTCCCTGGTCTGCCTCGATGACCTGGAGGTTCTAGCGGGCAAACAGGATTGGGAATTGGCAATTTTCAATCTCTACAATCAACTGCGTGAGGCGGGGGCAAAACTGATCGTTGCCTGTGACCGCCCCCCCGCAAAACTGCCGCTGCAACTCGCAGATCTCGGGTCAAGGTTGACCTGGGGACCCTGTTATCAACTGTTTCCATTGAATGATGAGGAGCGCCTGGAACTGCTGATCAGCAGCGCTGAACGAAGAGGCATGAGCATGAGTGCGGAGATTGCCAGTTTTCTGCTGCAACGCACCCCCCGGGATATCCACTTTCTAATCCTGCTCATTGAGCGGCTCGACCAGGCATCCCTAGCCGCACAAAGGCGGCTGACCATACCATTTGTGCGTGAAATCCTGAAACTGTGAAGGATTATACTAGGACCTGTTAACACTATTCCAATACGCCCCGAAGGAAGTGCCCTTGGGGTACACCCTGCTGGGGCTGTTTATCGATCGGAGGCAGTGACATGACAACCATCCAGGAGTCTATTCAACAGAAGCTTGAGTCCGCTTTCTCGCCACTCCATCTGGAGGTGATCAACGAGAGCCATATGCACAATGTTGCGGAGGGATCGGAATCCCATTTCAAGGTTGTTCTCGTCAGTGACGCCTTCAAAGGCGAGAGACTTATCAGTCGCCACCGTCAGGTGAACAAGGTTTTGGCCGCAGAGTTACAAGGGGGTGTGCATGCCCTCGCCCTCCACACCCTGACCCCTGAAGACTGGTTCGATCAGGGGGGAAAGACGCCTGATTCACCACCCTGTCTTGGTGGTTCAAAACAGGATTAGAGCGGAATCGCGTTTCGTTAAGCGGAATGGCTCCATCGGTTGCGAAATACAACACCAATGATCTTCAGATTGTGGTGCGGCTTGCCGCACCACAATCATTGGATCAGGGCTGTTGTGTCATTTCGCTGAGGAAGCGAAATAATCCCTGGTCAACTTGAATACCACCGGACTCAACAACAACAGAGCGATCAGATTGGGTATCGCCATCAGGGCATTCAGGGTATCCGCCACCAGCCAGACGAAACTGAGGAACTCCTGAGCCACTGCCCCAAGTGGAATCATCACTATCCAGGCAACCCGGAAGGGGGTGATCGAACGAACCCCAAACAGGTACTCTACGCAGCGCTCCCCATACACGCTCCATCCCAGGATGGTGGTGAAAGCGAACACAGCCAATCCAAGAGAGACCACGTAACTACCGATCCCGGGCAAGGCGGTTTCGAACGCCAGAGAGGAGAGGGCAGAGCTGGTCTCACCACTGGTCCAGGCACCGGTCACCACGATGGCCAGGCCGGTGATGGAACAGACTATCAAAGTATCGATGAAGGTGCCGAGCATAGCCACCGTGCCCTGGCGTACCGGATTGTCGGTCGCCGCAGCTGCGTGGGCGATGGGGGCGCTGCCCAGACCCGCCTCGTTGGAAAAAATTCCCCTGGCCACGCCGAACTGGATGGTAAGCCAGACGGCGGCACCGGCAAACCCGCCCGTGGCGGCGGTCGGGGTGAAGGCTTCGCTGACGATCAGCACCAGGGCATTGGGTATGTCACCGGCATAGAGCGCCAGCACCACAAATCCGGAAAGCAGGTAGGCCACCGCCATGAACGGCACCAGCTTACCGGCCACTTCGGCGATACGACGGATACCGCCGATCAATACCAGTGCGGCCAGAACCGCCATTACCAGGCCTGTCACCCAGGGCGCGATCTGCAATCCGTCGTTGGCCGACAAGGCGTTGGCCACCGAGTTGGCCTGCACCGTATTACCGATGCCAAATCCCGCCAGGGCGCCAAAGATGGCGAACAGGGTACCCAACCAGGCCCATTTGGCATCCAGGCCGTTCTTGATGTAGTACATGGGGCCGCCCACATGATTACCGTTTTCGTCCACCTCACGATAGCGTACCGCCAGCACCGCCTCGGCGTATTTGGTGGCCATGCCGACCAGGGCGGTACACCACATCCAGAAGATGGCCCCCGGCCCGCCAATCGCGATCGCTGTCGCCACACCCGCGATGTTGCCGGTACCGATGGTTGCGGAGAGTGACGTCATCAGGGCATTGAACGGGCTGATCTCACCCTCACCCTGCCCCTCTCGACCCCGCCACAACATGCGAAAACCGTAGTTCAATCTGGCCAATGGCATCAGTTTCAGACCAATCATGAGAAACAGTCCGGTGCCCAAGATCAGCACCAGCATCAGCGGTCCCCAAACGATCCCATTCACCCAGTCAATCAGCTTTGTTACATTGTCCACCCTTCACACCCCCCTCTCTATTTGTCATGGACTTCAGAGAATTATATCCGTTTGCCCACACTGTTCCGTTAACGGCCCCACTATACACACCCCAGGTATCTGAATTCAAAAAGAAATTCTGATTAATGGAAACTCCCTATTGAGATCCTGCGAGTTGCCGGTTAATCTCAACATCTTCAACACAACTCAATTTGGATCCTACCCATGTCAGTCTGTAAAAGTCTAAAAGGGTACACCCGGAAACATGAACGTCTGGCGGATCTCTTTTCCCTGCTCGCAGTAGCGCTCTTATTCGGCACCCTCTACATTGTTTTGGCCTACCATACACCAATCGTCGGCTGGTTGAAGAAAGATGCCGTTATCCATGTGCCTATCGCCATCGCCCTGCTAGTGTTTGATATCTTTATCATGTACTTGTGCCTGAATATCGGTGCGACCCGTTATGATGATGAGGAGGATGAGAGCTGCTTCCATACCTTCAAGGGGCGCCGTAGCGGAAGCGGATCTATCGGTGTCATGTTCAGTAACTGGCTGCATCATATGGAGCAAGTGGGTAAAAAACACCGCTGACATGCCCCCCCGCGCGCACCGAATCTTCAACTCTCCCGTTATAGTGCTCGTTCTCTGCGCACTGGTTTCATCGATGAATAGTGGCTGTGTCTCCATGGCCACTGACCGGCTGGCCTCAAACCTCTCCAATGCGATGCTGAATCAGACAGATCCGGACCTAGTGCGCCAGGGTGCACCCGCCTATCTGTTGCTCCTCGATTCACTCATTGAAGAGAGTCCAGATGACCAACAGTTGTTATATGCCGGTGCCAAACTTTACAGCGCATACGCCGGCGGGTTGGTGACAAATCCCCAGCGGCAGAAAGGTCTTACCCAAAAGGCCCTGGATTACGCCGGGCGCGGGGTATGCCGAACAAGACCCGGCATCTGTGAAAAGAGATCGGAGCCTTTCGATGAATTTACCGCGGTCATTCAAGCAACGAACGCCGGGGATCTGCAGGGACTCTATCTCTATGCCACGAGCTGGGCGGGCTGGATCCAGGCCCGTAGCGATGACTGGAACGCGATTGCCGACCTGGCAAAGGCCGAGGTCATGTTACAACGGGTGGTCTCCATCGACCCGGAATACGAGAAGGGTCGCGCGCAACTCTATCTGGGTGTGATCAAGAGCCAAATCCCTCCCGCACTAGGGGGTAAACCTGAAATTGGTCGTCAACACTTCGAACAGGCCATGAACTACTCCGCGGGAGAGGACCTAATTGTAAAACTGGAATTCGCTCGACACTATGCCCGCCTGGTTTTTGATAAAACCCTACACGATAGACTACTGAACGAGGTCATCGAGGCGGATCCGGTAAAACCGGGCCTCACCCTGACCAACATCATGGCCCAACGACAGGCCAGGCAGCTGCTTGAAGACGACTATTTTTGAGTTTCAGACACCGGCACTCACTCTCATATCCAGTAAATCAGGCACTTTGCGTCTATTTGCGGTCTGATAACGTACATTAAACTGTATCCAGATATAAACGGCGTTGTAAAAAAGGCCGTGTATATGCTGGATGCTGTTGAGACCACTAGATTGCGCTGAGGGGTACACCATGTTCCGCATCATGAGCACACTGCTGCTGCTACTTCTGCTAAGCCCGTCAAGCCAGGCAGCCACCACGTTGAAGATTGCCACCCTGGCTCCCGATGGCACCAATTGGATGAAACAGATGCGGGCGGCAGCGAAGCAGATTAAGCAGCAGACCGAGGGCAGAGTCAAAATCCGCTTCTATCCCGGCGGCGTGATGGGAAACGATAACAGTGTCCTGCGTAAGATCCGTATTGGACAACTGCATGGTGGCGCCCTAACAGGCGGTGGACTGAGTATTATCTACAAGGATGCCCATCTTTATACCCTCCCTTTCCAGTTCCGAAATCTTGAGGAGGTGGATGCGGTACGGCAGATAATGGATCCACAGATCTTGAAAGGCATTAAAAAACAGGGATATATCAGTTTCGGTCTGAGCGAAGGCGGCTTTGCCTATTTGCTCTCGAACTCACCTGTCACATCCACCAACAATATGAAGGAATTAAGGATCTGGATACCTGAAGGGGACCAGGTGAATGCATCCATGTTTCAGTCGCTGGGTATATCTCCAGTCCCCTTACCCCTGACCGATGTGCTAACCGGACTGCAGACCGGACTCATCGACACCATCGCCAGCGCCCCCATAGGAGCCATAGCCCTGCAGTGGCACACCCGGGTCAGTTATCTGACTCAGGTACCCCTCGCCTATCTCTACGCCACGCTGGTGTTAAAGGAGAAAACCTTCAATAAGCTGGAAAAAGGGGACCAATCCATACTAAAACAGATACTCGAAACCACATTTGATAAGATAGACCAGCAGAATCGCAAGGATAACGAGCAAGCCCTGCTCGCACTTAAAAAACAGGGGATCGAGTTTGTCAGTCCCAGCGCAAGCCAACAGCAGGCCTGGGAAACCCATGCGAACAGCACGATTCGAAAACTCAGTGATGAAAAGGTCTTCAGCAAACAGATGTTGAACAGGATGCAGTCGTTGATTCAACAACAGAGACAAGTGGCAGTGACCAAGTAGATACCCACCCGCCGCAGCGCTATTTGTTCTACACTAAGAGATCAGTCACCAAGAGCCCGATCAGCCTATGAAAAAACGTAACATCACCCATGATAGATGCTGCCTCCAAGCACGCGGTTCATAAATTCTATACAATTTGTCAGCATAGGCTGATAGTGATAGGCACCTGACCATCAACATAATGCAAACAACCAGCATGAATCTCTACAAACCGGATAAGGCAGTAGAAGAAAAGGAACGCTTCGATACATTATTGAAAAGTCCGAATGTCACTATTGAACGTATCCTCAGCCCCCCTGACACAGTCACTGAGGTATCGCAACAGCCCCATGACGAATGGATTTGTGTATTGCAAGGGAGCGCAAAACTGGAAATGGACAACCGGGAGATCACACTCTATCGGGGAGACAGTGTCCTGATACCGGCACATACCGCTCATAGGGTATTAACCACCAGCCATCAGCCCCACTGTATATGGCTGGCCATTCATATCTTGTAATCCGAATCCCCAATTAACATCTACATTAATCGAAAAACAGATCCCCACTGAGCATGATTTAGCACCATGTTATTCACTGTGAAACGTATCAAACAGTTGATACTGCTTTTCGAAGATAGCCTGATGGTAATCCTTCTGAGTGCCACGATCCTGCTTGCTGCCAGCCAAATCGTGTTGCGCAATCTGTTCGACAGCGGTCTGATCTGGGCCGACCCAACCCTGCGTATCATGGTTCTATGGCTTTCTCTGTTGGGGGCCATTGCCGCCACCAGGGAGGATCGCCATATCCGTATCGATCTTTTCTCCCATAGATTATCGAAACGGAGCCGTTCGGTTCTATCCATCATCAACAATCTCTTCAGTGCCATCATCTGTGGCATCATAACCTGGCACGCCATTCGCTTCGTCCACCTGGAGTGGCAGGATGGCGCCATACTTTTCGCCAGTCTGCCCGCCTGGCTGGGTGAGATCATCATACCCATTGGCTTTGGCGTTATGACAATGCGTTTTCTGTTCAACATACCCCTGCAACTGCTGCATAGGGGTAATGAATGATTATCGCACTGGGTCTGATCCTGCTGGCGCTGTTCGGTGCGCCACTCTTCACCATTATCGGTGCCAGTGCCCTCTGGGGCTTCTACCAAGCCGACATCGATCTATCGGTTGTGGTCATCGAGTTCTTTCGCCTGGCGGAGATGCCGGTGCTTTTGGCCATTCCTCTGTTTACCTTCGCTGGTTATCTGCTGAGTGAGAGCGGTGCTCCCCATCGCCTGGTAAGACTTACCCAGGCGCTGCTGGGTTGGATCCCCGGCGGCATGGCCTTTGTCGCCCTGGTTGCCTGCGCCCTGTTCACCGCATTCACCGGTGCTTCAGGCGTCACCATCGTGGCACTGGGCGCCCTGCTCTACCCCGCTCTGCGGGAGGCGGGATATGGACAGGGCTTCAGTCTCGGGCTGGTAACCACCTCCGGAAGCCTGGGGCTGCTGTTCGCACCGGCCCTGCCGTTGATCCTGTATGCAGTAGTTGCCCAGCAGCTGGGGATTGGCGGCTCCATTAGCGTGGATGAGATGTTCCTGGCAGGCCTGCTTCCCGGCCTGTTGATGCTGTTGATACTCGTTGCCTGGGCTCTCTGGTCGGGTCGAAAGCTGCCGCTGAACGAGTTTACTCTGGATGAGGCACAATCGGCCATACGTGAGGCTGCCTGGGAGATCCCGTTACCGATCATCCTGCTTGGCGGAATCTACAGCGGCTACTTTGCACTTTCCGAGGCCGCCGCGGTCACTGCGGTCTACGTGCTTATCGTAGAAGTCTTCATACACAGAGAGATCTCCCTCAAAAAGCTCCCGGAGGTGATGCGTGAGGCGATGTTGCTGGTAGGGGGGATCCTGGTCATATTCGGCCTCTCGATGGCATCCACCAACTACCTCATCGATGCGGATGTTCCAAGCCAACTCTTCGACTGGCTGCATGAGCGGGTCGAAGACCCGCTCACATTCCTGATACTGCTGAACCTGTTTCTGCTGGTACTCGGCACCATGCTCGATATCTTCTCGGCACTGGTTTTGATGGTCCCTCTACTGCTACCTGTCGCTATCGAGTACGGTATCGATCCGGTCCATCTCGGGATTATCTTTCTGGCAAACATGCAGATTGGGTACTTCACCCCGCCAGTGGGTATGAATCTTTTCATTGCCAGTTATCGCTTCGGCAAGCCGATCGCTGAAATCTACCGCGCCACCCTTCCCTGGTTTGTCCTGCTGTTTGGCGCAGTATTGATTATCACCTATTGGCCCACACTCTCACTCGCCTTGCTCGAGCGTAATTGAGCACTTATTCGACCACTCAATTCAAACCCGGCGAGTCCCAACATAATCAGTGCAGCGCCTGCCCATACCCGTAGGTCCACCTGTTCCGCGTTCAACCATTTCCCGGCCAACAGCGCGATAACCGGGGTCATCAGGGTTATCAGTGCCACCTTGGTCGTCTCCACATAACGCAATACGTAGAAATAGAGGGCAAAACCGAGCACCGAGCCAACCACCCCCAGATAGACAATGGATGTAAGCGCTCGCTGCTCGACCACCACGGGCCAGCTCTCGCCCTGTAGAAACCAACTCAACAGAAACAGAGGCACCGCCACCATCAATCCACCGGCAGTCACTACCAGACCATGCAGCTGGGCATCGATACGCTTTACCCAGACCGCGCTGGCTGAGTGAGTGACCACCGAAACCAAGACACCGCTCAATCCCAAGACGAAGCTCACACCAAGCTCCACCCCCACGGAAAAGATCGTCGCCAAACCCACCAGCGCAATCATTACCGCCAGGAAACGCTGCAGATCGAGACCAGGCTCCTGCAACCAGATCCGCGCCATCAGGCCGGTAAATATCGGGGATAGTCCGAATACCACCGAGATCCATCCCGAAGGTATAAATTGGGATGCCCAATAGACCGCCGTCATGGCAATGAAAATCCCCAGACCCGCAGCCAGATAGGTGTGTCGCGCACGTTTATGCCAGGCCAGGCGCTGACCGATCAGGCGCAGTACCAACAGCGCCAGGGTGACGCCGATCACCATCCGGCCGGTCACACCAAACAGATAGCCAACACCCTCACCGCTCCACTTGATGGCAAGCGGTGTGGTACCCCAGATCAGCACGATCCCAAGATAGGCGGCCGGTACGGACATTTAATTACCCCCTGTAACGAAAAAGGCCGCAGATGATGTCATCTGCGGCCTTGGAAAAACTCAATTAGGTGTTTGCTAACTTCGTATCAAACTCCCGGACGCAGATGCATAACCGACTGCCCATACAGGTAGGCGGAGGCGCTTAATCATCATCTTTGTCTGGTGGAAGTTGTGCATGCCTATGAGCATGCATGCTCATGGCGATAAGGTCAAGTAGAGTTTTAAGATGTTACAATCCTTGCTCAATAGCAAGACAAGCACAACATCACAATATGCAACTCTCCCCTCTCTTCCCCCCCAGTGTCGTGATCGTCAACTCCACTGAAGAGATGTGGCTGAAACCGCTCTGCATTGAAGAGGAGCAGCTGATTGAGGGGAGCGTTACAAAACGCCAAAGGGAGTTTCGTGCCGGCCGCAACGCGGCCCATGCCGCCCTGAGACAGCTCGACGCCCCTGCTGGACCATTGCTACGCGGCACAAAACGTCAACCGATCTGGCCGGATGGATTTATCGGTAGCATCAGCCACTGCAATGACAATTGCGTCGCCGCCTGTGCGATTGCAGGCGAGATCGTCAGTTTGGGTATAGACATCGAACCACTCGATCCGCTAAAGCCGGGAATTGCCCGCTATATAGATACGGATGAGGATAAGGCATTCATGCAACGCCATAAGGATTTGCCGCCACGCTTGATTTTCAGCGCCAAGGAGAGCCTGTATAAATGCTACTACCCTCTGGTCGAGCGCTTTTTCGGCTTTCAGTCGGTCTCACTGGATATCGACGCCTCGCGTCAGCAGTTTCAGTTCAGGCCCAGCGCCGCATGTACCATTGAGTTCCCGCAAAATCTGCATTTTCACGGCCGCTATCTGATTACAGAGAGACACCTCTATACAGGTTGTTATTTGACAATCGCCATGCCGATGAAAGATTAATTCGAGCTTATGGTTTCCCCATCAGCACAGAGACACCGGTGGCCGTCCATCGATCACCGCCAACAGTCGGTTTTCCACTGTTATTCCAGAGCTCGGCTGCTTGCTCAGGAGAGATTGCATTGACCTTCAATTCAATCGCTTCCTGCGAGAGTGCCTCTATGTAGCGATCTTTTCCCACCATATCGATTAAATCGTGATAATCGATTTCCCTGCTTGAGTCCTGATTCAACATATCGAGGACATCGTCCACATGATTGGCTTCAATGAGTTCGATGGCGCGCTTCTCCAGCGCATCTCGCTCTGCCTTGGCGCGCTGTTTCTGCACGAGAATCAACTCTCCCTTGCGAAACATATCCTCATTCCAGGTCTCAATCGCCACACGTACCGATTTCGTGGCAAGATGGGGAAAATTACTTGTAATGCGTCGCAGGTGCCCTACCGCTTCTCTTGCCGCAAATACAACCTCGTACTCTTCGCCTTCGATCTCTACGGGTTCGAATTCTTCATTCATGACTAGTCATACCCCTCAAACTATTATGGTTTAGCGGCATCCCTTCTAATTCCTTTACAATCACTGGCAGTCCATCAAACCTGGCCTTATACTGGCCCCCTTCCGTTAAGGCCTGGAAACACCAAGAGAAACTTCACAACATGTACGCAGTCAGCAAAGAGATCCACTTCTGTTATGGCCACAGGTTACTCAACCACCAGGGAAAGTGCCGCCATCTCCATGGTCACAACGCCAAGGCCGTCATCCGCCTCGAAACGGAACAACTCGATGCCTTGGGGATGGTGTGTGATTTTTCCGATATCGGTGACTATGTGAAGAGTTGGATCGAAAAGACCCTGGATCACAATATGTTGCTGCATAGGGACGACCCGGTTCTGCCTCTACTGCAGCAGGCCGGTGAATCCGTATACGTGATGCAGACCAATCCCACCGCAGAGAATATCGCCCGGTTGATCTACGAATATGTGGAAGCCGGAGGCTTTCCAGTCGTTGAGGTAGCGATATTCGAAACAGACAGCGCGCTAGCCAGTTACAGAAGAAATTCGTAAAAGGCAACCTAGGCTCAGGTACACCCGACAGCACAAGAGTGTGCTGTCGGACGCCTGAGAAAGAATATCAGCTCCAGTTCCTGCCAATCCTCAGCGCTTAATTGGAACCAGGGCGATAAATGGTATTATCGGGCAGTTCAGCCGATGTCGTTGTAGCCACGCTCTTCGTGCAGCGCGATATCCAGACCCTGGATCTCCTGCTCCTTGTTGACTCGCAATCCCAACAGGGCATCCACCACTTTCAGGATCACAAAGGTTGCCACGGCGGTAAACGCGACGGTTGCCAGGACGCCTATCAACTGCACATAGACCTGACCCCCCATGCTATCGATACCATCGGCATAACCATAGCCGGAAAAGACCCCCAGGGAGGTCGAGGAGAACACACCCGCGAGGATGGTGCCGAGTATACCGCCGACACCGTGGACGGGAAAAACATCGAGGGAGTCGTCGATCTTCAACACCTGCTTCAGATAGTTGGTGGCGGAAAAGCAGATAGCCCCCGCCAGCAGACCGATCACCAGCGCCCCAGCAGGACCGACAAAACCGGATGCGGGGGTAATCGTACCCAAACCGGCCACCATTCCGGTCACCGCACCCAGGGCGCTGGGCTTACCAAACTTGATCCATTCACGTACCAGCCAGGTCATGGCACCGGTAGCGGCAGAAATATGGGTCACCAGCATCGCCATGGCGGCATTGCCATCGGCAGCGAGCGCACTACCGCCGTTGAAGCCGAACCAACCGACCCAAAGCATGCCGGCACCGGCGATGGTCATGGTCATGTTGTGGGGCATCATTGAAGCGGTGCCAAAGCCATTGCGGGGTCCCAACACCACGGCGGCTACCAGGGCCGCCACACCGGCTGTGATGTGGACCACCGTGCCACCGGCGAAATCATACAAACCCATACTACCCAGCCAGCCGCCGCCCCAGACCCAATGAGTGATCGGCACATAGACCACAAACAGCCAGAGTGCACTGAACAACAGCATCGAGGAGAAGCGCATGCGCTCGGCAAATCCACCCACGATCAAGGCGGGGGTGATAATTGCAAAGGTCATCTGGAACAGCATAAACAGGGATTCCGGAATGTCCCCGGAGAGGGTCTCCCGTCCAATATCCGCCATCAGCACCTTGCTGAAGTCACCAATCCAAGCGTTACCTTCGCCAAACGCCAGGCTGTAGCCCGCGATCAGCCAGAGAATGGAAACTATGCCGGCGATAGCGAAACACTGCATCAGGACAGATAGCACGTTCTTGGCTCTTACCAGCCCGCCATAGAACATAGCCAGACCCGGTAGGGTCATGAATAGCACCAATGCGGTAGAAGCCATGATCCAACCGGTATTCGCGCCATTCAGTGAGGCGTCTTCCGCCAGGCAGATTCCCGGCAACAATAATAGTGCAGCTGTCAGCAATCCGCTGAACCTTTTGTTTTTACTACTAATCATGGTTTCCCCTCAATACTGTCAAATCTTGTATTTAGCCCCTGAGCACCAAATCAAGCAGAGCATTTTAAGTGAAATAAAACAAAATTACTCAATTTCTTCCACGAATACGGTGGCTTAGGCCCTGACCACGAACCTCAAGTTATTGAAATAAAAGCCGATAGAGTTCTCATAACACATTATTTTACGAATTTTAGTGCCGAAATTACTTGATATATAAGAAATCGCTTATATAATTTATCTAGTATTCATTGGGGTTTTTTGGGAACATAGCCGAGCCATGAGCATGCTGTTTAAGGACTTCGAGAAAAGCGATCCGATGAAGCAGGAGGTATTACCCTTCAGGATCAACAGTGTCGAGCGGCTTCCTGCCCTGGCTCAGGATGAGTCCTGCAAAATCATCAAGCAGTATTTCGACTACCTGGAGTCGGTGCTTGGTCGCAAGCACAATGAAATCAACATTGTTCAGTTACGCGAGATACTGACCGAAATTTCCGGTTTTATCCGCTCTGAAAAGAGCCAGATCCAGGATGACGGCTACATGCGTATGCTCAACCGTCTGACCACGATCTACGCCAAAGGCATCAAGTTAGAGGACGACAAGGCCTTTACCGGGACAGCTGTCAATTTCGCCGATATCATGAATACGGTCAGCCAATCCTACGCAGGCTACGACTATAGAGAATCCGTGGGACTCATGCTGCATTATATGAACAGGCTCTTCAACGATCGGGAAGAGAGCTGGCTTGAGGTATTCGAGCACTTAATGGCCATGCCCGATTCCCATGTTCTGCAGATGCTCAAGGAGCAGCACCTGCAGGAGATTAAAAACTGGGTGGAAGAGGGAGTCGACAATCTGTTTGCGATCTGGGATGAGCAACTGGATGTGATCTCCAATCTCAGCAATGAGATCTATCAGCTGGACAAGCAGATCCTGCAGGTAAATCAACAATTGCGAAAGAACCTGATGGGTGCGGCTGCGTCCAACATTATCTACCTTAAAAATGTCCAACTCCGCCAGGAACTGGATCAATTGCGGCAAAACCGCATGGAACTGGACATGGCCCGGGATGGAAAACTCGAGTTGGTCAACCTGCTGGATGAGAACATCCACGAGTTCGGGGATAGGCTCACCGAGATAAGACGCAGCACCCAGATACAACTCGTCTGGGACAATTCGGCTCAAGCCTGATCCACCGCGGACGGCACACCACCCCCAAATAAAAAGGCCTGACGAGAGTCAGGCCTTTTACATATGGTAGCAAGGGGCAGATTCGAACTGCCGACCCCAGCATTATGAGTGCTGTGCTCTAACCAACTGAGCTACCTTGCCAGAAGCTGTTATGAAGGGCGTGGAATATACTGTTGCCATACTCCCCTGTCAATATCAGACGTTGAAACGGAAGTGGATGACGTCCCCATCCTTGACCACATACTCCTTGCCCTCAGAGCGTAGCTTACCCGCCTCCCTGGCCCCCTGCTCCCCTTTGCAATTGACAAAATCCTCGTAGGCCACGACCTCGGCGCGGATGAAACCGCGTTCGAAATCGGTATGGATCACCCCGGCCGCCTGGGGTGCCGTGGCACTCTGGGGAATGGTCCAGGCCCTGACCTCTTTTTCGCCGGCGGTAAAGTAGGTTTCAAGGCCCAACAACTTGTAACCCGCCCTGACGACCCGGTTCAAGCCCGGCTCATCCAGCCCCAGGTCAGCCAGAAACTCACCCCGCTCATGTTCGTCCAATTCCACAATCTCCGCCTCGATGGCGGCACACACAGGTACCACCTCCGCACCCTCACTGGCCGCCAATGCTGAAAGCGCATCCAGATGGGGATTGTCCTCAAAACCATCCTCCGCCACATTGGCAATGTAGAGTACCGGCTTGATTGTGAGCAGAAACAGATCCCGTAACTCCGCCCTTTCATCCTCATCCATGGCCATGCTGCGAACCGGTTTGGCACTGTTCAAATGATCCTGCACCCTCTCCAGCAAGGCCTTACGCGCCAATACCTTTTTGTCACCGGTCTTGGCCTGCCTGAGGCTCTTCTCCAGCGCCTTCTCAACCGATTCCAGGTCGGCCAATCCCAACTCCGTATTGATAACCTCCACATCGCTGATCGGATCCACCCGACCGGCCACATGCACCACGTCACTATCCTCAAAACAGCGCACTACTTGAGCGATGGCATCGGTTTCACGGATGTTGGCCAGAAACTTGTTCCCCAGTCCTTCCCCTTTGGAGGCCCCGGCAACCAGCCCGGCAATGTCCACGAATTGCATACTGGTGGGAATCACCGCTTGCGGATTGACAATGGATGCGATCACATCCAGGCGATGGTCGGGGAGGGGCACCACACCCACATTGGGATCGATGGTGCAAAAAGGGTAGTTTTCCGCAGCAATTGTGGCCTTGGTCAAGGCATTGAACAGGGTTGACTTACCGACATTCGGCAGACCCACGATACCGCATTTGAATCCCATCTAGAACGACCCCTGGAAAAAAGGGGCAAGCATACCGGAAAGGTGGGCTGATGCCAAAGCTACTGAATGACGAATAATTTCCCGAAATTGGCTATTCGCAACACATCCTGTACTGCGTCGTTACCGTTTTTAAGCACTACACCGTCGCTGTCTGAAGAACTGTGTTCACGCAGTTGCAGCAGCATACCCATTGCAGAGCTGTCCAGATATTCGGCATTGGTCAAATCAACCACAAAGACCTTCTCACCCTTTGGAAAGGCCTTATAGGCCTGCATGAACTCCTGATGGGTGGAGAAATCAAATCGCCCGGAAATAACAATGGTAACGCTCTTTTCATCCGGGGAAAGTTCGCTGGATATGGACATGGGACCTCCTCCTCACTTTATACATGTTCTAAATAGCGTCAATAATAGGCCAAGCTTTACCCGGGATCACGGGCTAGCAACTCTGTAGCCAGAGACTGGAACTCCTTCGCCGACTGGCTACCGGGCTTATACTCGAAAATGGTACGCCCTATGCCAGGGCACTCGGCGATGACTGCCGCTTCCCGTATCGGGGTATGAATCAGCTGATCGGAAAAGTGCCTCTTCAGCTTCTCCGAAACCTCTTTGCAGAGTCGCCGGCGGGGAAAGTAACGGTTCAATGCAATCCAGGTGGGCAGCGGTTTGCTCAGGTAGGGTTCGAACTTCTTTATGGTGAGCATCATCTTGGCCAGGCCATTCAATGACATGTGATCTCCACTCACCGGAATCAGTGCTTCATCGGCGGCAAAAATTGCATTCGCCACCAATAATCCTGACGATGGCGGACAATCGAACAGGACAAACGCCTGATCATCCAACGCCCCATCCAATGCCTGTTTCAGCAGCTGAGCCCTCGACGCACCGCCGTCGTGCAGGTGCTCGATCTCCTGCAGGCAATCGCCAGCGGGGATCAATGTCAGCATATCCCTGATCCCCTGTTTCACCGATGCGGGATCCTGTGCCTCGAGCATCACCTGATCGATCCCCTTCGCAGGTGCGCGAAAGATGCCGTAACTGGAGGCCAACTGCCCTTGCGGGTCCAGGTCGATCACAGTGACCCGGTGACCGGCAAGGGCCAGGGCATGTCCCAAATTGGTGGTGATCGTGGTCTTTCCCACACCACCTTTTTGATTAATCAACGCAATTCGTCGCATGCCTGTCCTGTCCGTTATCGATCGAGATCCAGCTTGGTCTATGCGCAGCCAATATTTCAGAGGTTCTTGATCTTAAAAGAAAAATACCAGTATTAAATAGACTATCGACCCTGAAAACCAATTCTTTAGATCACCACGGGTGATGTAATTTCAGGAACTACATAGCGAAACACACAATCCATATCCCCCCAAGGCAGGATCTACACCATATTTCTCAACTAAAATAGTCGCTCCTCAGGTAAACTAGGACCTGTTAACACCAAGATTATGCTATTGAATTTGTTACTAACACTGTTGCTCCTCGTGAGTACCCTGGGAACCGCCCGGGCTGTCACCCTCGATCTGCCTCCAGAGGGTGATGATGTAGTGGGCAGGATCTTCATGCTGACCACGCGCTATGAGGAGACATTCTCCGATATCGCCCGCACCTATGACATCGGCTACCGACAGATGGTAGCGGCCAACCCCGAGGTGGACCCATGGTTGCCCGGGGAAGGCTCGGAAGTCGTCATCCCCCAACAGTACGTCCTACCACCGGGTCCCCGCGAGGGTCTCGTCATCAACCTGGCTGAACTGCGCCTTTACTACTTTCCCCAAGATCGTCCCGTGGTCATCACCTACCCGATAGGAATAGGTCGTGAAGGGTGGAGCACTCCCACCGGAGAGACCTCGGTTATCGGCAAAAAAAAGGATCCGAGCTGGACCGTTCCCAAATCGATCCTGCAGGAGCACGAAGAGGATGGCGATCCGCTGCCGCCAATTGTGCCGCCCGGGCCCGATAATCCACTCGGAAATCGTGCCATCTACCTGGGCATGAATGGCTATCTGTTGCATGGAACCAATAAGCCCTATGGCGTTGGCATGCGGGTCAGTCACGGTTGTATCCGTCTCTATCCTGAAAATGTTGAACAATTTTTTGAAGAGGTTGAAATAGGTATCCCGGTCAGGATTATCGATAAACCCTTCAAAGCCGGTTGGCTGAAGGGTGAACTGTTTGTCCAGGTCCATCCTCCTTTGGTCGAATATGTGGAGGAGCGAGGCAACAACTACACCGAGCTGGTGAATGCGGTGGTCAGCAAGCTGGGCGAGGATCAGCGCAGGCCGGATTGGGATCAGCTACACAACTTCATTGAACAGAAGACCGGTATACCCATGCCACTTTACCTATGGCGTGAGAATGCGGTCGCAGACGGCAATTAAAAAACCCCGACAGGCGTATAACCTGTCGGGGTTTTTGTGTCGATTAGTGCAGGGTTTATTTAGCCATTGCCTTCTCTGACATACGGCCACAACGCTCACTACAAGCTTCAGCGGCATCTTTAGCCGAGTTAGCGGCCTTGAGAGCAGCATCAGCAGTACCTTGAGCGGTAGCAGCATCCAGCTGAGCCTCTTTGGCAGCTTTCATGGCAGCATCGGCTGCAGCCTGGGCGTTGGCGACGTCCTCTTGCAGACCGCTGTTAGTCGCACAACCTGCGAACAAACCAACAGTAAGAATCATTGCGGCGGTTTTCATGATGGTGGTTTTCATAATTACTCTCGATCTCTCTACGAATTAATTATTACATTGTGTGTAAACTACACACCCCTTCTACCTGGTCGTGCTGATGCAGAGCTTCCCAAATAGACCCTAGAATATACTGCAAGTCACGGCCTATTCGGGACACACCTCCCTAAGGACCAGGTAACAAACAGTCCTTCCATGTCAAAACCAAGGTAGAGGCATCACCTATACCGGCATGACAGTTATGGCTACTGGCTCCCCATCTCGCTGCATCCACAAGATCCAGGTTGATAGAGCAGCAGCATCTGGCACGAAAGCTTGAGCTAAAATTCAAACAAATTCAATGGCAAGTTTCCAAATTTAAGAACTTTTTTCAATTTTTTCCATCAACTTCGCTACCTGTCTCCTCTCTTCCATGAGAACTCGACTTCACAACACGGGAAAATCCCAAACCACGGGGATCGGAGGCAGCCTCGATTTCACCCAGTTGTTTGTCCCATAAAATCGCCTGCATGTTTCCATATTGGCTATCGAGAGGCTTTAAATTGTGTCCCATTGCAGTCAACTGCTGTTTCATTTCATCACTGAAAGCGCCCGCTTCGAATTGAACGGCATCGGGTAGATATTGATGATGAAAACGGGGCTGTTCCACCCAATTTTTCGGTCCCTTGCCATCAGCCATCTCCAAGATACCCAATAACACCATGGTGATGATCCTGCTGCCGCCAGGGGTGCCCAGAATGGCCAACCGGCGATCATCTTCCACGAAGGTTGGAGTCATACTCGACAACATTCGCTTACCCCCGGCGATGGCATTCGCTTCACCCCCAACCAACCCATACACATTGGGTACCCCGGGGCTGGCGGAGAAATCATCCATTTCATCATTCAACAACACCCCGGTACCCGGCACCACGAAACCGGAGCCGAAGGGATAGTTGATGCTGAGTGTGGCCGCCACCCGGTTCCCCTCCCCATCGAGTATGGAGAAATGGGTGGTGTCGCGCCCCTCCTGTGACCGGGAGAGGTTACCCACACTTGGGCTGGCACGGTGCAGTTGAATATCCCGTGCCAGGCCTGCTGCGTACCAGGGATGGGTCAGCGCCTCCACTGGAATATCCACATAATCGGGGTCGCCCAGATAATCGGCACGATCCCGATAGGCCCGGCGCATCGCCTCCACCAGCAGGTGGGTACGAAGAGGTTCTTGCTGCGCCTGCAGATCGAATCCCTGCAGGATATTCAACATGGTCATCAATGCTATGCCACCGGATGAGGGCGGTGAGGCACTGGTGATCTTCAGTCCCGCATAACGACCGACAATGGGTTGCCGCTCCACGACCCGGTAAGCGGCCAGATCCTCAAGGCTCCAGATACCGCCCGCAGCCCGCACTCCATCCACCAGGCGTTGGGCGACCTCCCCTTTGTAGAAACCATCGAACCCGTGCTGAGCGATCTTTTCAAGGGTCTCCGCCAAAGCCGGCTGCTTGATCAGGGCACCCTCTTCAGGCGCCTCGCCCTGCTGCAGAAACTGTGCAGCCGAAGCAGGATGGGCACGCAACACCGCCAGACGCCAGTTCGCCATCCTGCGGTAGTGGCTGTCTGCCTTGAATCCATCCCGGGCCAATCTGATCGCCGGCTGCAGCGACTCGGTAAGGGATAGACGTCCGTAGTGGCGAGCCAAATGGACCAGGGCCGCAGGCTCACCGGGAATGCCGGCCGCCAGCGCCCCATCGATGGAAAGCTGCGGGATAACCTTTCCCGCCTGATCCAGATAGAGATCACGATGGGCGGCCATGGGGGCTCGTTCGCGGCCGTCCAGCATGGTCTGGAAACCGTCACTGGCACGATGCAATAGCCAGAAGCCACCGCCACCGATACCTGAACTATAGGGTTCGACCACAGCCAATACGGCACTCACAGCAACCGCCGCATCGAAGGCGTTTCCACCAGCGTCCAACAGTTGCAGGCCTGCGGCAGTCGCCTGCGGATGGGCCGTGGCGATGGCGGCAGATCCGGGGCTTTCAGCCGCCGCTAGCTGAGAACAGATGAAAAAGAGAAAAATAAGGCTCCACAAGGGAGCCTTTTTGATGACGCTTGTCTGCATTGACAGCCTAACTATTCAGATTCGCCGGTGATCTTGAGATACTTGGCATACAACATCTCATAGCTCTCCTCATGCTCGGGATCCTTGGGAATACAATCCACCGGGCACACCTCGACACACTGCGAGGTATCGTAATGACCGACACACTCGGTACAGAGATCGGCTTCGATCTCATAAATCTCATCACCCTGGGTGATGGCACCGTTTGGGCATTCTGGCTCACAAACATCACAGTTGATGCACTCGTCAGTGATTATTAACGCCATATTTTTTCTCTCCTAACAAAATCGCATAAAGTGAATTCTATTCATTAACCGTGAGTGTGGCATCGATATTTTATCGATTTTAACCCTGTATCACCCAGGGATTCCGTTTCAACTGAAACGCTTGCTTAAGGCTGCCTGTACATCCGGATGGACAAACTCGGTGACATCCCCACCCAGTGCGGCGATCTCTCTTACCAGGCCGGATGATATAAACGAAAATTGCTCAGCCGGGGTAAGAAACAGGGTCTCGATTTCCGGTGCCAGGCGGCGATTCATCCCTGCCAGCTGGAACTCGTATTCGAAATCGGAGACCGCACGCAATCCGCGTAGAATCACGTTTGCGTTGCACTCCAGTACGAAGTCGACCAGCAGATTGTCAAATGTGCGTATCTCAACGTTTTTCACACCCTTCAATACTTTTTCCACCAGGCTTTTTCTCTGATCCAGGTCAAACGCTGGATTTTTCCCGGTGTTCTTTGCGATGGCCAATATGATGTGATCGAAAAGATCGGAGGCCCGCCTCACCAGGTCACTGTGACCGTTGGTGATGGGATCGAAGGTTCCAGGGTAAACGGCAGTTATCATAAGCTCACGGTCTAGGTAAAAGGCATGATATTACCAGAAACCGATCCGATGAATGATAATTATCAGCCGGCAAGCGGGGCATACGCCAGGCCGTAGTGTACCTGGCCAGCCGATTTCTGTTTCTTCATCTCCCAACCTTCAGGCAGGGGCGGCATGTCACGGGAGAGGGCATCTTCCATATAGATCAGTGCCCCATCCGTCAGCCATCCCATACTCAGCCTTTGACACAGGGGCTGCAGCAGATTATCAACGAATGGCGGATCCAGAAAAACGATATCGAAGGGGGTTGCATCCTGTTCCAGCCATTGAAATGCATCTGCCCTAATAACAGAGACCTGGTCAAGACCCAATTGACGCTTATTCTCTGTCAGCTGCCTGACCACAGCCATGGCTGTATCAAGCATCACTACCTTGGATGCACCACGGGAAGCCGCCTCCAGACCCAGTGCACCGCTGCCGGCAAACAGGTCAAGGCAACGGGACCCTTCGATATAGGGCTGCAACCAGTTAAAAAGAGTCTCGCGAATGCGATCACCTGTCGGTCGTAATCCCGGCATATCGGCAAATGGCAGGCGCCGACCCCGATGCATCCCACCGATGATTCGTACTTGAAAAGCCGCTTGAGGGGAAGTCACTTTATTAACCTTTAAATTATTGTGTCACTCTTTGCTATCAGCGTCTGATTGCTTTGAGACTTTAGCCAAAGGAGCGGTTCGTCCGACCTGCACCCTGACCAGACGATCCGGATCTATGCGACGCTGGAAGGCATCCTGAATCTGCTCACGGGTCACGGCTGCCACCTTGTCGGTAAAACGGTCCAGATAATCCAGAGGCAGATCGTAAAAGCCGATCACCGCCAGATACTCAACGATCTTGCCATTCGAGGCGATCCGCAATGGAAACCCGCCGGTAATATTCTGCTTTGCAGCTTCCAGTTCCTTTTCCGAAGGTCCTTCCCTGATGAAACGTTTAAGCGTTTCCCTCACCACCTGCAGCGCCTCGCCAGCCTGTTCATTCTTTGTCTGCAAACCCAATTGAAACAGTCCGGTCTGACGCATCGGCAGGAAATAGCTGTAGACGCTGTAACTCAAGCCGCGTTTCTCACGGACTTCATTGCTAAGGAGTGAGACCAGGCCGCTGCCACCGAGGATGTGATTCCCCACATAGAGGGTGAAGTAGTCAGGGTCACCACGGCGCATGCCGGGTTGTCCAATATAGAGATGGGACTGGGTTGAGGGAAAAGGGATCTGCTCATCGATGGCTCCCTGCAGCGGCGCCACCTGGGGCAGTTTCGCCACCTGCTCCCCGGGTTCGAGTCCGTGTGTTACCTGCTCTGCAATCGATTCAGCCTGGCTTCTGTTGACAGCCCCGACAATCGCCACCAAGGCATTCTTTGCCACATACAGTCGCTTGTGGGTGGCGACTATGTCCGCTCGGGTTATCGCTTTAACCGACTCGATAGTGCCATCGGGATCTGAGGCATAGGGGTGATCCCCAAACACGAGCTGATAGAGGCGCTTTTTGCCCAGACTGCCAGGAGACTGCTCGTCCTGGACCAATCCTGCCAGTATGGATTGGCGCAGCCGCTCGATATCCTCCTCGGCGAAGCTGGGCTCGGCAACCACTTTAGACATGGTTTCAAGGGCCAGGGCGAGTGCCTTGGATTCAGTCAGCGAGCGTACCGACACCCAGGCCATATCCCGTAAAGATCCCGTTTCTAGCTGTGCCCCAACACCCTCCATCCGTTCAGCGATCTGATAGGCGCTCCAACCACCGGCACCTTCGCTCAACAGGTTGTTGGTAAAAGAGGTGACACCCTGTTTATCACCATCTCTGGCGCTGCCCGCATCGAATACAATGCGCACATCCACCATCTCGATTTCAGGTGCCGCGACAAACAGTACTTTTACCCCGTTTGCGGTCTGCCAGGTCTGAATTTGCGGTGCTGCTGAGACCCATCCGCTCAGCAGTAGAAAAGTGTAGAAAAAGATATGTTTAATCCAAGCTTCAGTATGCATACGCCACTCCCTCGTGCATCGACTTGGACATTGAATCATCCATCGGCAATGGCTCCAGCACCGCAACACTGAGATTGTCCTCGACCAGATACTTCTGCGCGACCTGCCTGATCTGTTCCGCGGTAACCGCCTTTAAATGGTCCACATACTCATCGGCAAGACGCCAATCGAGCCCTACCGTTTCCAACTGTCCAATCAGCATCGCCTGATAAAAGACCGAGTCCTTCTCGTACACCTTGGCGGCAATGATTTGATTACGCACCCGTTCCATCTCATCTTCGCTGACCAACTCTTTTTTGAATCGCTCGATCTCCGTCACCAGGGCTCCTTGAACCGCATCAATGCTGGCGTCAGGAGACGGCACCGCATCCATCACCAACATTCCCGGGAGTCGTGAAAAGGCGCTGTAACTGGCATCCGCCGCCACCGCCAGCTTGCTGCCGCGGATCAGGTTGTTGCTGAGACGGGCACTGCTGCCCCCATCCAGGATGTAGGCCAGCATCTCCAGGGCATAGGGCTCCCAGGCCTGATCCGCTTTACCCACCACCGGTGTCTTGTAACCCAACACAAGATAGGGCTGTCGCGCAGGCACCTTTACGGTGATGTGTTTGCTGCCGCGCTGGGTCGGTTCCAAACGCGGTTTGGGCTGGGTCACCCGCTCTGGCTTGAGGGGACCGAAATAGCGTTGTGCAAGATGGATCACCTTATCCGGTTCCACATCACCCACCACCACCAGGGTGGCGTTGTTGGGTGCATACCACTTGCGGTACCAGACCTGCAGGTCCTCCACTTGCAGGGCATCCAGATCCGCCATCCAGCCGATTACAGGGGTGCGATAGGGGGAACTCTCGTAAGCCCCCGCCAGGAAACGTTCATAGGTAAGTGACTGGGGCTTGTCTTCGGTGCGCATGCGGCGCTCCTCTTTGACCACTTCGACCTCCTTTGCAAACTCTTCAGGCAGCAACAGCAGATTGCGCATACGGTCTGCCTCGAGTTCAAACGAGACCTCAAGCCGGTCACTTGCCATGGTCTGAAAATAGGCGGTGTAATCTCTTCCAGTGAAGGCGTTTTCATCCCCGCCATTGGCCGCGATGATACGTGAAAACTCACCCGGGGGATGGTTATTCGTACCCTTGAACATCATGTGTTCGAGCACATGGGAGACACCGGTGATACCACCGAACTCATAACTCGACCCCACTTTGTACCAGACCTGAGAAACGGCGATCGGGGCCCGACGATCCTGTTTTACTATTACCTTCATGCCGTTATCGAGCTGGTGCTCCACGACATCCGCCTGCACAAAACTGGAACAGAGTGCCGTCAACATCAGGCCTGTGATCAATCTTCCCATGGAGAACATCCTCACTAAGGTTTGCATTATATGGTCGTTTTCTAACTCAACATCATCCGAAACAGACTCCATCCGGCCAAGAACTCGCAACAACGGGTTGCTTACCCTTTATATATAGTCCCTTGGCACTGTAGAATAGCGTCCTCGACGATCCCGGGGATTCTTTCAGAGACCACCGGGATTGTCCAAACAACAACTATGAACCTGTGATCATCACAGAGTTCCAACCTCAGAGCCGGTAAATCACTCTATGTTCGGATTTGGCAAGGGCAAGAAACAGGATCAGCAGGGTGCTGCGTCCCTCCCTCCGGAAGAGGAGAAGCGCGGCCTCTTTTCTCGACTTCAAGAACGCCTCTCGCGTACCCGCCACAATCTCACGGACGGACTGTCGAATCTCCTCCTTGGGCGCAAGACCATCGATGATGAACTGCTGGAGGAGCTCGAAACCCTGCTTCTCACCGCTGATGTGGGAGTGGAGGCAACCAGCCGCATCATCAACGATTTGACACAGCGGGTCGATCGCAAGGAACTGAGCGATCCGCAGCTGTTGATGCAACTCTTGAAACAACACCTCAGAGAGATTCTGCTGGCATGCGACGAGCCTATCGGCGAACACAACGGCGGCAAGCCACTGGTGATGCTGATGGTCGGTATCAACGGCGCGGGCAAGACCACCACCATAGGGAAGTTGGCGCGCAAGTTTCAGCTGGATGGGGAGTCGGTCATGCTCGCCGCGGGAGATACCTTCCGCGCCGCCGCTGTGGAGCAACTGCAAACCTGGGGTGAGAGAAACCAGATCCAGGTGATCGCCCAACACACCGGTGCTGATGCGGCTTCAGTCGTGTTCGATGCACTGCAGGCAGCCACATCACGCAGCATCGACGTCCTGATCGCCGACACGGCGGGGCGTCTGCACACCAAGGCCAATCTAATGGAGGAGTTGGCGAAGATCAGCCGGGTGATGAAGAAGATCGATCCCGACGCTCCCCATGAAGTACTATTGGTTGTGGATGCGGGTACCGGACAGAATGCGGTCAACCAAGCCGTGCAGTTTCACCAGACTGTCGGCTTGACCGGACTGGTGATCACCAAGCTGGACGGTACCGCAAAAGGCGGTGTCGTTTTCGCCATTGCCGACAAGGTCAAGGTGCCTATCCGCTTTATCGGTGTCGGCGAAGCCATTGAAGATCTGCGTGAATTCAACCCGGACGAGTTTGTAGACGCCCTGTTTGAAACCTAACCAGGAAAATACCAGCACCTTGATTCACTTCGACAATGTCAGTAAACGCTATCCTGGTGGCCATACCGGCCTGAGTAACGTCAGTCTGCGTATCGAGGCGGAAGAGATGGTATTTCTGACCGGACACTCCGGTGCCGGCAAGAGTACCCTGTTGAAACTGATCGGCCTGCTGGAACGTCCCAGCAATGGGCAACTGCATGTCAACGATCGCAATCTCACTCGCTTGAAGAATCGTCAGATCCCCTACCACCGCCGGGATGTGGGGATGATCTTCCAGGATCACAGACTGCTGCACGATCGCACGGTTTTCGACAATGTGGCACTGCCACTGGTGGTTGCCGGGGTCGGTCACAAAGAGATCGGCCGCCGGGTGCGTGCCGCCCTCGACAAGGTTGGCCTGCTGCACAAGGAGAGGAACGCGCCGATTACACTCTCCGGGGGGGAACAGCAGCGGGTGGGCATAGCCCGGGCAGTGGTCAGCAAACCGCCCCTGGTGCTTGCGGATGAGCCCACCGGCAATCTCGATCCGGAGCTTTCCGAGGAGATTATGCAGCTGTTCCAACAGTTTAATCAGGTCGGGGTAACCCTGCTCATCGCCTCCCACGACATCGACCTGATCAAGCGCATGCAGAAGCGCGTTCTCTCTCTGAGCAAGGGACAGCTGGTTGGCGACACCCAGGCGGAGTCTGGCAATGACTCTTAAAAAGCGGCTACTGAATGCACCAAAGATCTGGCTGCAGCGTCATGCGCAGGTGGCCCTGGCCAGCCTCGGTAGACTGGTCAATAACCATCTAGCATCATTGATGACCTGTTCTGTGATCGGCATCGCCCTCGCTATGCCGGTTGGGCTGCATGTGATGCTCGGGAACCTGCAACAGGTAAGCGGCGCTTGGGACAGCGGTGCCAGCATTTCGGTCTTCCTTAAGCAGAAGGTCTCGGACAGGCAGGCTGCATCGCTGGCCGCCAAGCTACGCAAGCATCAACGCATCGAAGGGGTGAATCTAATCACCCGGGAGGCAGCCCTACAGGAGTTCCAACAACTCAGCGGTTATGCCGATGCCCTGGAGGCACTCGACAACAATCCCTTGCCGGCGGTACTGATTGTTCAACCTAAGGCCGACTACACCACTGCGGAGACGGCCCAACTGCTGGTACAGGAGTTAAAACTGCTGCCTGATGCGGAGATCGTACAACTCGATCTGCAGTGGGTGCGACGACTACAGGCGATCACCATCATCGCCCAGAGGGCAGTGGTAGTATTGGCCGCACTACTCGGCATGGCGGTATTACTGATTGTCGGCAACACCATTCGTCTCGAGATCCAGAACCGGCACGCGGAGATCGTGATCAACAAGCTGATCGGCGCCACCAACGCCTTCATTCGCAGACCCTTCCTCTATACCGGTTTCTGGTATGGGCTGTTCGGGGGCCTCATCGCCTGGCTGCTCATTGCCATCGCCATCACCCTGCTGAGCGGGCCGATCGCCAATCTGGCCAATCTCTACGAGAGCAGCTTCAATCTCGCCTCATTCGACTTCGAGACCATCCTCTCACTCCTGTTGGGAAGCAGTCTGTTGGGACTGGCCGGTGCCTGGCTGGCCGTGGGCAGGCACCTCAGCGCCATTGAGCCCAGTTGACCTCCTGCTCGATCCCGCACTGCTGGGCGGAAAGCAGGCCAATAGAGCAGCAAAATGGCCCATCTCCCCTATTTCCTCAAACATCAGAGGGCCTCTGAGGAGAGCAGGTCATGGCCTATACAACCCTGGCACAACCAACATATGTCATTGTATTTTCTTAATTTATATTTAAATCAAGAGAGGGAACTATTGTTGAAACCCCAGGTCCTATTAAACGATTGGCACTCATCCACTGAGAGTGCTAATATTCTATCAGCAGTTTAATCCGGGGATACTCAATGAGCAATGTAAACGCACTGACAGCACTGCCATCAGGCAGCATGGATGCCTATATCAGCGCCGCTTTCCAACTGCCCATGCTGAGCGCAGAGGAGGAGAAATCCCTTGCGATCAGACTTCGCGATCAGAAGGATCTGCAGGCTGCACAGACACTTATCACTTCCCATATACGATTCGTCGTACGCATTGCCCGCAACTACAGCGGTTACGGCCTGGCCCTTCCCGACCTGATTCAGGAAGGCACCGTCGGCCTTATGAAAGCGGTCAAACGCTTCGATCCCGATATGGGGGTTCGCCTAGTCTCCTTCGCCGTCCACTGGATCAAGGCGGAGATCCACGAGTACATCCTGAAAAACTGGCGCATCGTCAAGGTGGCAACCACCAAGGCGCAACGCAAACTGTTCTTTAATCTGCGCAGCTCCAAAAAGCGTCTGGGTTGGTTCTCCAAGCAGGAGGTCGACGACGTGGCCCAGGATCTAGGGGTCAAACCCGAAACTGTGCTGGAGATGGAATCCCGCCTCTCCGGTCAGGACATCGCCTTCGACGGCCCCATGCAAGATGATGATGATAAGGTGACGGCTACACCCGCAGGTTATCTGAGCGACATGCGTATGGAACCCGCCCACCTGCTCGAGTCATCGGACAGCGAATCGCAGATGAAACAACAGCTGATCGGTGCCATGCAGAACCTGGATGAACGCAGCCGTGAGATCCTAGAGGCACGCTGGCTGGGCGAGAAGAAATCGACCCTGCACGAATTGGCCGACAGATTTCAGGTTTCGGCTGAGCGTATTCGTCAGATCGAGAAGAACGCCATGAACAAGCTCAAGACGCAGCTCGCTTAGACAGCCACTCCTGAGTATTCGTCCAATATCTTGATTTTGAGTAGCCCGCTGGTTAACCGGTGGGCATACTGATCGTCCCCTATTTCAGTTTTCAGTCAGTACGTATCGGATAGCTTCCAGGATGACGAACGATGGTGTTTGATGTGGAAACACAAAACGCAGCTCGCCGTCCTGAGTTATCAAGTACGTTGCCGATGAGTGGTTGACCGCGTATCCGAAAGCTGAGTCCTCCAGATCAACTTCATCGTATTGCACACCATAGAGTTCCGCCACCTCCTCTATCTCACTTGTACTACCGGTTACGCCTAACAGATTGGGATGAAAATAGCTGGCATAGTTATCCAGCACCTGTACTGTATCCCGTTTCGGATCGACACTGATAAACACACCCTGCACAGATTTCAACTCTTCAGCATTGAGTTGATTCAGGGCCTGAGCCAGAAAAGCGAGAGAGGTGGGGCAGACATCGGGACACTTGGTATAACCGAAGTAGAGCAGCACCACTTTCCCTCTGAATTGCTCCAATGAGAACTCACCCTGACTCGAGTGCAGGATGAAATCACCACCCAGTTGTTTACCACTGAGACCAGGGTAATCATGTAAATCAGATGTACCACTCGAACTGACAGCTGAACATACGTTGATGAACATGAAAAAGAACAGGATTAACCGCAACATAGCTCCTCAGTAGCCTTTTATACAACAATTGCTCACCCGCATCAGCCCGGGAATGAACACAAGCAATCAGACAACAATCAGGCGCCAATACTCCTCTACCCGTCAATCTCGACATACCCACCAGTAGATTCAGTAAATTAGTCGATACCGGTGAAATCTTGTGTCGACAGTCAAATTTAGACTATTTTTCCACTTAAGGCAGGATATTAATTCCTGTTATTAATTTTACAATAACAATTCTTGACTACTATAGTTAGCTATTCTTAACCGAATCAAAACGACACAACGAGGACATCCTTGCGAAATCTAATCGTACTACTGCTACTGGCACTTTTACCCTTCACCGCACAGTCGCTGGAACTCTCCTGGGTGGGCTGCGGCATCACCAGAAACGCATTCATGTCTGACCTCGCCGCTGCCTACAAGCAGGAAACAGGGGTCGACATCAGCATCGCTGGCGGTGGTGCCACCAAGGGAATTCGCGCCATCACCGGCAAACAGGCCGATATTGGCGGGGCCTGCCGTTTCACCCTGGATATGAGTCGGGAAGAGGCTGGAGCCAGTATGATTCCCGTAGCCTGGGATGCGCTGGTGGTTGTGGTACATAAATCCAATCCCGTCGATACCATCAGCCTGCAGCAACTGCGCAGGCTCTACCAGGGCGAGATCACAAACTGGTCCCAACTGGGCGGGAAGAGGCAACCATTGGAGCTGCTGATCCGCAAGGGAAAGATCTCGGGGGTCGGTTACACCCTGCGCACGCACCTGTTCGAAGACCAGGACGTTGAGTTTAAGAGTAAGCATGTCTTTCCCTCTTCAGGTCCACTGGAGAAAACCGTGGAAAAGAATCCCAATGCCATCGCGGTGACCGGCATTGCCAGTGCCCATAAACGAGACTTTAAGATCCTCAAACTGGAAGGCAGGGATCCGAACTTCGATAATATCCGTACCGGCAACTACCTGCTCTATCGCCCCCTCTACCTGGTACACAGCAAGAGCTCTCCCAACAGCCTGGAGTCAAATCGTTTCATCCAGTACGCCCTGGGCCCCAAGGGCCGGGAGATCATCCGCAGGAATCAGGTAGTACCCTATTTCGACGGTATGCTGCTATTGCAGAAGCGGATGGACGATTGGAAGCGGTTTATCAGGCAGTCCCTCGCCAAGCAATAAGCCTATCGTTATCCCAGGAGATCATCGATAATCATCGGCATTCTTAATATTCACCGAAAGGTTCAGTCTGTCGTTTAAGCCGTATTCGATGACTTGTATCCTGATGCTATTTGGGATTCGGTTGGTAGTTATATTTGACGCACTAGTTAACACAATAATGAAGTCTATCCTCATTTATCTTTAGGCGTTACGCTAGAAGCACTCATGAGAATTTTTAATAGATGTATATTGTAGAAGAGTCAAAAATATTTAGTACTGATGGCATCAAGTCTTACTACACTCATGCATATGTTATTTTTCCGTTGCGATATAAATTACATCAGTGTTTTTAGTAATGTCTAACAAAACAAACTTGCTCGGACGTCTATAAGCACTGCAAGCTTCTCACCCTGCCCATTCGGCCCCTCCCCTACGACTTTGTAGCTTATCCATCACCTCTGACTGGATTGACAACACTCAGTGATTTTATCGGCTGCTGTATGTTGGCAACAGACCAGCTTTCACACCTTCGGATGAGATTTGTACCACATGTTGTTTTTTTTGATATTTGATTTATTTGAGCAATTCAAAAATTTTCTTTGTAAATGAATAACTTGGTGTCGGTATTTTTTACAGAGTTTTTTTTGGCGCAATGCGAATCAAGAACTAATCATTGATCTTTAGTAATTTTTTTCTTTTGGCACACATAATGCTAATTTTTTCTGTGGCGCCGGTCACAGGATGTGGATGTTAGTGGGCCGGCGTTTTTTATGCAGCAAAACAAAATTAAAACTACCGGAAGAGGATCATTGAATAATGAAGTCATTTAAAACTACCTATCTTAATCTGAGTCTGTTCCTCGCTTTTGGAGTAACCGGGCTGGGCTTTACTGCCTCTGTAGCGGCCGATGCTATATACCTGTCGAGCACTAGTTTTTCACTCACACTGGAGAACGTCGAAACACTTGATGGTTATAGCGTTGATAACGATTACTGGTATGCCAGCGGCGGGGAGTTCTTTATCGACGATACACTCTTCACAAGTGGTGACGGAGTAGCGGACTACACATCGACCCTGGCGACCAACAGTTCAGTGGAAATGCTCGAAGGGGACACAATCACAGTGGCAACAGGCGCCAACGGTGAAGCCGGTCTGGGTATTGCCGAGTCGAGTATTTTTACAGCGCTGGATCTCTTCGTCGACAACTTCTACTACGACTACCTGGTATTTAACTTTGCGTATGAATACACACTTTCGGCCGCTGTCGGAACATCCACGGGTATCCCTGATGATGACGCCATCGCTGAGGCCAGCCTCTTTGTCACAGACGACTTTTTGGCTGTTGATATTGCTGAAGTGGCTTTCGCGGATCTGTTGTTTGGTCCGTTGAGCGATGATTACAGTGGCAGTGGAAGCTTCTCCTTCATGTTGGATTCCTACGACTATAACTATCTCCTGGTTGAAAGCTTCAGTGGTGGTCTTGCCGTTGGCGCATCATCAGTGCCTGAACCCTCATCGTTGATGCTGTTGTCAATAGGGTTAATCGGCATCGGTGCAATCCGTCTACGTAAGCAGGCTTGAGATATTTTAATTATCCCGGGGGAGCAGATCATGATAAAACTAAAAGCCTTATCACTGTGCGCAGCGTCTGCCACAGTGCTTTCACTAATAAGCGTTCAAGCCAATGCCTTGAGTCTTGATGAGGACCACTATCCGCTCAAACTATTGGGTAAATTTATCTTCTTTGATGAGATATCGGCACCGGAACGCCAGTCCTGTGCATCCTGTCACGCGCCGGATACCGGGGGGACCAATGACAATGCCTATATCAACCGGACCGTGGTTGCGGTACCGGGCGCCAATGTTCATGTCAGTGGTATGTTGAAGCCGCCAACCAACGCCTATGCCAGTGAGATCGAGCCCTTTCATGAGTGCAATCAGGGCGGTATCAGTTTTGGTGGGAGTGGTGGTCCCACCAGCGGCGATCGCTATTGTGGTGGTAACTTCTGGGATGGACGTGCCGAGGGGCGTGAAGCGACGCTGTTCAATGCCACCAGGCATATCGGTATGGAAATTTTCCAGGGTGAGCCAGACAGTCGTGGATACAGCAACTACTTTGGCGCAACCTCCGATCAGGCACTCAATCCTATGCCCAATCCGGTAGAGCAAAATATCCAGCGTCAGGCTGTGTGTGAGCATGTTGCAACGTCTGAGTATGCAGAAATCTATGAGGTCGTTTGGGGCGAACCGATAGACTGTAGCGATAATCCTGTCGACTATATGGCGAATGACCTGCCGCCGGAAGAGCGTCCTGAGCGTGAATTCGATATCAGTTTCAAACGACTGATGCTCGCGGTCGGTGCCTGGCAGTCTTCCGATGAAGTCAACTCATTCAGTTCCAAGCGGGATATCGCTCTGCGTACTGAACTTGCCTGTGATGATGGGGAATTCTCTGAGTACTATGATCCCGGCGTCTGTGCCGACGAGGAGTATATAAACTCACCTGGTAGCTTCCCTTTGGTCGGTTTGAGTTACCAGGAGAACCTGGGACATGATCTTTTCTACAATACCGATCCCCCCGGGCCGGCTACAGCGCCTTTTCCCGATCTGCCTGTGACCCAATGTTCGTTCTGTCACCTCAGTGATCAGGCCTCGCGCGACGGTACCGGACTGTTTGAGCGCTATGCCGATGATGCCTATCACAATATCGGCACACCGGCCAATCCGGATGTGCCTGGCGCGGACGATCCCGACAATCTGCCAACGGGTCTCGCAGGTCATGTTGATCCAACTTCGGATGGTGGTTTTTTCAAGACACCTACCCTGCGCAACGTGGACAAGCGGCCCAATCAACGCTTCATTAAGGCCTATACCCACAATGGCTGGTTCAAGAGTCTGGAAAGCTTGGTGCACTTCTATAACACGAGTGACGTAGACGGTGAGACCGCAGCAGCCTTTGGTATCACTCGTTGTCCACCCGAGATCACATCAGAACGTCGTGCATTGAGATCCAATTGCTGGCCTGAACCTGAGTGGCCGGGGGCGGCGTTTGGCTTCCTGGTGGGAGACCTGGGTATGGATGCAGCACAGGAGGCAGCACTGGTTGCTTACATTAAAGCATTGACGGATTCCATGACGGCGCAGCCGCCGCAGCTGAACGAACTCTATGCCTTGACCGGCTCCAGTGAACCTGCTGTTGAAGAGGAGCCTGCTGCTCCTCGCAGGCTAACGCGCAGTCGTTAATAGGGCAGCTGTTTAGGCTGGCCTATACGCTTTAGTAAGGCGGCATGACCGTAGCAACCGTTTAGGGTGCTACGGTTTTTTATGCCATTTAAGGACATGCAGCGATTAAAGTCTCACTATGCTCTCTTTCCAATCCGATCCTGTATCGAATTTACGCTCCTCAATAGGATCGGGCTCTGCCACCTTCATGGTGACCAACTCTTCAGCACTGATCGGGTGAATGGCAATGGTGTTGTCAAAATCGGTCTTGGTGGCACCCATCTTCACCGTGACGCTTGAATACCGGGGTCAACTGGTTATAGCGTGGCACATGGGTGGATGAACAGCTGGGGGTAAAGGCGCCGGGTTGCGAAAACACCACCGCGGTCTTGCCCTTGAAGATATCTTCACTGGTCACATGAAATCTTTCTCCACGCTCCTAGTTCATCATTACCTCGGCAAGCATATAGGTCATCTATATCCATGTTGTTTCGTGGAGGCAATTTACACTTCTTTACGCACACTGATAGTGCTTGTAAAAACAGGTAAAAACGGCTGACCCAGGCGGTTCGTTTCAGCAAACTAGTCTTCAACTTCTCTATTACCCCATCCTTGACCAGCATGGAGTAGCGCCAGGAGCGGTCACCGAAACCGAGTTCCTCCTTCGATACCAGCATCCCCATGCCTCGGGTGAAATCACCGTTGCCGTCGGGCAGGAAAGTAATGCGATCTGCCTGCTGTTCCCGCTGCCACTCGTTCATGACGAAGGCATCATTCACCGAGACGCAGATTACCTCGTCAACACCGTGACGCTTGAATACCGGTGTCAGCTGGTTGTAACGCGGCACATGGGTGGATGAACAGGTGGGGGTAAAGGCGCCGGGCAGTGAGAACACCACCACTGTCTTGCCCTTGAAGATCTCGTCGCTGGTCACATCGACCCATTCGTGCTCACGACGGGTACGCAAGATGACATTGGGTACGGCTTGTTTTTCGCGGTTCTCTAACATTGTTTCTCTCCAGAATATTGGTGATTCAAATTTCAACTTGGAGAGAACTCTACGTGAAATATTATAATTGATTAATACGTATGTTTCTACCTTAATAATAGATTATTCCTATATATAGCATCTCTACCCATTCCCATATCCACATCCCCTACAATGCTGTGGATGGGAAGTGCAGCATTGCACCTTTTACCTATTCCCCGTTAGACTCCTGCTACCCCAAGGAAACGGAGACTCCCGGTTTATCATGCGTAAAACACTCTGGCTCTTACTGGTGGTTTTGGTCCTCCATCACACCCAAGTCCAATCCGAAATTCTCGATATTCCTCTTCAGACACCCAATAATTTCGAGCCATTTATCCTCAGCAGTGAGTGCCCCGATTCTGGGATAGACAAATTTTTCGGGGCGGAGGTGGTGGGAGAGGAGATTAATATCTATGTCAGCATATGGGAGAGTGGCTTTGTTGCTCCATGTTACAACAACAGGGTGGAAATCGGCCCCATAGCATCGGGCAGCTACACCATCAATTACTACACCATTCAAGACTACAACACGGAAAGGGGACTCCCCTTCGAGTTGTATGAGTCGCAAAACATCCTGATCGAAAAGATCAGTGACAACGAACCGGCATCCGGCCGCGTCACCATCAGCGGTGAGGCGATTGAAGACCAGGTGGTCAGGGCCAGCCCCAGCCTCAGCGACCGCAATGGCATGGGTGAGATCCGCTATCATTGGCACCGGAACGGCCAACCTATCCCCGGAGCGACTTCTGCGAGCTATATGCTGACCGACGACGATATCGGGCTTGACGTCCAGTGCATTGTCAGTTTTGAGGATGGTCTGGGGGTGACCGAAAGTGTCAGCTCCCTGCCGGTGGGGGCGCCCGGTGCAATCACCAATATCAACGACCCGCTGGTGGGCTCGGTCTATATTCGCGGCTCGGTAGCGGAAGGGTCCACATTGTCCATCGATACCAGCAGCCTCTACGACCCTGACGGCATCGGTGAACTCAGCTATTACTGGAAACGCCGCTATCGGGCCTATTCCACGCTGGATCAGGATATTGGCGCGAATGACCTGACCTATGTGCCAACCCTGGACGATCACTACTTTTATCTCTCGGCCGTGGTGACCTACACCGATCTCCACGGCACCCGGGAACGTGCGGAATCGAACATCACCGGCCGGCTGGTACCCACTACCAGGCCGATAGTTACCCCTCCCGCCGACATGACACTCGCCGCCACCGGCGCCCTGACACGGGTCGATCCGGGCACCGCAAGCGCCCAGGACGATAACGAAGGTATACTCGAACCAGTCCTTGATCACCTGGTCAGTAACGGGGTTGTCACCCCGCCACCCGGCGATGGCTTACTCGATCTAGCACCGGGCACCCATCTATTGATCTGGACGGCGGATGATAGGGACGGGATCACCGGCGAAGGGATTCAAATCGTCAGGGTCGATCCAATCATCGAGTTTGGCAGTGACCTTACCAGCTCCCCCAATGGCCCCATCGGCTGTCCGCTGATATTGAATGGGAGCGCGGCCCGCTACCCGGTATCCATCCCTTACAGCCTGATCAGTATCTCATCCGTGGACGGCAGTGAAGCACCGTTGCAGTCAGGGACTTTTCAGATTGGACAATCCCTACTGGAGTCCACCCTGTCCATATCGAACACCCTGCTGGGTGATCTGTCCGGCTATACCAGCCTGAGACTGACCATGGAAACACCGAGCAACGCAGTGATGGGGGAGAAGAGTAGCTGCCTGATCGCCTTGAGCGATGAGAATTTCGCCCCCAAGGTGACACTCACAGCTTATCAGGATGAGACTGCGTCACGTATCTTGAGCCAGAACGGTGGTCAGGTTGTGGTCAGAGCAACTGTTCAGGATCTGAATAGCACTGACACTCACACCTACGATTGGAGTGAAAGCGATAGTCAGTTGACCGATCTCGACAGCGATACAAGCAGCTTCACTTTCGATCCCGCGGATCTCGAGCCTGGCCTCTACCGGGTAAGCACAGGGGTCAGCGACGGCCTGGCCAACGACACTGCCGTGCTGAGTCTCCGGGTGGTGGCCGAGGCGCCGGCATTGAGCAGTATCGATAACGATGGCGACGGTGAAACAGACCTGGAAGAAGGCAGTGGCGACAGTGACGCCGACGGTATACCTGACTATCTCGATCCAGCCGGTTTGCCGGGCCACGTTCTGCCCCAGGAGTCAGGAAGCAATACCGATTACCTGATACAAACAGCAGCGGGTTTGGCCCTCAGCCTGGGTGACATCGCCTTTTTCGCCCAACACCATGGGGCGCTGATCAGCCGCAGCGACATATTCGGCTACATCGCCAATGGCCTGGGAGGTGAAGCGGACGCGGATGCCTATCCCTATGAAGGGGGACTGTTCGACTTCCACATCGAAGGTCTCTCTCAGGCGGGTGCGACTGCGACCGTGGTGATTCCGCAACGGCAGATGGTGGCTTCCGGCTCCGTATATCGCAAGCTGACTTCCACCGGCTGGGGGGAGTTTGTCGTGGATGAAAACAACCTGATCAAATCCGCTACCGGAGAGGCAGGCATCTGCCCCGCCCCCGGTGATAGCGCCTATACGACGGGCTTGAGCGAGGGGGCCTGGTGTGTCGAGCTGACCATCGAGGACGGTGGGCCCAACGATGCCGACGGTGAGGCCAACGCCAGGATTGCGGATCCAGGCGGCGTTACCACCAACCTCTCCGATGATAGTGATACCGGATCGAGCAGCAGTGGTGGCGGTGGCGGCGCCTTCAATCCTTGGGCGATGCTACTGTTGGCGCTTGTCATGATCTGTACAGATAGACTCAACACATACCGGCCTGCGCGGACAGGGCATTAGAAAACCATAGGCAGGAAGTCCGCTGCGATTGAACTCGCAATCAAATTTAAAGACAAGTCTGGGTTAGTGACAGTGAATACTCACTGGATAGCATCCAACAGAGGCCCATCAAGATAGGTTGCAACCTGCTCAGGTGACGGCGCCTCGAGGTAGGGAACCTCACCCAAGCAGGGTGCCGGCAGCCAGGATTGCAGGGTAAGGATATTGTCATCTACGGCATGCATCTCCGGATCGACCAGGTTCGCAACCCAGCCTTTGAGCTGAACCCCGCTGTTGAGTATGCACTCAGCCGTCATCAGGGCGTGATTGAGGCAGCCGAGCCGGACACCCACCACCAGTATCATGGGCAGATCCAGGGTACGGGCCAGGTCGGCCAGGGTGATGCTGTCACCCAGGGGCACATGCCAGCCACCGACCCCCTCCACCACGACCCTATCCGCTTGTCCCTGCAAGTGGTTGTAGGCTTGTTGTATCTCATCCAGCCTGATGGGTTGACCCTTGGCCCTGGCGGCAAGATGGGGCGAAATGGGGGGTTGATAGACCAGGGGATTGACTGATGAATAGGGGATCTCCTGGCTGCATTGGGCCTGGATCCGCAACGCATCTTCATTGCGCAATCCCTCATCGGTGGTCTCGGCGCCCGAGGCGAGAGGTTTCATCCCCAGTACCGACTCCCCCTGCTGCTGCAGGTTATACATTATGCCCAGGGTAATCTCTGTCTTACCACAACCGGTATCGGTACCGGTAACAAACAGACCGCCACTCATCCCTGCCCAGTCCTTCCCATACCGATCTGATCTACGGGAATGGCGGTTACACCATCTGCCCGACGCTGTTGGGGCGCCCAGGCATGCCCATAGACCACTTCGTAACTGGCTGGTAGCTTTTCATCCCTGCGATAGGTTTCGTAGGCCTCATACATCGCCCGCAACCTCCCTTTTCCGGTCAATCCCCGCGGTCTGTCACGGGTGACATTATGCGCCCCCAGGGTCTTCAGATCACGCATCAGCGACGGCACATCGGGGTAGCTAAGACGCATGCGATCCACATCCACCACCGGTTCCGCCAAGCCGGCCCTCAGCATGGCATCCCCCACATCGTGCATATCCGGAAAGGGGCTGACGTGGCTGTGGCCATCCACCTGCGACCAGCTGTTGCGCAACTCCTTTAGCGTATCGGGTCCGAATGTGGAGAACAACAACATACCGTTTGGACGCAACACGCGAAGAAATTCACTGAAGGTGCCCGGCAGGTCGTTGCACCACTGCAGCGCCGCATTGGAGAAGATCATATCCACCGATTGATCGGCCAGGGGCAACTGCTCCGCATCACCACAGACACAGATGGGCCGACGCAGCCAGCCACCCCGCTTGCGTGCCCGATGCAGCATGGGCATGGCGAAATCGAGGGCGATGGTACTTGCCTTCCTGTACTGTTTTTTCAGTGCCTGGGTCGCCTCACCGGTGCCTGCGCCAACGTCGAGCACGACCTGGGGTTGGTGACGGATGTAGGTCAATCGTTGCAACATGCGTCTGCCGATCTCCCGCTGCAGCTCAGCCACCTCATCATAGTGGGGAGCGGCGCGGGAGAAGGCGGCTCGCGCCTGGCGCTTGTCGATGCTGCCGGGCACTTGCTTATCCATGAATCGACTCCAGACTGCTCATTAACAACTGATGGGTCTCTTGTGGATGAGAGAGAAACGGGGCATGCGCGGCCCCCTCCACGATATGCATGGTCGCTTCAGGTAACCACTGCTGCAGATCAGCGCTTGCCTTTGCCGGTGCCAGGGTATCCCGGTTGCCATAGATCCAGGTTGTGGGACAATCCAGGTCACTCAGTTGTGCGCGGAGATCCACAGACTTCAACAACTCGAGCCCGGTCTGTAACGCCTCCGGTAGCGGATCGGGTCGTTCGTGCAATAGAGATTTCAATTTTTTCAACATCTGTACCGCGTGGTCACTGTTCAACATCTGCAGGGCGAGAAAACGCTCCAGGGTCTGGCGGTGATCCAGGTGCAGGGCCTGGATGAATTGATCGAGGGTCTTGGCCGCCATGGCATGTTGCCAATCCTTCCCCTGGACAAAGCGCGGCATTCCCGCTAGGACGACTATCCCGTCGATACGCGAGGGTGCCAGCAGGGCGGATTGCAGGCAGAGCATGGAACCAAGAGACCAGCCGACCCAGACCGCCCGATCGGGGGCCACCTCGAGACAGGCCTCAGCCCAGGCCCGCAGTTGCCCTTGCCCTTCGAATGGACTCCTGCCATGCCCCGGCAGGTCGATGCGGGTAACCCGGTAGTCATGCGCCAGCCCCTCGGCAAAACCTGCCCAAACGGATGAGTTCATGCCCCAACCATGGAGCAGTACCAGATCCTGCCCAACACCCTCAGTTTCCGCAGCCAGTCTCATACCGCCACCTGTGAGAGCGTGGCGAGGGCATCCAGCAGACGATCGAGCTGTCGATCCGTATGCTTTGCACTGAAGGTGATACGCAGCCGGGCGCTGCCTTCCGCAACCGTCGGGGGCCGAATCGCACTCACCAGTAAACCCTGCTTTTCCAACTGCAGACTCCAGGCCAGTGCTTGCCGGGATGATCCCGCCAGAATCAGTTGTATCGGGGTCATGGAGTCCATCAGCGGCAGACCGAGCTGCACTGCCGACTGACGAAACCGGGCGATCAGGCTCTGTAGTCGCTCGCGCCGCCAGGTCTCCTGCCGGGCAAGACGCAGACTGACCAGGGTTGCCTCCGCCAACGCGGCCGGAGGGGCCGTGGTATAGATATAGCTGCGGGCGTGTTGAATCAGGGTCTCGATCAACTCCTCGCTGCCAGCGACAAATGCGCCATAGGTACCGAAGCCCTTACCCAGGGTACCCATCAAGATGGGCACCTCGTCACCATCCAGACCGAAATGGCTGAGAACGCCACCGCCTTCCGCACCCAGCACACCGAGACCATGGGCATCGTCCACCATCAACCAGGCCTGATGTGTGCGGGCGAGTTCCACCAGGGCGGGCAGCGGGGCCAGATCACCATCCATGCTGAACACCCCGTCCGTGGCGATCAACGCCTGCCCTTCGCCACTGCGCGCCAGCTGGATACCCAGGCTTTCGGGATCGGCATGCTGGTAGCGGAGCATCCTGGCCCGGGAGAGTTGCCCCGCATCCACCAGGGAGGCGTGGTTGAGACGATCCTCGAACAGCCGGTCACCCTGTTTCATGAGGGCGCTGATCACTCCCATATTGGCCATATAGCCGGTGGAGAAGAGCAGTGCCCTGGGCCGGCCGGTATATTCCGCCAGGGCCTCTTCCAAGCGATGGTGGGCATCAGTGTGACCGGTAATGAGATGCGCCGCACCGCTGCCGACACCATAGTCCGCGGCCGCGCGCTGCAGCGCCGCAATAACATCGGGGTGATTGGCCAGACCAAGATAGTCGTTGCTGCAAAAGGCGGTAACGCGCTTACCGTCAACCACCAACTCGGGCTGTTGCGCCGTCGATACCACCCGGCGGGATCGATACAGCCCCGCTTGGCGGCGTGTTTGCAACGCTTCAGCCAATCCCTTCATCGGCATCAAATCTCAGATCAGCGACCAAGCGGGTGCTTAGCCGGCCTTTGCCTGGCTACAGGGTACCTTGGCCGCCTTGACCTCTGTCTCCAGCAGTTGTTCGGTCTTCATACCCAGCCTTTCGAGCAGGCGCACGTCCCTGTCTGCCTCGGGATTATCCGTGGTCAACAGCCGCTCGCCATAGAAGATAGAGTTCGCCCCGGCGAGAAAACAGAGGGCCTGCATTTCATCATTCATCTCGGCCCGACCTGCGGAGAGGCGTACATAGGAGTGTGGCATCAGCAGACGCGCCACCGCGATGGTGCGCACGAACTCGAAGGGATCCAGCGCCTCGGCAGTGTAGAGCGGTGTACCCTCGATCTTCACCAGCATATTGATCGGCACCGATTCCGGATGGCGGGGCAGATTACACAGCTCACGCAACATGCTGGCGCGATCCCGCCGGGATTCACCCATCCCCAGGATGCCACCGGAACAGACACTGATACCCGCATCCCTGACATGGGCCAGGGTATGCAGTCGGTCATCGAATGTACGGGTGGAGATCACATTGCCGTAAAATTCCGGCGAGGTGTCGAGATTGTGGTTGTAGTAATCGAGTCCGGCATCGCGCAGGCGGTCCGCCTGGGCCTGGGTCAGCATGCCCAGGGTGAGACAGGTCTCCATACCCAGGCCATGCACGGCCTCGACCATGTCGATTACCTTGTCCAGATTCTTGTCGGTTGGGTTGCGCCAGGCCGCACCCATACAGAAACGGCTCGCACCCTTCTCCTTCGCTGTCTGCGCCGCCGCTACAACCTCCTCCAGCGGCATCAGTTTTTCCGCTTCGAGCCCGGTGGCGTTTTTCGCGCTCTGGGAGCAGTAGCCGCAATCCTCTGCGCAGGCCCCTGTCTTGATACTGAGCAGGCTGCTCATTTGCACCTGATTGGGGTCGAAATGAGCCCGGTGTAGACTTTGCGCCTGAAATAGCAGATCGTTGAAGGGTAGATCGAACAGGGCCTCTATCTCGTCCAGTCGCCAGTCATGGCGTAAAATTGTTTCGGTCATGGTGATCCAAACCTGTGTGTATGATTTGTGCGGCGCACTGGGGAGGGCCTATGGTAAGGATTGTCCGCCCTCTGTCAACCAAGGATGGTTATGAAAGTCGACAACTGTATAAATATTATACGATCACTACTCTATCCCAGGGGTTGTCTCCTGTGCGGCGCCAAGGGCGATTTCCCATGCCATCTCTGCCCTGCCTGCCACAATAGCCTGCCTTTCAATCACCATGCCTGCCCATGTTGCGCGCTTCCGCTGCCAGCCCATGTTGCATCCCAGCAATTGTGCGGTCGCTGTATCAAACGACAACCACCTTATACAAAAACCATCGCCGCCCTCACCTATGAGCCGCCGGTCAATCGCCTCATCGGCATGTTTAAATTTCATCAAAAACTTCATCTTGCCGAACCCCTGGCCGGACTGCTTATGGAACGCCTGGGTGACCAACATGAAAGACCAGAGATCCTGGTCCCCGTTCCGTTACATCCCCTGCGCCTGCGACAACGGGGATTCAACCAATCCGTCGAACTTACTCGCATACTGGCCAAACACTACCGCCTGCCCTATGACTGGCGACTCTGCCGACGCATAAAAGCGACCAAGACTCAATCGGAACTGAGCAGGCAGGAGAGGCGAAAAAACCTGGTCAATGCGTTTCAGGCCTGCGCGGAGGTCAAGGACACCCACCTGGTGCTGGTGGACGATGTGATCACCACAGGTGCGACCGTGACCGAGCTCAGTAAGGTGTTGAAAAAAGCAGGTGCAAAACGGATCGATGTATGGGCTGTTGCCAGAACCCAAACCCTGTAGTGGCGCCAGTCCCTTACTGGTTACCAATGGGCAAGATGAACCGCTCTCCCATATGCTCCATGACCGCCCCCTGGGGAAGGATCTCTACCAACTTCGGCCCCTCGGCGAGATAGTCTCCCTCGCGATATTTCTCCATATTGATCAGCACATAGCGTTTTGCCACACGCTTGTCGTAACTATGGATATCGATGCTCATGGAAGGCAGGTTGGCAACAAAACCACTCGGCATCTCATGCAGGGGTTTCGGTGGTCGAGGCGGTGGCGGTGGTTCGGCCACCACCTCCTGGGCCGGTTCGATCTCCTGCTCTCGAGGTGGGGATATAGCCGCTGGTGGCTCTTCCGCCACCTGGGATGGTGCGGTTGATTGAAGTGGATCCGGGGTGTTGGTCGCCTCCCCGCTCTCGAGTGGCGCCACCCTCTCGGGCGCGGGCTTGGGCTGACTATCCTGCTGGCTGGGTTCGGCGTGGGAGACAGGTGGCTCATGGGGTTGCCGTTGCGGCGTCAGCCAGCTACTGCTCCCCAGATAGATGCCGACCCCGAGCAGGATCAGGGCAAACAGCGCCAGCATCAGCCATCCCAGCCGGTGGGATGCTGTCGAACCCGGTTGTTCAGTGTCGGGATTGATCCTTGGGACTTCACCCAGTTTATGTTGGCGTTCAGCCTTTTTCAGCGCTTCCAGAATCAGCGACATCTCACCCCCCCGCCAGATCTTGGCTTGAGATCAGGGTCGGCGTCCCCGCCGGGATGACCAGATTGTTCAGATGGATCATGGTCTGTTGACCGGCAACCCCATCTGCCGCCAAACCCTGCTTTCGCTGAAACGCCTTCAAGCGCCCCTCCAGTTGGGCATCGAAACGGTCCACCCCCCCCGTCACCCGCGGCTCGATTCCATCCACTCGCTGCAGACGCTTGCGCAACCAGGTGACCGCGTTCCCGGATGATCCCTCGCCGATCAGGGCGATTTCCGCCAACGGCCGCCACATCATGATGTAGCCGCCGGTCCAGTAGCGCATCAATTCGGTGCGGGTTATGACCCCTTCCTGGGTGCCGCTATTGACCAGAAGCCACTCATCATCCACATGTTTCAACAGCAGCAGGCGTCTCTGTTTATCCTGCTTGAGTTGCAGCAGCATGGGTCTGTTTAGACCCAGCAGATTGGTCCAATCCGAACTTGATATCAGGCAGCGCAAATTGAATTGACGTACTTGCTGACAAGGTGGCGTAGCGTCATGAAGCTGTTTTGACCCATCCCAAAGAGTAAGCAGCGCCTGATACACATCCACCCGGTTTTGCGGTTGACTGAATAGTGTCGCCAGTTTGAAGTCATCCACTGGTGATGCCACTTCCATAGCAGGGGATGGCACCGGCACAGATTCACTCACTTCGCTTTCAGACGCATCTTCCTGGGAAGGGATGGGGGCAATCTTTTCAGGATCGGCCTGCCTTTCCGGCAGGGTGGGTATCTCCACTCTCTTAGGTTGTTCCGCCACAGCGGGTAATTCAGGGATCGCCGGTTCCTCTATCTTTACCTCTTCGAGAGGCGCAGGAACCTTATTCAGAGGTGTCAGGCTATACCAAATACCCACAACCCCCAGGATGAGGATCAGAATAGCACCACCCCAAAGCCATCGCTGATGGCCAAAGCGCCTCCCCTTAACCTCCCGAGAGGCACGCCATACCAGCCTGACACCGGCTCGTTGTCTACCGGACGCGTAGATCGCCAACATCGCCCGTTCACAGATGGCATTGATCACCCTCGGGATCCCGCCGGAGAAATAGTGTATCAGGCGTAACGCCATGGGCGTGAAAAGGTCCTCGCGAACCCCTGCTACGGCAAGCCGGTGGGCGATGTAGCGGCCTGTCTCCTGAGCATTCAGCGGTAACAGATGGTAGCGCGCCGTGATGCGCTGATCCACCTGTCGCATCTCCTTGCGTTCCAGCATCTGTTGCAGCTCCGGCTGCCCCACCAGAATGATACGTAACAGTTTGTGCCGAGAGGTCTCCAGGTTGGTCAGTAGACGCACCTGCTCCAATACCCGCGGACTCAGATTCTGCGCCTCATCCACAACCAGTACTGTGTGTTTTCCTTCCCCATGGGTCTTCAGGAGATGATCGGCGAGGATGTCGATGAGTATTTTCAAGGAGTAGGGGGGACCCTGATATTCAATCCCCAGTTCGTCGCAGATAGTTGCGATGAATTCCCGCCGGGAGAGACGCGGGTTGAGGATTAGCGCAATATCCACATTATCCAGATGTTGCGCCAACAGACTGCGCAGCAGCAGCGTCTTGCCGGTACCCACCTCGCCAGTCAGGAGCACGAACCCCCCATTCGGACCCGTGCCATATATCAGATGGGCAAGGCTCTCTTCGTGGCCCCTGCTGAGATAGAGATACCTGGGATCAGGGGTTATCGTGAAGGGGTTTTCCTCGAAACCGAAGTCGCTGAATTTCATGCCTTGGCTGGGTGGCTAGTCACAGCCATCCTCGGCCTCCCCCTCATTCTGTTCCGCGATCTCTGTGGCCAGTTCCAGCCACTTGATCGCCTCATTTTCATCGATCTCCACACCCTTGCCCGACAGATAGATCTGTCCAAGCTCGTTAGCCGCCATATAGGAGCCGTTGCTTGCAGCCTCTTTCAGCCATGTGATGCCTTGATGCGTATTCTGTTCCACACCCTTGCCAAAGATATACAGCATGCCGAGTTGGTACTGGGCCTTGACATGATCTCTTGTCGCCAAACGCTTGAAGCCTCTATAGGCACTGTGGTGCTCACCATTGGTCATGGCATCCATGGCGTCTTCAAAGTCTGACGCCAACAGCCCCCCGGACATACCCACAAGTAACAACAAGATGAATCCTACTTTTAATCTCATACTATCCAATTGCTCCTAATTCCCGCTATTCTGACACAGCAGGGTGTGAAATCCACACAACTGATGCAGTTTACTTGGCCTAACCAACCACGCAACTTTCTTTCATGATATCGATCTTAGTGTTGATAGATGCAATCATGCTGCACTGTATTTGACCCAATGTTCAATTGATAAGAAAACAGGAAGCCGATATGAAATCTTCCCTTATGCTGTTACTGCTGATCATTCCAGGCATACTGGCAGCAGCGGTAGAACCCTTGGTAACCCCGCAATGGGTACACGATAATAGAGACAACTCTGCGCTTGTTTTGCTCGATTTGCAGGAAAATCAGAACTATCTGCGTTTTCATATCCCCGGTTCAATCAACACCAACTATGCCCAATGGCGGGTTGAAAAAAAGGGCCAACCCAAGAATATGCCACCGGTACCCGTGCTTGAAAAACTGATCGGTTCGCTGGGCATAGACAACAACAGTCACGTGGTATTAATCCCCCTCGGTGCCAGTGCCGGGGATATGGCCACAGCCGCCAGGGTCTATTGGACGTTCAAGGTGCTCGGCCATGATCTCGTCTCGATCCTCGACGGTGGATTGGTGGGCTATGCCGAGAAACGGGTCTATCCCCTGGAAAAGGGAAATAACCAACTGAAAGCTGCGAAATTCACTGCCAAATATCGCCAGCAGATGAATCCCGATGCCGAATATGTCAAAACGGCAATCAACAACGGCACCCAGATTGTGGATAACCGCACCAGGGCCGAATATCTCGGTATCTATGGCGCTGGCGGCAAGCAGCGGCCCGGCAGACTGCCCCAGGCACTCCACCTCAACTATGACTGGTTGACGGTGAATGGCAGTGGCAAGCTCCACAGCGCAGACAATCTGCAACGCATCTATGCAGCGAGCAAGGTTGCATTGAGCGGGGATCAAATCAACTACTGCCATACGGGTAACCGGGCTGCCCTGGGATGGTTCGTCTCCCATGAGATCCTGGGCAATCACCAAGCCAAGCTCTATGACGGCTCCACCCAGGAGTGGTCTGCAAACCAGACTTTACCCATGGAGCAGCCGGTCAAACTGAGCTATTGAGCGACCGATGGAACCCGCATCGATCAATGGGGTTGCAACACTGCCGCTGAAGATAGTCCGATCTCCCTGTGGCGCCGCGATCACAACCTTTGTGATCTGGGACGGTAGTTGATGTCAGTACAGACAATCACCCTCCTGCTTGGCCTGTTACTGGGTCTGGTCAACCCTGCTCTCTCTCAAACCTATCACCTGGAAAGGTCACCGCAAATGGAGCAGAAACTCAAGGCAGCCTACATAGCCAAAGGCATCGCTTACCGTCCGCGTACGGAGCACTTCAAGGAGGACGGTTCACCCCGTTACATCAATCGCCTGATCCTCGAGGACTCCCCCTATCTGCTGCAACATGCTCACAACCCGGTGGATTGGCATCCCTGGTCGGATGCGGCCTTTGCGCGGGCAAAACAGGAGCACAAGCCGGTCTTCCTCTCCATCGGCTACTCCACCTGCCACTGGTGTCACGTGATGGAGAAGGAGAGCTTCGAAGACACCACCATTGCCGCCTTTCTGAACGAGCATTTCATCCCCATCAAGGTCGATCGGGAGAGCCACCCCGATGTGGACCAGGTCTACATGACGGCGGTGATGTTGCTGACCGGTCATGGCGGCTGGCCCATGTCCACCTTTCTCACCCCCCAGGGCAAACCATTTTTCGGCGGCACCTACTACACTCCGCAACAGTTCGCCTCACTGCTACAGCAGATATCGCAGCTTTGGCAGGAGCGTCGCAGTGAGATCGAGGAACAAGCCGATAAGGTGGCAGCAGCGGTTGAGGCCAACAACAGTCTCGAGGGTCAGGCCAGGGCGTTGGAAGACTCTGTCATCGAGACTGCGGTTGCGGGTATGCATCGCACATTCGATGAAATCCAGGGCGGCTTCGGTCAGGCACCCAAATTCCCCCGTGAACCCTGGCTCTACCTGCTCCTGGATCAGGCCCAAAGGAGGGATGACAAACAGGCGCTGCAGATGCTCGAAACCACCCTTGATCATATGGCTAGGGGTGGCATCTACGACCAGGCAGGGGGCGGTTTTCACCGCTACTCCACCGATTATGAGTGGCTGGTACCCCACTTCGAGAAGATGCTCTACAACCAGGCCCACCTGAGCCGCGTCTATCTTCTGGCATGGCGACTGACCGGTCGGGAGCAATTCCGCCGCGTGGCCACCCAGACCCTGGACTACGTTTTGCGGGAGATGACCATGTCTGAGGGGGGGTTCTACTCCGCCACCGACGCGGACAGCGAGGGCGAAGAGGGCCTCTTCTTCACCTGGACCCCGGCTGAGATAACGGCAGCCCTGGCACCACAGGAGGCCAAACTGGCCAATGATCTATACGGGGTGACCCCCCAGGGTAACTTCGAAGGCCGTAATATCCTCCACCTCCAGCAGGGACTGGAGGAGTATGCCGAACAGCACGATCTGGAGATCGCACCCCTGAGACAACAGCTCGATCGTATCAATCAGCAATTGTTACAGGTTCGAAAGCGTCGCCCCCCGCCCCTGCGGGACGATAAGATCGTTACCGCCTGGAACGGCATGATGATCACCGCATTCGCCCAGGCCGCCCAAATCCTGGACCAGCCGGAGTATCGCCAGGCGGCCATCAAGGCAGCTGAGGTTGTGTGGCGGCACAACCGACGCGACAAAGGCATGCTGTGGCGTGTACACCTGGACGGCGAGTCTTCCATAGCCGCAGCCCAGGAGGATTACGCCTATCTCGCCGAGGCCCTGCTCTACCTCTATGACCTGACCGCAGATGCCAAATGGCTGCAGCGGGCCGAGGAGTTGGCTCAAGCATTGATCAGTCGCTTTCTCGATAAGGACAACGACGGCTTTTTCATGAGTGAAGCCGAGAGCGGCATCACTGCCATGGGACGCCCCAAGGACGAGGGCTCGGACAATGCCATGCCATCCGGCAGTTCGGTTGCCATTCATCTCCTGCAACGTCTCTGGCAACGTACCGGCAAACTGGACTATCGCCGCCTGACAGATGCCCTGATTGCCCGTTTCGCACCCTCAATCGAGGGCAACCCAACCAGCTACGGCTATCTGTTGACCGCAGTGGCCAACCATCGGCACGGGGAGCTTGGTCCGCTGACCTATGCCGCCCAGGGAGGTGTCAGGATCGAGGGTGCCTTGACCTCCAATGGGAAGCAGTTGGTATTGAACGTTGATATCGATATCCCGGACGGCTGGCACATCAACTCCGACCAACCCATGACGAAAGATTTGATCGCAACCAGGATGAGTCTATCGGATAGGGCACAGGGATGGCGGATGGGGCCGGTCACCTACCCCGAGGGAGAGCGTCAGCGGCTCGCTTTTCAGCAGCAACCCCTCTCCGTATTCAGTGGCATGGTGCGTTTGCAGGCCTTGGTATCAATCAAGGATGACACCTCCTCCGTGCCCTTGGCGCTGCCCCTGGAGATTCGCCTGCAGGCCTGTAACGACAAGGTCTGCCTAGCGCCGGAAACTCTCACCCTGAGCCTTCCCCGCTCTTGACCAGGCAGAGATCAGGGCGTGCCTGAGAGCGGATCAACCTGCCGTGCCAAACAGGCGGTGGCACTCCTGCTGGGAACGGATCAGGCTATCCTCGATGGAGACCCCGGAAAACCAGTTCCCGGTCAGTGCCAGGGATTCGGCTTGCAGGGCCGTATCGATCCATGCAATCCGTTCTGCCTGTCCCAAACGCAAGGCGGGCAATCGGTTGCTGCAACTGAGATGGGAATCGATCTGGTCCTGGTCCACCCCCAATACCTCACTGATTCTCGTCAATCGACCCGCTTCATCCAGACCGTTCGGGCGGAAGTGGAAGGTGAAGGCCCGGTAGTTCTCATCCGCTACCAGATCCCTTGAAACCACCGAGTAGAAATCGTCAGCGACGCCGATGATACCTGCCAGTAACGGCAGTTTAACCCGCTCCGCCCTCAGCAGTACGGCATGGCTTACGATTGCAGCCATTTCGATCTCCTGCAGACGCGCGGCCAGCTCCGGCATGTATCCCGACACTATCTTTGCCGCTACATCCGGTGCCACCGCCAAGGCAACATATTTGGCATGAATGGTCCCGTTCGGGGTCAGCACCCGGTAGTGACCATCACCCTTTTCCAGTCCGACAACCGGGCTGTTCAGGCGAATCTCGAGCCCTGCGGATATCCCCTCGATAAACGACTGGAGTCCCTCGGGTCCGGTATAGCTGCGGACAATCTCTTTGCGTCTCGGTTTTTTGCGGAACAGGGTATCCGCGGGAAAATCGGCGGCCGGTTGACAGACAACCGCATCCAAGGCTGGGCCCAGGACCTGCTTAAAGTTGCGCCGTCCCATGATGCGGCCGAAATATTCAGCCACGGTGCGCCCCGACTTTTTGCTCGTCCATAGGCGGGGCAAGACCCCGAGGAGCTCAAAATAGTTCAATTGGGAGGGAATGGAAGTCAAGCGATCACCGGCCTGAATCCAATAGCGTAATTTTTGTTTCGGTTTCAGCTTATCCAGCTGGCCGCTCTCCTCCAGCAATTGCAGCAGATTGCCATAACTGTTGTAACAGGTATGGCCACCCAGTTCGGCCCAGAATCTGCCCTCGTCGGTGTTGAATCTGTGGCTGTTTATGGCGCCGCCGATATGGGTACCCGCCTCAAGAATCAGCGGTTGGACGCCATGGCGCTTGGCCATCAGCGCCATGCCCAGGCCGCTGATACCCGCACCCACCACCAACAACTCCACAACGCCATCGCTCATCACAAAGCCCTACCCAGCATACAAAGAAAAACCGTGCCAGGATCACTGGGCACGGTTTTTATGGGAAATGCAGTATCTGATTCGGCGGGCATCCTTGCGCCCGAGTCGCCCTTCTCCAATTCAGAATTAGATCATTGACAGGGTGTTTCCTAACCGCATCCACCGCCCGATGATGAGCCACAGGTACCGCAACCACCACCCACCGGCTGTAGATTGTTGAACACAAAACTGGCGTTGCCATCACCCTGATCGATGAAGTCAATCTCCACACCACGCAGGTACTCCAGGGTGCCATCATCGACAATTACCTTGAAACCGTCACACTCCAATACGCCGTCATTTTCATTGATCGCATCACTGAAGGTCATACCGAAGCTGATACCGCTGCATCCGCCTGGGGTGGCAAATACTCGGACACCCTCGATATTCTCATCGACCTGTTGAAACAGTTCACCCATTTTGCTCTGGGCCGTGCTGGTCAGGGTCAGGTCGCTTTCGCTTAGGGCAGTTAAATTCATGCCGAATCTCCTAAATTCAATATGGTCTTATAGCTACCATATTATCAAGAAATGGTAACCCTATGCCAATTAACATAGAAAGAAAGTTGGTTTTATTGGGGAAAGCCAGCCAGTATGGTACTCAGGTGGCTAACTGATTACGCGCATTCAGATCATAAAGATGGCGTTCCGCATCGAGTAGATGCTGTCCCCAATGGAGGTGGAATCCCATGTGCCACCCCTCGACTGCCTGCTGGGGATGTCCGTCCAGCATGTTGAGTCCGCTCTTCAGCTCGCAATAGATATCGGTCAGGTCATCCGCCAGACTGCCACTCATGCTTTGACCGTCACCAGCCACATCGTACTCCATCCAATAACTGTCCCGTTCACCCAGTAGCTGCCGCAGATAGGTATAGAGTTCAAACCTGGCATCCAGATCAGCTGCGGTGTAATGGTTATTGCGTGGGGTTGGTAGATTGAGTGCCGCCACCGCTGCATGCAGACGTGGCAACAGGCTGGCCACCTCTTGTAACCACTGTGTATTTCCATCCTGCAGGCTCTCAACCAGTTCACAATAGTTGCGTGCCAGCGCTTGAAGTTCTTCAATCTGTGGACTCATCACTCATTTCCTCACAGTCTTTTTCTCGTCTAATGCCCGCAAACTTTGGCCCCGAGCCAGTGACTTGCCGATAACCGATGGACTGCTTATTACTTCTATTCAATTGCCTCACACCCCCTGAGTCTAGCAGTGATAGCGCTCAATCCTAGGAAAAACCCTTAATCCATCTTCCCGTTTCAATTGAAAAAATATATCTCCCAATGGGTGCGGCGGCATAGGATATAGGGTTTTCTGGCCACCACAACCCCTTAGTTACAGTAGGCGCAAGAAAAAGCACACCCATGACGATTAAGTGGATACAATTCGGCTATGAATGAGAAATCACCTCATCTACCCGTGGTTTTGGCCATCGGCGGACACGACCCCGGGGGGGGTGCCGGTATTCAGGCGGATATCGAGTCTATCGGGGTAAATGGCTGCCACGCCGCCACCGCCCTCACCTGCATGACCATCCAGGACAGCTGCGATGTCAGGCAGTTGATTCCTATCGCTCCCGCGACACTACAGGACCAGCTCAGTGTGACATTGGCAGACTGCCAGGTAGCCATCATCAAGATCGGCCTGCTCGGCAGCCTGTCTGCAGCAGAGGCCGTGGTGGAGATGCTGCACAAACATCCTACAATCCCTGTGGTGTTCGATCCGGTGCTGGCCGCGGGAGGTGGCAGTGAACTCGCCAATAAAAGATTGATCGACTATATCGCTCAGGCGGTTATCCCCCTATGTCGCCTGATCACACCCAACATACCCGAGGCGGTGCAATTGACCGGGCTCAAGGGAGCAGCCGCGCATGACGATATGGGCCGCCGGTTACTCGATCTCGGCACAGATGCAGTGCTGATCACCGGCACCCATGCACCGGATCAGGGAGATGAAATCACTCACCACCTTTACCGGACCGGTAATCCGCCCATCCGCTCCTCCTGGCGACGGCTCGCTGGTGAGTTTCACGGCTCCGGCTGCACCCTGGCATCAGCCATCGCAGCCAGATTGGCCCGGGGTGAAACACTACTGACAGCGGTCGAACAGGGATTGGAGTACAGCTGGTTGACATTGACCCATAGCTTCAAGACGGGAAAATGCCAATCCATCCCTGGACGTCTATTGAGAAATCCACCCCAGCATGAAGCCTGATAAGCGTTCCCGATTACGGGGTCTGTATGCCATTACCGACACGGGACTCAGCCCCAAACAACAGCTGCTGCAGCACGTGGAACAGGCACTGCTCGGTGGCGCCGCTATCATCCAGTATCGGGATAAACGCACAAGCAGTTCCCAACGCCTGGCAGAAGCCACCGCCCTGCAACGCCTGTGCAGGGATCATGAGGCGCTGCTGATCATCAACGACGATGTGGTTCTGGCAGACCAGGTCGGGGCCGACGGTGTCCACTTGGGTGCTGAAGATGACCCACTATCATCCGCGCGGAATATCCTGGGAGAGGATGCGATCATCGGCGTCTCCTGCTACAACCGCTTTGATCTCGCCCGCATTGCGGCAGCCAGCGGCGCCGACTATATTGCCTTCGGACGGTTTTTCCCCTCACATATCAAACCCAAAGCGGTACAGGCCCAGCCGGGGCTTCTGACCAGGGCCAAAGCCGAACTCGGCCTCCCCCTGGTTGCCATCGGCGGGATAACGCCGGAGAATGGCGCCCCATTGATCAGCGCAGGTGCGGACATGCTGGCTGTCATTCACGGGGTATTCGGTGAGACGGATATCCAAGCCGCCAGCCGTAAACTATCAAGACTATTCGAGCCGGAGGAGAAAACACGATGAGCCGTTCCCACGAACTCTTTGCCCAGGCGCAGAAACATATACCGGGAGGTGTCAATTCACCGGTCAGGGCCTTCCATGGGGTGGGCGGTGAGCCGGTCTTTGTGGATTGCGCCGCTGGACCCTATATCTATGACCCGGACGGCAAGAGATATATCGATTACGTTGGCTCCTGGGGGCCAATGATCCTCGGTCATTCACACCATGAGGTGATCGATGCGGTGGCCTCGATCATCAATAAGGGCCTCAGCTTCGGCGCTCCCACTGAGCTAGAGAACCAGATGGCGGAGAAGGTGTGCGAACTGGTGCCGAGCATGGAGTTGGTACGCATGGTCAGCTCCGGTACAGAGGCCACCATGTCGGCGATTCGTCTTGCCAGGGGCTTTACCGAACGCGACAAGATCGTCAAATTCGAAGGCTGCTATCATGGCCATTCCGACTCACTGCTGGTGAAGGCCGGTTCCGGCATGCTGACCCTGGGCGAACCCTCCTCCCCCGGGGTACCGGCCACCCTGGCTGAGCACACGATCACCTTGAACTTCAATGACAGCCAGCAGGTGCGCGACACCTTCAGCCAGATCGGTGACCAGATCGCCTGCATCATCGTGGAACCGGTGGCGGGCAATATGAACTGCATCCCGCCGCTGCCCGGTTTTCTCGAAACCCTGCGTGAGGTCTGCAACCAGCATGGCACGGTATTGATCTTCGATGAGGTGATGACCGGTTTTCGCGTCGCCCTGGGTGGCGCCCAGGCCCACTACGGTATCACTCCGGATCTGACCACCCTGGGCAAGGTGATCGGTGGCGGCATGCCGGTAGGCGCCTTTGGCGGCCGCAGCGATATCATGCAAAAGATCGCCCCCCTGGGTCCGGTCTACCAGGCAGGCACCCTCTCCGGCAATCCGGTGGCCATGAGCGCCGGGCTGAAGACCCTGGAACTGATATCCGAGCCAGGTTTCTACGCTCGCTTATCCACAAAGGTGGAAAAACTGGTGGGCGGGATCATGCAGCAGGCCAAGGCGGCAGATGTTCCAATGGCGGAGAATCATGTGGGGGGTATGTTCGGGCTGTTCTTCAGCAACGCCGCCGGGGTTAGCGATTATGCCGGCGCAACTGCCTGCGACCAGAGCCGTTTCAAGGCCTTTTATCATGCCATGTTACAACGGGGCATCTATCTGGCACCATCCGCATTCGAGGCGGGATTCGTCTCTGCTGCCCATAGTGACGAGGATATTGAAAACACCATCCATGCTGCCAAGGAATCGTTCGAGGCATTGGAATAAGCGCTGATCGTTTATGCGACACGCGATCGATGAGCGAGTTTTTCACCCCACTGCTGGCATGGATCGGAGACAACCCATTATGGGCGGGTATGGCGGTGTTTCTGGTAGCCTTTTCCGAATCGGTCGCGATTATCGGTCTGCTTGTGCCGGGGGTGGTGATGATGTTCGGTTTCGGTGCCCTGATCGCTACCGGTATCCTCGAGTTCTGGGCCGTCTTTTGGTGGGCTGTTGCCGGCGCGGTGGTTGGGGACGGCCTTAGCTTCTGGCTGGGACACCACTTTCAGGAGAGGCTGCAGGGTTTCTGGCCCTTCAGCCGCCACCCCGCCACCCTGCAGCGTGGGATTACCTTTTTTCAGCGCTATGGGGGCAAGAGTGTGGCCATCGGCCGGTTTTTCGGCCCGGTGCGCGCCATCATTCCCCTGGTTGCCGGCATGCTCAGGATGTCGCCCCTTCGCTTCCTCATGGCGAATATCCTCTCGGCCCTGGTTTGGGCCCCGGCTTACCTGTTGCCCGGTATCGTATTTGGCGCCTCGTTGGAGCTCGCCTCCGAGGTTGCATTCCGTCTGGTCGCCCTGATGCTGTTACTGTTGTTTCTGGCCTGGGTGCTGTTTATCCTGGCCCGGACACTCTTCAGACTGATTCAACCCCATGCCACCAGCCTGGTCCAGCTAGGTTTTGAATGGGGTCAGTTGCACAAGGGATTCAGATCGATCTCCCGTTCCCTGGCCGACCCAAACCACCCCGAGGCGCGAGGTCTGGCCTTCCTCGCCACCCTGTTGTTGCTTGCCACGCTGCTGTTCATGGTAATCACTGGGATTGTATTGGATGGTTCAATAACCCAAACCTCAGACCAGTTGATCTATAGCGCCCTGCAGAGCCTGCGCACACCCTGGGGCGACCAATTGATGGCGCTTTTCACCAGCCTGGGTGATCTCGAATCGATCCTTGCGCTGGCCCTCGGGGTTGCCGTATTGCTGCTGTTGCAGGGACATCGACGTGCCTTCTACTATCTGCTGGCCGCAACCGGTTTCGGATTGCTTGCACCACTATTGCTCAAATACAGCCTGCGCATACCACGCCCGCCGGGCTCACCGGACTTCCTGAGTCCCTGGTCATTCCCCAGCGCGCACGTCTTGCGCAGCCTGACCCTGTACGGTTTTCTCTCGATCATGATAGCCCGTACGCTGATTCGTGAATGGCGTTGGTTCCCTTATAGTGTTGCGGCCCTGATCATCGGTGCGGTATCTCTCTCGAGGCTCTATTTAGGTGTCCACTGGGTAACCGACATTCTCGGCAGTCTCACCCTGGGTATCGCCTGGATAGCCCTGCTCGGTATCGCCTACTATCGCCATGTGGAGGCTGAATCTAAAGCCACCACATTGATAGGGGTAACACTTTTGTTGCTGTTGTCATGCGCTAGCTATGGCTGGTTTCAGGTCACTGAAAAATCCTCCTCCTATCGGCACACGCCAGAAACAGTACAGATCACCCGGGAGGAGTGGTGGAGTGGTCATACCGACCTTCCCCAGTACCGCAATGATATCTTTGGCGACAGGGACCAACCCCTCAACGTCCAGCTGGCCGGGGATCAGGCGCAACTTGTCTCTGTGCTGCTTCGACAGGGGTGGCAACAGGCGGAAATGCTGGGATGGGACAATGTTCTACGTCTGTTGTCTCCCAGCGCCAAGCTGACGACACTCCCCGTACCCCCGCAGGTGCACGATGCCCGTCATGAGGAACTGGTGATGGTCAAACCACTTTCGAACCGGCAGAGGCTACTCCTCAGACTCTGGTCAACCCGTTACAGACTCGACCCTGGAGGCGAGAGGATTCGCATTGGCAATGTGACCCTGCAGGGCAGCGAAACCGTGATCGGCATGTTGACAATACCGCGCACGATCCGCCAATTCCAACAGCCAGCCGATATATTACGGCAAGATCTCAGAGTGCTGGATAGCGGCTCCAGGATTGAGTCTGACAAGCTGATCATGCTGCTATTTCCCCGCCAACCATATGCGCCCTGACCAAGGCTGTAAAAACACCCTTGAGCAAGGATTGGCGCACAAGCAATGTTCGGCTCCATCGATAGGAGCCATACACTCAGGTTAAAGCTGGGCATGTATTGGCCGAAATTAATATAATATATATAGGGTCACTCATGGGAAGAGTAACCTAACCCTAAACTAAAATTGAATCATGACGGGGGAATGGAGGCCTGAGAGTCGTAATATGTTTAAGCTATTGAACAATCCGACCCGACAATTTATCTCCATACTAATATTATGGTTTGCAACTACCCTGGCACTGGCAGATACACCGTTAGTTAAAATCGGGGTATTGGCAAAAAGGGGGCCTGAAAAAAGCCTGGAGCGATGGAATGCTACGGCGGAGTATCTGAACGACACCCTACCCGCCTATCGATTCAAGATCATTCCCATGGCCTTTGATGATATTCAGATCCTGGTTAAGAACCAGATGGTCGATTTCGTTATTGTAAATCCGGGAATCTACGTAAACCTATCAGTAAAATATGGGGTCAGACGCGTTCTCACCCTGATCAACAAATTATCCCATGAAAGCCAGGTATCCAATTTTGGCAGCGTTATCTTCACCCTCAGGGAGCGAAGCAGTATCCAAAATCTGGGAGACCTGAGAGATCAACGTGTAGCTGCCGTTCACAGCACATCACTTGGTGGCTGGATCATGGCGAGAAGAGAGCTGCGGGTAGAGGCTATTGAGAAATGGGACTTCGCCTCTTTACTTTTTCTCAATACACATGATGCAGTCGTGAACGCTGTATTGAGGCGGGAGGCGGAGGTTGGCATCGTCAGAACCGACACCTTGGAACGAATGACTCAGGAGGGTAAGCTGAATCAGGCTGAACTGCGTATCATTGCACCCAAGAGTTATGAAGATTTTCCCTATGCCGTAAGTACGCCACTCTATCCGGAGTGGCCCTTTTCCCAACTACCCCATACCTCTCAAATGATAGCAAGAGAGGTGGCTGTAGCTTTGCTGGAACTACCACCAGATCACGCGGCAGCTCGTGACGCCCGTATTCATGGCTGGACCATCCCGGAGAATTACCAAACAGTGCATGATCTGTTAGCCCTGCTGGAGATGCCGCCCTATGACAAAAACCTAAAAGATGAGTTGTATAAATCGATCACGGAAATTTGGTACTGGTACCTGTTGATTCTGGTGATCCTTTTGGTTCTGGGCATACTATTCATGCGACTGATTCGCCTCAACCGATCACTGACGGCCCATAAAAAGTCCCTCGAGGAGAGTGAACAGGCACAAATTGTCACCTTTGAACAAGCCCCAGTTGGTCTCGCTCATATCAGTTTGAATGGAAACATAGTACGCCTCAACCATAGACTAAGTGAAATTGTCGCACTCTCGCCTAAGCAAATCATTGATATCAACCTCAAGGATCTGCTTTTCAGCGACGATATCCCCATCTGCACGAGCGCCTTTGACAAGCTTAGGAATAGAGAGATGGGCAGTGTGTCATCCCAATTGCGCCTGGTTTGCGCCAATGGCGCAACAAAATGGATCCAGCTTTCCCTGTCAACAACACCCAAACATCGCAACAACGATTATCTGATTGCCGTGATCGACGATATCGATCATTACAAAACAATCGAAGAGGAGTCGTTACACATCAGACAACAGAAGGAACTGATATTGGATATCGCAGATGACGGTATTATCGGCATCGACAGTCATGCCAATCACACCTTCGTTAACCCTGCCGCGGCAGATATGCTGGGTTATACCATCGATGAATTACTTGACAGAAACAGCCATACTGTATGGCACCATAGCAGAGAAGACGGCAGCGACTATCCGATATCGGAATGCCCAATTACCCGGGTACTTCAACATGGTAAGAAACATCGTGGTGAACATGAAACAATATGGCGAAAAGACGGTAAATCCATACAAGTGGATTATGTCAGCACCCCTATTAAAGATGGAGAGAGGATAATCGGAGCAGTGGTGATCTTTCACCGTAACACCATTTCCATCCCTGACAAACCAACGGCATCGGTAACATGAAAAATGGTAGGTTAGTTCGAATCTACCTGCTTCTAATAGTAGTAGTCTGCACATTTGGAGGCGTGTTGTTTTGGGGCATCTATCAACAAACCCAAAATAATGTTGTAAATGAACTGAAACTCGAATCGAACAACCTCATCAATCAGTTAACAAAACAGTTAAGCCTCGCTTTTATCGAGGTCCACTCTGACTTGCTGTATATAATCGAACAAAAAGAGCTGCGCGATCTTGCCATTGAAAACACGAAGCAATCTGCAGTCAGAAATATACAGGAATCCTGGAAATCACTTGCACTGCAACGCAAACGATATGACCAGATACGCTTTCTTGATATCAACGGCCAAGAACAGGTGCGAATTAACTATGATAAAGGGAACCCCGTTGTAGTAAACGAGAAGGATTTACAATCGAAAAAATACCGCTACTATTTTACAGAATCCATCAATAATCTGCCTGGCACCATCTATAGCTCCCCACTCGATCTGAATGTTGAAAAACAGCAGATAGAACTACCATTGAAACCGACGATTCGATTTGCCTCACCCGTTACCGACAGTAATGGCAATACCATCGGTGCTGTCATACTCAACTACCTGGCTGATAATATTCTGAACAAGTTTCGCAGAATATCTGCCGGATATTCCGGGGATGCGATTCTACTCAATTGGCAGGGTTACACCTTACTCAGCCCAGAGAGCGCCCAGGATTGGGGATTCATGTTTCCCGACAGTCCGCAAACAGGGATCAACGTTGAGCATACCGATGTATGGAAGAGCATACAAAAGCTACACCGCGGTCAAAAAATCAACACCCATGGGCTTTACACTTTCGACTCGATCCATCCATCCGGTGAATTAATTGATAATTTCTGCGCCAGTTGTCTGCGCGTACTTTTACATGTACCGAAAGAGTTGATAGATGCAAGAATATGGCGGCAACTTGCAAACACTGTAAAATTCTTGGGTGCTACGCTCACAGTCATGCTTATTGTTTTAGCAATAGCGATATGGAACCGTGAGAAACAGAAGGTTAACGAACAACAAATTCAGCGTCTGAATAAAAAAATCTCCAACGAACATGAGCTATTCCTTAGCGGACCCAGCATTATTGCCAAACTTCGCAATGAATTGGGTTGGCCGGTTGAATTCATTTCCACCAATGTACATGAGCTACTCGGTTATGAGATGGACAGTTTTACAAGTGGTAAATTGTCATTTTCCAATATCATTGACCCAGAGTATCTACAACACTTTTCCCAGGAAAATGTCCAAGCGGATCAGGATCGGGTAACCGAATTCAAACGCAGTCCGTATAAAATCATCGACCGCTCAAGACAGCACAAGTGGGTTCAGGACACGACCCATATCATCCGTGACGAACTGGGCAGGCTAACTCACTTCTTTGTCCATATCAGCGACATCACCCACCTTAAACAGATTGAAGAACAACTCACTGAATCTCACAACTATATTCAGAGAGTCGTGGATGCGATTGCCGATCCCACGCTGGTCATCGACATAAACAACCATCAATTGCAACTGGTAAACAAGTCTGCACTTAATCTCTACACCAATGAAAAACAGTTGAAAAAAGACATGACTTGCTACCGCCTTTCCCACAAACGCAACACACCTTGCAGCGGCAAGCACGACCCATGCCCGATTGCTGAGATTCAAAAGACAAAAAAAGCCGTATCCGTGGTACATAAACACTATGACAATGAAGGAAGAGTCATGCATGTTGATGTCCGCGCCACGCCAATCTTTGATGAATCAGGGGAGCATCTAGTGCAGATCATCGAATCTCACCGGGACATCACCGACACCATCAACATGGAAAAACAGCTACTCCATATAGCTGAAACCGATCGCCTGACTCAGATCTATAATCGAACAAAATTCGATGAAGAGTTGAAAAATCAGATTGCCTGGGCTGGCTTGACCAACAATTATTTCGGCCTGATCATGCTTGATCTCGATCATTTCAAGGAGGTTAATGACAACCACGGTCATGATGTAGGCGACAAAGTATTGAAAACAACCGTGGAACTGTTACACAAAAGAATCCGAAAGTCGGATATCCTCGCCCGCTGGGGGGGTGAAGAGTTCATGATAATCACCCCTCAGATCCAACAGGACGACCTACTCTCAATGGTAGAGTCGCTGCGCACTGCTATCGAAGAGATCAAGCACCCTAAGGTCGGCGCGGTCACGGCCAGTTTTGGTGCCAGCATGCTTACCCCCAATGACAATATCAAATCGTTGCTGAAACGGGTGGATATGGCACTCTACCGTTCGAAGAACAGTGGCCGCAATCGTTGCACCATTCTCTAATTATCCCCTACAATCCACACCCGCCGATACTTGTCATCAAATCTGATCTAAGCCAATAAACAGTGAATTTCTAACTTGTTCACGGTGTGGTGTCACAAACATAAATAATAGCGGTTGAAAACTATCCGAACGGATGAGAAATAGAGTAACATCTGCCCCGGCGGTAAATGCTGCCACCAAATCATGCTCCCTAATTTGGTTTCACTATGACCTGACATCCACTCAGGCCAACCCAATCAAAGGAGTCAGATAGCAGAATCATGAGGTACTATGATGAACAAAACGACCTATGTTGCAGGTATCTGCCTGCTTGGTTCCATGCTCACAGGCTGCGGCGGCAGTAATGAGTTTACACCGGTTTCAGGCATGGACGGTGTGGATATCTATGCCAATGCCTGTTCAAGCTGCCATGGGGAAAACGGAAGCGGCAAATTCGGCTTTTTGCTGAAACTGGCGGGTTCCGAAGAGACCACAGATCAGATCGTAGGCAAGATCCGTAACGGAGGTCACATCATGCCTGCATTCCCGAACATCGACACCCAGCAAGCCAAGCTCGTTGCCGACTATCTCAAGTCGTTGTAGCGCCCCATCTAGGCATCATTTGATGTTCAATATCCAGTTGATCGAGAACCCGGCCTACCATGAAGTCGACGATCTCCTGGAGTGTCGTGGGATTATGGTAGAAACCGGGATTGGCGGGCATAATCACAGCCCCCATGCGACTCAACTTGAGCATGTTCTCCAGGTGGATATCTGAAAAAGGGGTTTCCCGCACTACCAGGATCAGCTTACGGCGCTCTTTCAACACCACATCCGCGGACCGCTCGATCAGATCGTTGCTTGCACCACAGGCAATGGCCGACAAGGTACCGGTGGTACAGGGACAGACCACCATGGCGGCGGGAGGGTTCGATCCACTCGCAACGGGAGCCATCCACTGCTGTCTGCCGAATACCTGCAATTGACCGGGTGCTACGTGAAACCTTTGAGTCAGCTGCTTTTCCATCTCTGCAGGCTGCCCCGGCAGATCCAGATCGCTCTCCATTTTCAACACGATCTGCCCCGCCTGGCTGACCATCAGATAGATATCCTTTTCAGCTGCAATCAACGCTTCAAGCAAACGCAATGCATAGGCGCTTCCCGATGCACCGGTAATAGCTACAGCGATAGGGTCCCGCTTCTGCTTCATGATCTTAACCTCTATTTCAGGGCATCCAACAGACGTTGATGTATCGCTTCGAAGCCGCCGTTACTCATCACCAGAATCCGGTCCCCCGGTCGAGCCATCGCCACAACCCGAGTGACCATCGATGCGGTGTCGTCAAAGAGTTCGGCTCTGTCGCCCAGGGATGCCAGTGCGACAGCCGCATCCCATGCCAGATCATCGGGTAGCAACATCATCACCTGGTCTGCGGCCTCCAGTGCGTCCGCCAAGCGATCTGCATGCACTCCCCGCTTCATGGTATTCGACCTGGGTTCCAGCAAGGCGATAATACGCGCATCACCAACCTGGTTACGTAAACCGTCCAGGGTTGTCGCTATGGCAGTCGGGTGATGCGCGAAATCGTCATACACACGCACCCCATGTACCTCACCCCGCAACTCCATGCGCCGCTTGACATTCTTGAAGCTGCTTAAGGCCTCTATCGCACTCCCGGGTGGTACGCCGGCATGGCGGGCTGCCGCCAGTGCCGCCAGTGCGTTTGCCACATTGTGTCTACCTATCAGGTCCCAACTGACCCGCCCATGGTTCTCACCTTCACAGATGACATTGAAGCTGTGACCATCAGCAGCAACCTGTTCCGCATGCCAACCCGCCTCGATCTCCGGATCGAAAAACTCCAGCGGCGTCCAGACCCCCATGTCCAGGACCTCACTCAGATTACCATCGTTGAGCGGGCTGATGATCAATCCCTCGGCAGGAACCGTCCGCACCAGATGGTGAAACTGGCGCTGTATCATCGAGAGGTCATCGAAGATATCGGCATGATCGAACTCAAGATTGTTCATAATCAACGTGCGCGGCCGGTAGTGGACGAATTTGGAGCGTTTGTCGAAAAATGCGGTATCGTACTCATCTGCCTCCACCACAAAGAACGGGGAGTCTCCCAAGCGGGCGGAGAGGCCAAAGTTTTCCGGAACCCCACCAATAAGAAAACCCGGTTGCAGGCCGGCCTGCTGCAGAATCCAAGCCAGCAAACTGGCGCAGCTGGTCTTGCCATGGGTGCCGGCCACCGCCAACACCCAGCGCCCCTGCAACACATGCTCCGCCAGCCACTGCGGCCCAGAGGTATAGGGCAGGCCCTGATTCAGCATTGCTTCTACCGCCGGATTACCCCGGGACATGGCGTTACCCACCACAACCACGTCAGGCGCGGGTTGCAGATGTTCGGCCTCGAACCCCTCTAGCAGTTGGATCCCAGCCTGTTGCAATTGGGTGCTCATAGGTGGATAGACATTGGCATCCGAACCGCTGACCTTATGTCCCAGGGCTCGTGCCAGGAGTGCAATACCACCCATGAAGGTACCGCAGATACCGAGGATATGTATATGCATCAACTGGTAACCGGAAATAGATGACTCATGATACTCCATGCCATGAGGTTATAGAGCAGTGCAAACCCGATCCCCAGATTCAAGCTGATCTCAAAGGCATGGCGAAGGATATGCCCGAGCACCACGATGCTCCAGATAAACAACACCAACAACAACAGTTCGGACTCGCTCGACTCACTGCGATGCCGCCAGGCCACCAGGGGTAGCGCGAGCAGACTCAACAGCAGACCGCTCAACAGCATGGCGCTCGCTGTCTGATTGAAACGCGGCAACCTGCCTCTCATACCCAGGGCAGCGGCAAGCACACCCAACATCAGCAACAACCCGAAAAGGTTCTCCAACAGGGCGCGAAACAGCCCCAACCGGGCATCCACGACCATCACTATACCCACCACCAGATTCAGTATCACCAATAACCACAGTAGCGAGTTCGAGGCAGGTAAATCCTGGGGGGTGCGACGCAGCAGACAAAGATCCACCGCACTGTTCAACAGCGCGTTCAAACCCAACACCTCGGCTCAGGGTTCGATTGAGCATGAAACAGATTAAAAGACACCGGATCTACTCCTTCCAGCGGGCTGCATGATTGTCAACTCAGATCCATTGGTTCAAACCTCGTCACCCAGGTTTCTATTCACCACGAAGGGACCCCACGACTGGCATACCGGCATCAGTTCCAGGTTATTCACATTCACATGGGCCGGCAGTGACGTCACCCAATAGACCACCTCGGCGATATCCTCGGCGCTGAGCGGGTGGGTGCCGGTATAGACATCCCCTGCCTGTTGCGCATCGCCCTTCATGCGTACTAGGGAGAACTCGGTTTCCGCCAATCCCGGCTCGATGTTGGTCACACGCAAGGGTGTACCCACAAGATCGGCCAGCAAACCCCTTGAGAACTGCTTCACGAAGGCCTTGCTGCCCCCATAAGCATTGCCCCCTGGATAGGGCCAGCTGGCCGCAACCGAGCCTATGTTCACAATATGACCACGCCGCCGCTTCACCATCCCAGGGAGTATCTGGCGGGTCATATACATCAAGCCCTTGATATTGGTATCGACCATGGTCTCCCAATCGTCCGTATCGGCTTCGTAAGCAGGCTCCATACCCAGGGCTAGTCCGGCATTGTTCACCAATACATCGATATCCCTGAATCCCTCCGGGAGTTGCTCGACGAATCTCTCTACCCCCTTACGCTCCGTCACATCCAATTGCTGCACATGTACGCCACAGCCGGCAGGCAGTGACGCGGCCAACTCTTCCAGTCTTTGCAGGCGTCGCGCACATAGCACCAGATCGTCACCGGCGGCAGCGAAACGGTGAGCACAGGCCTTGCCGAACCCGGAGGAGGCACCGGTTATCAAGATACATTTCTTCATCGTTTTCGAGCCTATATAAATTAATCCAGAATGTATGTGGCTATCCAGGAGCCCCGTACATGAATCCTGTAACCCCCCGTGACCACAGCACGCCCTATCAAAACAGCTCGATGACGGCAGTCCGTCAAGGTCTCGGTATTTATCTTATTCTACTGTAAGGAAACCCAGTCATCATGGCCAGCAGCAGCAGCGCCAAAATGGTGAGATTGCCGAATCTGGCATACAGGGTTTCACCCTCCAGGGGCAGAATCTCCCCCTTCAGCACATGCAGTTCCAATAGGGGCGATGCGGCGATGATTTCACCCCTGGGCCCGATAATGGCGGATATCCCGGTATTGGTCGATCGCAGCAGATAGCGCCCTGTCTCCAAGGCCCGCATCCTGGCGATCTGGAGATGCTGGTGAGGCGCCAGCGACTTGCCGAACCAGGCATCGTTGCTGGCATTGATAAGAAACGCCGCTTCCGGGAGGGCCTCGATCATCTCGGCGCCGAAGGCGTCCTCATAACAGATCGAGAGCCCCGCCAGATAATCCCCTACCCGCATCAGCGGCCTGGCATCCTGTTTGGTGCTGAAATCCGACATGGGAATGGTGAATAGATCCACCAGGGGCCAGAGTATCCCTTTCAATGGCAGATACTCGGTAAAGGGTACCAGGTGACGCTTGTAATATTGATCGCGCTCTTCGTTACCCAGTGCCACCATGGCGTTGTAATAGTGCTCCCGTGCCTGATCCATCTGCACCACACCGAACACCAGATGCGTGTGGTGATTCTTAACGGTATTCTCAAGGGGCTGGATAAAGGCCTCATCCACCTGGAACTGAAACGCTGACACCGCCGTCTCCGGCCATACGATCAGATCACGATCGAAGTTCTCCTTGGTCTTTTTGGCATACAACACCAGGCTCGGCAGCAACTGCTCAGGCAGCCATTTTTCCGCTTGCGGGATGTTCCCCTGAATCAGGGCGACCCTGATCGGATCCCCCATCGGCTGACTCCAGTCGATCTTTGTTCCCAGCCACCCGGCCGACCAGATCAACACCGCCGCGCTCAAATAGCCGACCCGGTAACGGCTGGAGTTTGCCAGGGCAAGCAGCAGACCCACCGTAACCAGAGCCATCCAGCTGATACCCAGTACACCCAACAGGGGCCCATAGCCCGCCAATGGGGAGTCGATTTGCGAATAGCCGACCTGCAGCCAGGGAAAACCGGTGAGAAACCAGCCCCGCAACCACTCCAGCAACACCCACAGTGCGGGATAGACCAGGATCAGGGATAGCTGCCGGGAGGCCTGGAAAAATCCTGCCAACCAACCCAGAGCGGCATAGAATAGCGCCAGCAAAGCGACAAATCCCAGGGTCACCACCAGGGGGAAAAGCCATCCGAGATCACCAAATTGAGCGATACTGACATGCAGCCATGAAACACCACTGCCCATCAAGCCCAGACCATACATAAAGCCTATCCGGAGACTGTGATGAGGTCTCTCCAGCCACAACAGGAAAAGCAGCCCGGGTCCAACCAAGGCCGTGATCCAGATATGGAACGGGGCGTATGCCGTGGTGGTAATCGCACCTGCCGCCAGCGCGGTAATACGTGGATAACGCAGGATGACGGAGAGGGTTTGTTTTATGCTTCTGGGCAAGATCAGATCCGTTTATTGTGTTAGTAGGGATCGGAGAGATCCAAACTGAGTAGGATCTTTCTCTCCAAACCTTCCATCCGTTGTGCATCACTGTCGCTCAGATGGTCATACCCCAATAGATGCAGTACCCCATGGACCACCATATGGGCCCAGTGAGCCTGTAGATCCTTACCCTGCTCAAGTGCCTCCCGGGTCACCACCTGAACACAGATCACCAGATCTCCCAGCAGCGGCAGAGGAATTTCTGCGGGGGCCTCAAACGGAAACGAGAGCACATTGGTGGGCCTGTCCATACCTCTGTAGTCGCGGTTGAGTTGACGGCTTTCCGCTTCGTCCACCAGGCGAATCACCAATTCCACCGGAGCATGATCCTGTGGCAGTGACGCCTCCACCCAGCGCCTGAAATCTTCCTCTGTGGGAAGATCATCGGATATCTCCGTGACCTGTTGAATCTCCAGGATCAGCGGGGCCACCGGATCAACTCTTGCGATCAAACTCGTCGTAGGCGCGCACCACCCTTTGTACCACCGGGTGCCGTACCACGTCCCTGGCATTGAAAAAGGTGAAACTGATCCCCTCCACATGGGCCAGCACCTCCGTGACCTGGCGTAGTCCGGACTGCTGACCCCGCGGCAGATCTATCTGGGTCACATCACCGGTGATCACCGCCGTGGAACCAAAACCGATGCGGGTCAGAAACATCTTCATCTGTTCCGGTGTGGTATTCTGCGCCTCGTCCAGGATAACGAACGACTCATTCAATGTTCGGCCCCGCATATAGGCCAACGGAGCGATCTCTATCACATTGCGCTCCACCAGTTTCGCCACTTTTTCGAAGCCGAGCATCTCATAGAGGGCGTCGTAGAGGGGCCTCAGGTAGGGATCTATCTTCTGTGCCAGATCACCGGGCAGAAAGCCGAGCCGCTCACCCGCCTCGACCGCAGGCCGTACCAGCAGGATGCGCCGCACCTGATCGCGTTCCAGCGCATCCACCGCGCTGGCAACCGCAAGATAGGTCTTGCCGGTACCCGCCGGGCCGACACCGAAATTGATATCGTGGGTCAATACCTTGTGCAGGTACTCTTTCTGATTCACCCCACGGGGCCGTACCAGACCGCGCCGGGTCTTGATCACTGTATCAGGCAGATCGTTGCTCGACTTCTGCTCCAGCAACTCATCCACACCCGCCTCCTGCAGATAGAGGTGGACCCGTTGCGGATCGAGTATTTCATTTGTAGTGGCACGGTAGAGATCCAATATCACCCGCTCACCCGCCTGAATCGAGGGGCGCTCACCGATCAGGCGAAAGTGATTGCCACGATTGTTGATCTCGATACCCAGTCGGCCTTCGATATGGCGCAGGTGTTCGTCAAGCTGACCGCAGAGATTGGCCAGCCTCTCATTGTCGGCGGGTTCGAGGAGCAGATCCAGGGAATCGGGATGTTCAGCCAACTGTTCGTCCTAGGCGTTTGCCGCTCTATGGTTTGCGGGTTGCAACAACTCCCCTCGCAAGGAGTTTGGCAGGGCCTCGGTGATCCGCACCTCGGCAAAATCCCCTATCAGTGTCATCGGGCCATCAAAGTTGACCACCCGGTTATTTTCGGTGCGTCCTGCCAGCTGGGCCGGGTTCTTCCTCGCCGGCCGCTCCACCAATATCCGTTGCACCGTACCGACCATTTGCCGGCTGATGCGCTGCGCCTGGGTGTTGATCAACTGCTGCAGGCGCCCCAACCGCTGCTGCTTGATCGCCAATGGCACATCATCCGGCAGATCGGCTGCGGGTGTACCGGGACGGCGGCTGTAGATGAAACTGTAGGAGTGATCGAAACCGATATCCTCTATCAGTTGCAGGGTTGCCTCGAAATCGGCTTCTGTCTCGCCGGGGAAACCGACGATAAAATCTGAGGAGATGGTGATATCGGGCCTGACCTCGCGCAAACGGCGGATCTTGGCCTTGTATTCGACAGCCATATGGCCCCGTTTCATCATCGCCAGGATGCGGTCAGAGCCCGACTGTACCGGCAGGTGGAGAAAACTGACCAGTTCCGGCACCTGGCTATAGACATCGATCAATGAATCGGAGAACTCCAGCGGGTGGGAGGTGGTGAAGCGAATCCGGTCGATACCCTCGATCGCCGCCACATACTCGATCAGCAGGGCCAGGTCGGCCTCATCCCCGTCCGCCATCTCTCCCCGGTAGACGTTGACATTCTGTCCCAGCAGATTGATCTCGCGCACCCCCTGGGCCGCCAATCCCGCCACCTCGGCGATGACGTCGTCGAAGGGACGGCTGATCTCCTCACCGCGGGTAAAGGGTACGACGCAATAGGTACAATATTTTGAACACCCCTCCATCACCGACACATAGGCCATGGGACCATCGGCACGGGGCTCAGGCAGTCGGTCGAACTTCTCGATCTCAGGGAAGGTGACATCCACCACCGGTGCATGCTCACGCCTGACCTGGCGAATCATCTCGGGCAGTCGGTGCAAGGTCTGGGGACCGAATACGAGATCCACATAGGGCGCCCGCTGGCGGATCGCATCACCCTCCTGGCTAGCCACGCAACCACCCACACCGATAATCAAAGCGGGATTCCGTTCTTTCCATGGGCGCCAGCGCCCAAGCTGGGAAAAGACCTTCTCCTGGGCCTTCTCCCGGATGGAACAGGTATTCAACAGCAGTACATCCGCCTCCAGGGCGTCATCGGTCAGCTCCAGGTCTTCGGCCACGCGCAGGCCATCCGCCATACGTGACGAATCGTATTCGTTCATCTGACAACCGAAGGTTTTGATGTAGAGTTTACCGGGCATATCGAATCCAGCGTCTATCGGGGTCGCTATAGTATAGCTTTAGCGGTCTGCGGCCAAACCGTGATCACCGGGAAAGCCGCTAATTTTTTACGGATATATCGTCTCCCAATCCTATACTGGGTGGGCAGCGGATGATAATCCCTTATATGCGCTGCAGCAGATCTCCAATTTTGTCACTGTTACGCGCCACTTGGCAGGTGAGACGCTGCCGCTGTGCGATCACGATAGCCGCCAGTTCAGCCAGGGCGGTATCGAAGTCATCGTTGATGACCAGATAGTCGAACTCCGCGTAGTGGGACATCTCTTCCACAGCCTGATTCATGCGTCGTTGAATAGTCTCTTCACTATCCTGCCCCCTGGCATCGAGCCGGTCCCGCAAGGTCTGCTGGTCAGGCGGCAGAATAAAGATCGAAACCGCATCGGGGAAGTGCTTGCGCACCTGTCTCGCCCCCTGCCAATCGATCTCCAACACGGTGTCGTGTCCCGCCTTCAACTCGGCACTCACGGCCGCTTCGGATGTGCCATAGTAGTTGCCGAAGACCTCGGCGTGTTCCAGAAAACCGCCTTCACCAACGATGCGCAGGAAGGCTTCCTGGGAGAGAAAGTGATAGTCGATCCCATCCTGCTCACCCGGTCGCATCGCCCTTGTAGTATGGGAGACAGAGACATGTAAGCGGGTATCCCGTTCGCGCAGCGCCTTCAGCAGGCTGGTCTTTCCCGCACCGGAGGGCGCGGAGAGAATATAGAGTGTGCCCTGAGCCGTCATCGAGCCTGATTCCACATTGCCATTCATATGATACTTACGAGCTGTTCCCTATGCCGGGGTTTATTCGATATTCTGGATCTGTTCACGCATCTGTTCGATCAGCACCTTCATCTCCACGGCGGCGCGGGTCACATCCACACTGCTGGATTTGGAAGTCAGGGTGTTGGCCTCCCGATTGAGTTCCTGCATCAGGAAATCGAGTCTGCGTCCGATGGGCTCATCCGCACCCAGCACCCGCTCCACCTCCTCCAGGTGGGTTTCAAGGCGATCCATCTCTTCATCCACATCGAGGCGTTGCGCCAATATGACCATTTCCTGTTCCAGGCGGGCCTCGTCCAACTCCTCCATAACCTCAGTCAGGCGGTCGCTGATCCGGCTTCGAACACCCTCCAGTACCTCCGGCATCAAGTCGCGCACCTGTTCAACCTGTGCCTTCAGACCAAAACAGCGCTGCTGAACAATCTTTCCAAGCCGCTCCCCTTCACGCAGCCGATTGTCGATCAGGCTGTCGATGGTGGTCTCCAGCAGCGCCATCGCCTGCTTTTTGACCGGGGTAAAGTCCTGCTCCTTCTCTTCCAGCACACCCGGCCAACGCAGCAGATCGGCGCTGCGAATACTCTGGCTCAGACCAGTCAAATCACTTACCTGATGTTCCGCATCAACGAGTTGCAGAACCAGGCGCTGGTTGACACTCAATCCGGCCTCGGCGGCACTACCCGGCTTGAATTTCAAGCTGATATCCAGTTTGCCCCGCCCGAGTCTGGCATTCATACGCTCCCGCACCAATGGCTCCAGCACCCTCAACTCCTCGGGTAAGCGCAAGAACATCTCAAGATAGCGATGGTTTACCGAGCGGATCTCCCAACTCAAGATACCCAGGTCACCCCGGTGCTCCTCCCTTGCGAAGGCTGTCATACTGCTGATCATAATGTTCCGCCTGAGATCTCCGGCCTAATCTGGGGATGGTATGCATTTACCATCCACATGGATGTCATTTTTTAACCATAGGCATGATACCTGACATTGAGGCCGCTGGCATTTCCACAGCTTCAGAATTCCTTGCTCAAGCCGCTATGCTTGGGTGTGAATGGCCGCGTCAGAAAGAGAGTGAATCGCAGGTGCCGCTGTTTTAACCATTTTTTTGATGAAAATCACTTTTTTCGGGACTCAGGGTCGAAATTCTCAATCAATACAAGTGTTTTCTGGAAAATGTCCTTATAATCAGTGTGATGCCCATCCTATCTTTGACAGCGAAACTTTTTCAACGGGAACTGCATGGATAAGCTCCGAGACAGTCTGCCGGAAGGTACTGAAATCGACTGCTACGTGGTTATGAAACTGGTCGCGAGCGGAGGCTTCAGCCTGATCTATCTGGCCGAAGATGAGGATACCCAGGACGAGGTCATCATCAAGGAGTTCCTACCCAAGAAGTTGGCAAAGCGGGGGGACAACGGCAAGGTGATCCCCCTGGACCAGAAGCAGGCCGATAATTTCAATCGCAGCCTGCGACTCTTCTATCAGGAAGCCAAGGTCCTGGCCTCCCTGCGCCATCCCAATATCGTCCAGGTGAGAGGCTTCTTTCTAGCCAACAACACCGGCTATCTGGTGATGGACCATGAACGGGGTAAAAACCTTGCCAGCTATATCAAGAAACGTAGCGGAAGTCTCAGCACCCGCTTTTTGATGACCGTTTTCCCCCCGATACTCGATGCCCTCAACCAGATCCACTCACGCCACCTGCTGCATCTGGACATTAAACCAAGCAACATTCACTTGCGCACCGGGGGCAATCCCCTGCTGCTCGATTTTGGCGCCGTGCATGAAGTGCAAAATGAAGGCAGTCGTACCGGACGCGTTGTCACCACAGGCTTCTCACCTGTGGAGCAATATTACCAGTCCGGCAATGTGGGTCCCTGGAGCGATGTCTACGCCATCGGCGCCAGTATGCGTGCCTGTCTCGACGGCAAAGCACCCCCATCCGCGATTGAACGCCACGCCAAGGAGAAGCTGAAACCGGCAGCCAGAATATATCGCCGCCGCTACCCGGCAAGCATGCTGGAGGCGATCGACTGGGCGATGGAGATTGAGTACGAGAAACGGCCGCAGAACGCAGGCGAACTGCTGCAGGCACTGCAGGCCGACAAGCTGGATAGCGAAAGCGCCATATCAGACCTGATTGAGGAGAAAAGGGCGCTATCGTGAAATACGAGACAGCACAATACACTCTCATCGGAGACCGTTCCACGAATCAGGATCGCTACCTGATCATGGAGGCGCCCGACGCCATACTACTGGCACTGGCGGATGGCATGGGCGGTCATCCGAAAGGAGAGAAGGCGGCACAGATTCTGATGGATAATGCGCGTAAGGCGTTCCTCACCAGTCGCAAGCCCATCTCCAATCCCCGCTTCTTTCTCTCCGGCCTGATGGAGATGAGTCATCGGGAGATCCTCGAATTCGGCAGCCTGCAGGAGCCACCGATCGAACCCCGCACAACAGGCGTCCTGTGCCTGGTTCAGGAGGATAACGCCTATTGGGCGCATATCGGTGACAGCCGACTCTATGTCATGCGCAACGGTGTCATCCATATCCGCACCGACGATCACTCCTACGTGGAACATCTGCGCCAACAGGGACTTATCTCAGCAGCACAGGTACACACGCATAAATTTCGAAACTATGTGACCCGTTGTCTGGGGGGCACCAACAATCATCCGGTTGCGGAACTCAGCGGACCCCATGAACTCAGCGAAGGGGATGTGGTGCTGCTCTGCAGCGACGGTTTTTGGGGACCGCTGGCAGAGCGCCCCATGGTGGACACCCTCTACAAAAAACAGGCTTCCTTGGTTAAAAAGGTCGCCAAGCTGGCCAATCAGGCCGCTGCCACAAGCCATCCTGAGAGCGACAATGTCACCGTCGTTGCTTTAAAATGGCGGGAGACGGAGTCCAAGCTGGCACCCGCTGATTTCAGTATGTCCCTTTCGCGAAAACGACGGGACCTCCTTACCCCACCAGCGGAACAGGTCGACGTGACAAAAGCCATCAAAGACCTGCGCAAGTTTGTCGACGATCTCGATGTTGAATAGACCCTAGTGTAGCTATTCAGACGTTCCGCCCATATCCTTCTCTTTATCGGGTTGCTTGATCAACCGATAGGCGAAGAGGATAAGAAATGCACCTGCTGTAGCGGTAAGAATGCTGGCGATACTCAATCCGCTGGCACTACCCAAGCCGACAAATGAACCGATATAACCGCCAACCATGGCACCAGCTATCCCCAACAATGTGGTTATGATCAGACCACCGCCATCCTTGCCAGGCATGATCCACTTTGCCAATGCACCTGCGATCAGTCCCAGCACTATCCAGGAAATAATACCCATAGTTAACCCTCCCTTATAATCTTTAATTCTCGTCACGACCTCTCAGGCGGATCACCCTTAAGCTGATATAAAAGTTTTTTCTGCTACATGGATTTTGCGGAGAAGGTGTCGCACTGCTGCAAATCACCCCCCTTAAAGCCGGTCTTGAACCATTTGACACGTTGCGCAGAACTGCCGTGGGTGAAAGAGTCCGGGCTGACATAACCCTGCGACTGTTTCTGCAGGCGATCGTCGCCGATTGCGCTTGCCGCATTCAGCCCCTCATCGATATCCCCCGATTCCAGTAACTGACGTGAATGCTTGGCATGGTAGGCCCAGATCCCCGCGAAGCAGTCAGCCTGCAACTCCTGGCGGACAGATAGTTTATTGCCTTCAACCTCGCTCAGGGAACGCTTGGCCTTCTGTACCTTTTGGGAAATTCCCAGCAGGGTCTGCACATGATGTCCAACCTCATGGGCAATCACATAGGCCTGAGCAAAATCCCCGGGTGCCTTGAAGCGATTTTTCAAGTCGCTGTAAAAAGAGAGATCGATGTAGACCTTGTGGTCGCCTGGACAGTAGAAAGGGCCCATCGCTGCCTGACCGAAACCGCAAGCGGTCTTGGTGGCGCCACGAAACAGCACCAGATTCGGCTCCTCATACTGCCCTCCCATCTGCTTGAACAGCTGATGCCAGGTCTCTTCGGTATCGCCCAGTACAACAGAGACAAAGTCCACCAGTGTCTTCTCTTCGGCGCTCTGCTTGACCGGCCCACCCTCGTATTCGGAAAGGTTATCCTGCCCCCCTCCTCCGAGCATGGAGCCAAGGTTTCCGCTCATCAAAGCGTAAGCGCCGATCGCCAATACCGCGACCACTCCACCCTTGAAACCAAACAGCTTGAACACAGCGGGCAGTAGATTCAGCAATCCGCCACCGCCACCACCTAAGCCACCCATTCGGGTTGGCGCCCGCATACTGCGGCGATCTTCGATATTGTCGCTTTTTCGCTGACCTCTCCAACGCATTTCAACTCTCCAGTCGTGATCAAGGAGGACCTGTTCGACCCCACGACTCGGCCACTCTCCCAGGGGTTTGTCTACTAGGGTACATCGGCGTGAACAAGTGCAGTTATGCCGCTAACTAAATGCTATTTTCACAAGGGTTGCTTACAGTATCAACTCACATGACCTGACTGATCTCTTTAAAGTACCCAGGATTATCGATTCGCCAAATCCCATCTGGCATGATAAATAGTGGTCTCCGAAGGGTGGACTCTCAAGCTATCGTTGGCTGAGTCTAACCGAAAAAGAGATGCAGAACAGTCGAGAATGTTAAATATTTGTCAACTCGCGACCCGGGAAGAATAAAGATGTCAGACAACATGATCCTGCTTGGCGGCAATGGTACTCAACAGATCCTGCTCAATGCGGGCATGGCTAACCGACACGGCCTGATTACCGGCGCCACCGGCACCGGTAAGACTGTCACGCTACAGGTACTGACCGAGGCCTTCTCTCGCCTGGGGGTGCCGGTATTCACCGCCGATGTAAAGGGAGACCTGTCGGGTCTCGCGGGCAGTGGCAAGACACATCCTAAAATCACCGAGCGGCTGGACTACATCAAGATCGAAGGCCATGAATTCGAGGCATCCCCAGTGGTTTTCTGGGACGTCTTTGGTAAGCAGGGGCACCCCGTCCGCACCACTGTATCCGAGATGGGACCGACCCTGTTGGCCAACCTGCTGGAGTTGAATGAGACCCAGGAAGGTGTGTTACAGATCGCCTTCAGTCTGGCCGACGATGAGGGATTGTTGTTGCTCGATCTGAAGGACCTGAGATCGATGCTGAATTGGGTTGCGGACAATAGCAAAACACTGGAGAGGGAATACGGCCGAGTCTCCAAACAGAGCGTAACCGCCATTCTGCGCAGGTTGCTGGTATTGGAAGAGGCGGGCGGCGAGATCTTTTTCGGTGAGCCGGCGATTCAGATCGAGCATCTCATGCAGACGGATTTTTCCGGTCGCGGCGTGGTCAGCATTCTTGATGCCACCACCCTGTATCATTCTCCACGTATCTACGCCACCTTCCTGTTGTGGCTTCTCTCCGAGCTGATGGAGGAGTTACCGGAGAGGGGTGACGCGGACCTGCCCGAGTTGGTCTTCTTTTTCGATGAGGCACACCTGCTTTTCAGCAGCGCACCCAAGGCACTCCTGGAAAAGATCACCCAGGTGGTGCGGTTGATCCGATCCAAGGGGGTAGGTGTATTTTTTATCACCCAATATCCCAATGACGTGCCGGATGAGGTCATCGGCCAATTGGGCAATCGTATTCAGCACGCCCTGCGGGCCTTTACCCCGCGGGATAAAAAGGCCGTCAAGGCCGCGGCAGAGACCTTCCGTGAAAACCCGGCCTTCGATACCGTGGAGGTGATCAGCAATCTGGGTGTGGGTGAAGCCTTGATCTCCACTCTGGACAAAAAAGGTGTACCCAGCATGGTTGAACGGACCCTGATGGCCCCTCCCCGCTCCCAATTCGGCCCCATCGATCAGGCTGAACGTGACAAGATCCTCAAGCGCTCACCGTTCAGCAGCACCTACAGTGCCGAGGTCGATAGGGAGTCAGCCTATGAAATGCTGAAGAAACGTGAACAGGAGTTGATAAAGCGTCGGGAGGAGCAGGCGAAACGGGAGGCCGAAGAGAAAGCACAAAAAAAGGCCAGCCGACGCAGTGGCGGCTCCAGGCGGCAGAGCGTTGGCGAGGCCTTTGCCAAGTCGGTGGCACGGGCCATCGGCTCAAAGCTGGGAAGACAGATCGTTCGCGGCATCCTCGGATCCATCATCGGCGGCCGTGGCTGAAGATCACCATCATTAAAATGATCTACTGTAAAAAAGTGTAGGGTGCGGCTTGCCGCACCGCTAAACCTCTAGATACGCCCGTGCCACGCTGATGCAGGGTTATGGTGCGGCAAGCCGCACCCTACGCTGGTAGTGGCACATGCTTCCAACCCGCCATTATCACACGCCGAATTGTGACAATTTCCCTGAAAAGCTGACAACATCTCCTCTTTCACCCATAATGTCGCCCCCGATAATCAGTGCGGTTTGTACAAATCAGGCCGGAGCACGCTAGATCTAATGGAGCCGATTCTCTGATGAGACCATCCTCACGCCAAGCTGACGAACTGCGACCGATCACCATTACCCGCCAATATACGAAGCATGCCGAGGGCTCGGTGTTGGTCTGTTTCGGTGACACCCAGGTCATCTGCACCGCCAGCGTGGAAGAACAGATACCACGGTTTCTCAAAGGTAGCGGTCAGGGTTGGATTACCGCGGAATATGGCATGCTGCCCCGTTCCACCACAGACCGCATGGGAAGAGAGGCGGCCCGGGGAAAGCAGGGCGGCCGCACCCTGGAAATACAACGCCTGATAGGTCGTTCTCTGCGTGCCGCAGTGGCCCTCAAACGTTTGGGCGAGCGAACCATTACCTTTGACTGTGATGTGATCCAGGCCGATGGTGGTACAAGAACCGCCTCCATTACCGGTGCCTGTGTCGCACTGGTGGATGCCATCAACCATACCCGAAGACTCGGGCTGCTAAATGACGATCCCCTACTGGGGATGGTCGCCTCTGTTTCTGTGGGTATCTACAACGGTAAACCGGTGCTTGATCTTGACTATGCCGAAGACTCAAATGCCGAAACCGATATGAATGTAGTGATGAGTGACAGCGGTGGTTTCATCGAGGTCCAAGGCACTGCCGAAGGCGCCGCCTATAGCCGTGGTGAGTTGGACGCCATGCTTGACCTCGCCCAGCAAGGGATAGCACAGATCATCCAAATCCAGAACAACGCACTCAACGATTAAAGATTGATAGCGAGCAGGATAATCGATACTGATATGTAAAAGGATAGTCAGCCGATTAGGGATATCTCGTAAACGATAGGAATAGGTAGACAGGAATGAGTACACACCATAAAGGCGAAAAAATCGTGCTTGCCAGTAACAATGCGGGCAAGGTTCGCGAAATCAACCAATTGCTTGTCAGTGAACATATCACCGTCGTAGCCCAAAAAGAGTTTAGTATTCCAGATGCAATTGAAGATGGGCTGAGCTTTGTTGAGAATGCCATCAAGAAGGCTCGTCATGCAGCAAGCCTGAGCGGATTACCGGCCATTGCCGACGACTCAGGTATCGAGGTGGATGCATTGAATGGCGCACCCGGCATCTATTCCGCCCGATTCGCAGGCCCAGGCGCGACAGATGAGGCGAATCTACAAAAACTGCTGGCTCACCTCAAACAGACACCCGACGATCAGCGCAATGCCAGATTTCAGTGTCTGCTTGTCTATATGCGACATGCCGAGGATCCGACCCCGATCATCTGTCAGGGCACATGGGAGGGTCAGATACTGACCGAACCACGGGGAGAGAATGGCTTCGGTTATGATCCGATTTTTTATGTCCCCACCCATGACTGCAGTTCCGCGGAACTTGCACCTGAAATAAAGAACAGCCTGAGTCACCGGGGACAGGCATTGAAGAAACTACTGCAGGCATTGAGCGGTTAACCGCTACAGCTCCCACACCCAGCCAACTGATTGAAAATTTTTGTGTCTTTTGATTGCTTCAGCTGTTGGGAAGCATCCCAGTACCTTATGCTACAAGCTGGTCTGTAGCACCAACCATAGCCACCGGACCACAGTTTCGCATCTAGCGAAACAACGAATTCTGCGGTCACTACAACCCAACAAAGAGGACGTAGTATAGCGCGCGCCAGTTGCCTAAGCTTGGAGAGTCAGACCGTGTGGCTTCGCGCCATCACCAAGGTGGATCGCTGATCGTAAAAATAAATTCCATAAAGGAGACCTCAACATGTCAGTCGCAAAAGTTACTGAAATTATCGCCTCATCCAACAAGAGTTTTGACGATGCCGTCACTAAAGGTATCAAACGCGCCAATAAGACACTGAAGAATATCAAAAGCGCCTGGGTCAAGGATCAACAGGTAACCGTCAATAATGGCAAGGTCACTGAGTTCCGGGTAACAATGAAGGTAACCTTCGTCCTGAAAGACTGACTCACACCTGTGGCTGGAATACCCAGGGATAGAACTATTCCGACCTTCACTGTAACGTACTCGACTCTATATATATAACCGTAACTCCGGAACGACAGGTTCAGGAAACAATCAAGAAGGAGAATCCAATGGGGCTGTTTGATTTTGCTGCAAACCTAGGAAAAAAACTGTTCGGCAAGGATGATGATCCTGCTGAGAAGATTAAACAACAGATCGAAGCGGACAATCCGGGCATCAAGGACCTGGATGTCAGCTTTGAGGATGGCAAGGTTGTATTGTCTGGTAACGCGGATAGTGCCGACGCACTGGAAAAGACGGTATTGATTGCCGGTAATGTGCAGGGTGTCAGCGAAGTGACCGTCGACGGGGTGACTGCGCCACAACAACAGGCCAAGGTCGAGTACTATACGATTGAGAGTGGCGACACCCTTTCTGCCATCGCCAAGCGCTTCCTCGGTAATGCATCCGCCTACCCGAAAATCTTCGAGGCAAACCGGGAGGTCATCAAAGACCCCAACCTGATCTATCCCGGGCAGAAGATCCGCATACCGCTAGACTGATTTACCCATAAACCCACACCAATTGACACAATCCCCGGGCTGCCGGGGATTGAGTCAATAGCCTCACACTCCGGCTCCCTAATGCGGTCATAACGAATCCTATGCGTAGATTCGGGCTAGCCGTATACAACACCAGGCAGCCAGGTTGCCAATTCCGGCCAGTAGGCGAGCAGCCCCAGCATTATCAGCTGAATCACAATGAACGGTGCCACTCCCCGGTAGATGGCGCCCGTGGTCACCTCTGGTGGTGCGACACCGCGCAGGTAGAAGAGTGCGAAACCAAATGGGGGAGTCAGAAAGGAGGTCTGCAGGTTCAAGGCAATCATCACCCCGAGCCAGACCGGATCCAGTCCCATGGAGAGCAGTATCGGACCGATGATCGGCACCACCACGAAGGTGATCTCGATAAAGTCGAGAATAAAGCCAAGCAGGAACATCACCAGCATCACAACCACCATGGCGCCGATCACACCCCCTGGCAGGTCAGTCAGCAGCTCAGTCACCAGATCGTCACCCCCGAAGCCGCGAAACACCAGGGAAAAGAGGGAGGCGCCGATAAAGATCATGAACACCATACTGGTCACCTTGGTGGTGCCGATCATCACCTCTTTCAAGGTGGTCAGGTTGAACTGACGCTGACTGATTGCCAGCAATATCGCCCCGATCGCACCCACGGATGCCGCCTCGGTGGGGGTGGCTAAACCGCCAAGTATGGAGCCGAGCACGGCAACGATCAGCAGCAGTGGCGGCATCAGCACCTTGACCACCCGCAGCAGCAGTCGTTGTTCCTGTTCCCGCTCAGAGCGGGGAATGGCGGGCACCGTATCGGGCTTGACGAAGGCGACGATGATCAAATAGACAAGATAGAGCATCACCAGCAATAGGCCGGGCACCATGGCACCAACAAACAGATCGCCCACGGAGACCGTATCCGGCGAGAAGATCCCCATATCCAATTGCGCCTGTTGATAGGCGGCAGAGAGCACATCACCCAACAGCACCAGGATGATGGAGGGAGGAATAATCTGTCCCAGGGTTCCTGCCGCGCAGATGACGCCGCTTGAGATTGCCGGATGGTAGTTCCGTTTCAACATGGTGGGCAGCGACAGCAGACCCATGGTGACCACCGTGGCGCCGACGATGCCGGTACTGGCGGCCAACAGCATGCCTACCAGGGTTACCGATATACCCAGCCCGCCCCGTAGCGGACCAAACAGCGCAGCCATGGTATCGAGCAGATTTTCCGCCACCCGGGAGCGTTCCAGCATCACACCCATGAAGACGAACAGGGGCACCGCAATCAATGTCTCATTGGTCATGATGCCATACAGACGATTCGGCAGGGCCTGCAGAAACGCATCATCGAAATAGCCGTTCACACTGCCGAACCAGGCGAATGCCAATGCCGTGCCGCCGAGAGAGAAGGCAACCGGGTAACCCAGCAGCAGGACCAGGCAGACAACGAGAAACAGGATCAGCGGCAGATATTCAGCCATCGCTGCCCGCCTCTACCCTATCGACCTTGCCAAGCAGACGCGACACACAACGGATAACCGTGCTCACCCCTTGCAACAGCAGCAGCCCCGCCATCAACAGCATCAGACTCTTGAACAGGTAGACCCCGTCCAGCCCTCCGGCCTCCCTCGAGCCCTCATGCAGGGACCAGGACTGGGCCACATAGCCCCAACTGACCACGAAGATAAACAGACACACCGGCATCAGCAGCAACAGGCTTCCCAGGAGATCCACCCAGGCCTTTTTCTGCGTTGAGAAACCCTGGAAAAAGATATCCACCCGAACATGCCCATCATGCTTCAGGGTATAGGCGGCGCCCACCAGAAACAGTGCCCCGTGCATGAAAGTGACCGACTCCTGCAGCCAGATCCAGCCCAGATCGAAGGCATAGCGCAATACCACCACGGTGAAGGTGACCAGCACCATCAACAGACTCAGCCAGGAGATGGCCCGCCCCATCCACTCGTTGATGACCTCGAACAGCGAGGCTATCCGTTCGAGTAGGGGCAACACACCTTTCATAAAGCGTTTCGAACCACTACCAACGCATCAATATCCATTGCGGTACTGAAATATTGGTCGGATCGCTGGAGCGGGAATCGAATTCACCATCCCCATCCCGATCAACCATGTAGTAGGGCGGACCGGCATCGGGCTGGACCTTCACCATATACAGCTGGCCATTGATCCGGTACTCGTAGATGGTCCCCTCCTCGCGTTTGATGATCGTCACGTCGGGTTCGATCACCTCCCCGTCCACGATCACATCAGGCAGGGGCAGATCCGGTGGTGCAGGCACTCCCTGCTCCTCCGCTGCCGCCAGGCGAGTGGAATTCAGCACCAGACAGAGCAGTGCTGGAAGGATCATATTATTGTAATTTGACATCTTCTCCCTCCTGGGAGGTGCATACCGGCCGGGCTGGCTTGTTTTTTAGATAGTTTAACAGCCACCAAGTTTACAGTTCGAGCAGAATCTCCTGCTCTGCGGGCGAGGGCTCGAATCGACGGGTTTCATAGTGGGCGAATATCGCGTCCACCACCTCTTTCGGTTGATTGCAGACCTGCATCAGATCGAGATCCTCGGGGCTGATGGTACCCGCCTCACACAGGGTATCGCGAAACCAATCCAGCAATCCCTGCCAGAATGCCCCGTCGACCAGGATAATCGGGATCTTGCGGGTCTTGCCCGTCTGTACCAGGGTCAGAATCTCTGCCATCTCATCCAGGGTGCCAAAGCCACCCGGGAGTACCACATAGGCCGATGCATGCTTCACAAACATCACCTTGCGGGCAAAGAAATGGCGAAAGTTGAGGGCGATATCCTGATAGGGATTCCCCGCCTGCTCCATGGGGAGCTGGATATTCAGACCGATACTGGTGGATTTCCCCTCGAAGGCCCCCTTGTTCGCCGCCTCCATGATACCGGGGCCACCGCCACTGACCACAGAGAAACCACTGTCCGACAACAGTCGTGCAATCTCCTCCGCCAGGGCATAGTGATGATGGTCACGGGGGGTGCGGGCGGAGCCGAAAAAACTCACCGATGGACTGATCTGAGCCAGTTGCTCAAAGCCTTCCACAAACTCAGCCATAATCTGGAATACCCGCCATGATTCACGGGTCAACTGGCGTTCGTTGCCTCCCCTGGGTGTACGGCGTCGGTCTCTGGTCATTGCCATCAGGTGTTCACTCGTTGTGGTTATTTTAGTGCGGCATAAATTGCTCATCATAGCAAGCAACCCAGGTTGTTGAAATGGACCCCATCACTGCGTAACCTCCCGCATATCGATTCAAAACCAGCAAACCTTGATCAGCAGAAGACCGTAATTCATGTCCAAGCTCAATCCGCGTCAACAGGAAGCGGTCAACTATATCGACGGCCCATTGCTGGTACTCGCCGGAGCCGGCAGCGGCAAGACACGTGTGATTACCGCCAAGATCGCCCACCTGATCAAGCACTGCGACATGCATCCCAGGTCGATCACAGCGGTCACCTTCACCAACAAGGCGGCGCGGGAGATGAAACAACGTGTCGCCAGCATGCTCGGCAGTAACAATGATGGGGGCCCGGCCATCTCCACCTTTCACACCTTAGGCCTCAATATTATGCGTCGGGAGGTGAAGCAACTTGGCTATAAAGCGGGTTTCTCCATCTTTGATCAACAGGACAGCGACACACTCTTGAAAGAGCTTTTGCGCCGAGAAAACCTGGGGGATGAGTCTGCACTCAACGCAATCCAGTGGACCATCTCGAACTGGAAAAACGACCTGGTCACCCCTGACCAGGCGCTGCATGGGGCGGTGGACGACCTGGAGGCCAGAAAGGCGCATCTCTATGCCGCCTATCAGCGCAATTTACAAGCCTTCAACGCCGTCGATTTTGACGATCTGATCCTGCTGCCAGTGCTCCTGTTTCGGCAACATCCGGAGATCCTCGAGGTGTGGCAGAACCGCATCCGCTACCTGCTGGTGGATGAGTATCAGGACACCAATCAGGCCCAGTATGAACTGGTCAAACTCCTGGTGGGGGTACGTGCCGCGTTCACTGTTGTGGGCGACGATGACCAGTCGATCTATGCCTGGCGTGGAGCACGCCCAGAGAATCTGGGGAAACTGCAGTCCGACTACCCGCAATTGAAATTGATCAAATTGGAGCAGAACTACCGTTCCAGCGGACGTATCCTGCGCTCAGCCAACCATCTGATCAGCAACAATCCCCACGTCTTCGACAAACGACTCTGGAGCGATCTCGGTCCCGGTGCGGAACTGCGCGTGCTCGAATGCCGCAACGAAGAGCAGGAGGCGGAGAAGGTGGTCTCGGAGATCATCCACCTGAAGTTCACGGCAAAGGCGGACAACAGGGATTTCGCCATCCTCTACCGCGGCAACCATCAGGCCAGACTGTTCGAGAAGGCACTACGCAGCCATAGCATCCCCTATTTTCTCAGCGGTGGCACCTCTTTCTTCGCCCGTTCGGAAGTCAAGGACGTAATGGCCTATCTGCGACTGCTGGCCAATCCCGATGACGACAGCGCCTTTCTGCGGATCATCAATACCCCACGCCGGGAGATAGGTCCCAATACCCTTGAAAAACTGGGTGCCTATGCCCGTCAACGTGAGATCAATCTGCTTCCTGCCTGTGGGGAGATGGGACTGCAGAGCACACTCAATCCTCGCGCCTATGACCGCTTGCAGCGTTTTACCCAGCTCATTGAGGTACGGGCGAGAGAGGCTGAAAAGAGTCCGGTGGATGCGGTCCGTGGCCTGGTACGGGAGATCGAATACGAGGACTGGATCAGAGAGAATGCCAGTAGCGACAGCGTGGCGGATCGACGCATGGAGAATGTCACCGAGCTGCTGGATTGGATCAAGGCCCTTTACCATGGCGAGCTGCAGGAGAAGAGCCTGGAGGAGATGGTCAACCACCTGACCCTGATGGACCTGCTGGAACGACAGAATGAGGAGGAGCAGCAGGACCAGGTCCACCTGATGACCCTGCACGCCGCCAAGGGATTGGAGTTTCCCCACGTATTCCTGGTCGGCATGGAGGAGGAGCTGCTGCCCCACCGCAGCAGCATCGAGGAGGAGAACATCGAGGAGGAGCGACGCCTCGCCTATGTGGGCATCACCCGCGCCCGACAGAGCCTGACCCTCACCTATGCCGCCAAACGCAAGCGCTTCGGCGAGATGATCCCCTGCGAGCCGAGCCGTTTCCTCCAGGAGCTACCCGAAGAGGACCTGAACTGGGAGGGCCGCAACAGCCAACTCAGCCCGGAACAAAAACAGCAGCGGGGCACGGCCCACCTGGCCAACCTGAAATCCCTGCTCTCTTGAGCAGACGGTAAATAAACACAAATGGTATTTCAAAGCGTAGGGTGCGGCTTGCCGCACCGTTAACCATCCAGATACACCCGTACCAAGCTGATACATGGGATCTGGTGCGGCAAGCCGCACCCTACGCAGGAACCAGATACCCGCACACAGATAGCACGAGTGCAAGAAATGGCCTGATAGCGCCTCAGTGGGTCAGCACCCAGGTAACGATGGTGCGGATATTGTCGTCGGAGACATGGGCATTCGGGGGCATCGGGATCTGGCCCCAGGTGCCCACACCACCGCTCTTCACCTTACCCACCAGCATATCCAGGGCGGCGGCATCGTCCTTGTATTTGGCGGCAACCTCCTTGTAGGCCGGACCGACCACCTTGGTTTCGATCTGATGGCAGGCCATGCAACCGGACTGGGTGGCCAGGGCCAGGGGATCACCGCCACCTGCAGGTGCAGCGGCTGGAGCGGCGGCGTCTGTGGCGGGTGTCTCGGCAGCCGGAGCTTCAGCGGCGGCAGGCTCTGCAGCTGCAGTCTCAGTTGCCGCGGCAGGCGCGGCGGCAGGCTGGGCCTCGCCCTCAACATTCACCTTGCCGATGGGGGCAATTCTTTCCAGCACATCTGCCCGCTCCTCGGCCAGCAACTGACTGGATAGACCGGTCAGGGCGATAAGGGCAGACAGGGTAAGGGCATTGATCTTCACGGGCTTCTTCCTCCGTTGTAACTCTTGAGGCCCAGGTCCTGGGCTGTTCGCAAAACCCGGCGATTATACCCACAGGCGGCAAAAAGTTCGAACCGACTTCATCGCCTAACCCTATTCTTGTTAATTTTTGGCTATTCGTTACACTACGCTACCTACTCCGCGCCCGTAGCTCAGCTGGATAGAGTACCGCCCTCCGAAGGCGGGGGTCACAGGTTCAAATCCTGTCGGGCGCGCCATTCATCTCCGCTGCCGAAACCGCCATCAACCTGCTCGATTGACGGTTTTTCATATCTGACAGGGTGTTACAGTTACTTTCATTCCTGGCTTGATTAAACAGCATTAAAGCCTGTCCCATACTCGGCCGATGAACCTATTGTCAGCTATGTAACTGGCTGAACCACTATTCTTGCCCATAGGAATCTGAATTGGAAGAGCAACGGAATCGCAGGCGACATCCGCGACTGGACATAGACATCCCGGCCACAATCGAATATCAGTCTCATGTCTACCCGGATTGTCGTATGCTCAATTTTTCCCAGGGTGGCGTCTATCTGCAATGTACGGACGAGAAACTGCGCGCCGTGCTGCCTCAAGGTTACATACCGGCCCATGAACGACAGCCAGTTCTGCTCTCAGTCCCCAATGAATCACTCAAGGTAGGCGCCGAGGTTGTCTTCTTCAACAGTGGAGGCATGGGGCTCTCATTTTGCGACAGTGATGGCGAGAAGCTCTATCAATCTCTGTATGCGCAGACAACCATATCTGCTGTTGCGACAAGCAATGAAAATGACCGAAGGGCCTGCAATCCAAGCCAAAGCCGGGAACTGCTAAACCAGCTCAGGGATAAGACACACCCTTTTCTAGAAGCCGGCCTTGAGGTCTTTTTCTCTCAGGCACAGCAAGCGCTTCAGCATCTGATCGCAGATACCAGTGATCCTCAGGAGGAGTCGTCCCTGTTTTATACACTCAACAGCATGGAACAGGACCACGCAACCCTGAGCGAACGCTTTCTTCTACTGGCAGGAAGAAACTTTACATTATTGGCCGGAAAGCAGCCTGACGAAGATGAATCCGCATCCAACCAACCTGAAGAGTTGGCACTGGTTGAGACCCAAGAGGTCGATACATGGATTCTGATCAACAAATTGGCGCGGCGCATAGAGTCCGATAACTCACACAGCCTGTTTCATGTTGAGAATGCGCTCAGCTACCTGTGTCAGGACAATGTACACAATGAGCTCAATCCGATTGCACCGATCAGTTTGCTAACGATCCTGAAAAAAATATTGGATGGTTATCAGTTTGATATTCAAATCACCAGGTTACTGCTGAATACGTTTTGCACGACCCTGCTGACCGATATCGGTGTGCTCTATGAGGATCTGTTACAGCTATTGCGACAGCAGAAGATTATCGATCTTGAGCGGGAGATCCAGGAACATTGGACCATCGTCAAATCACCTGAACCAGTCAATGTGGGCAGCAGTCCCATTGACAACCTCACCGCTTTAAATAATCTCAATTCGGTTGACGCTAACCAGACGTCAACACAAAGCATGACAGAAACCGAACGCAAGGATGTGATGTCGAGCCTGGCCTCACTCTCCCGGTTGCAGGCGACAACACTACAACAGCAGGTGCAACACCTATTGCAGGAGGAGAGCAGCAAACCGGTAGACCTATCAGACGAGGCCCGTGCTGCCATCGGCGCCGGTGAGCAGCTGATAGCCACATTGAGCAAGGATCCTCTGATCACTGAAGAATTACGTTCGTTGCTGATAAGTCTCAAGTTTCTTGTTGTCGAGGCAGTGTTGCAGGACACTAGCCTGTTGGACAATGAGGACCACCCGGTAAGACGCCTGCTCGATTCTGTCGAATCCCTGAAACCCTATATCAACACAGGAACCCGTAGCTCTATCCTGCGCGACCGTGAGTCACACCAGTTGAAGACTATCACTGAAGCCGTTGAGAGTGGTCGTTATGATCATGTGGACGATGTGACTCGGGAGATAGGTGCTCTATGCCAGGAACAGCACGAGCGCTTTGAGTCCAATCGAAAGCTCTCTATCTCACGCTGCCTCAAAGACGAGAAACTGCGCCAGGCACAGGTAGCAACCTATCGGGCCCTATCGAAACTGCTGCTCAATCAATCTATCTCCCCGGTTGTCGATAAGCTGTTTCGTTTCGGTTGGGTCAACCTGCTGATACAAACAGCTGTACTGGAAAGAGCGGACGGTAAGGGTTGGCAAAACTATCTGCAGATCGTGGACCTGCTGCATCGACTGTTTACCGATCCTGCAGGAAAGCGTCAACTGACAGACGACCAGAAAATCACCCTGTTGTCGATAGTCCACAGTGGCTTCACCGACTATCCGATCTACGCGGAACAGGCGCGACCGTTTGAACTGGAGCTGCGCCAATTGTTAGAGGGTGATGTGAAGATCGACAATCTCTCTCAGCCACTGATAGAGGTGGACGAGACTTATCTGCGCCGCTATTTTCAGGGCATGCGGATCCACCCCAAAACGGTAACCCAGGGGGAGGAGAATGAAGAGTGGCAGAAACGGATAAGCGAAATTGCACTCGATACCTGGCTGGTGGAACAGGGAGATGAAGGAAGCCTGCGGATACTCAGCCTGGCCTGGAAGAGCCCGGTAACCGGCCGTTATCTGCTGGTGGATGGTGATGGCTACAAGGTGTTCGATGTAGAGCTACCTGAATTGATAACACGTTTTGCAGAGCAGCAGATCTATCCAATGGAAAGGTCGACCCAGCCGATAGTGGAACGCACCATTGAGACCATTCTTTCCGACACCTACAACAGCTTCAAACATGAGTCCGACATCGACTCACTCACAGGCCTGTGTAACCGGCGTGCCTTCGAGAATGAATTGAGTCGGCATATTGATCAGCTGCAGGCGGAACATGAGGCAGGTGTACTGCTGCTACTCGATCTGGATAAATTTCAGGTGGTCAATGACCTGTGTGGCTTTGAAGGTGGTGACAAGCTGCTGCAAACGGTGACTGACATCCTCCTCAGTTACCTTCCGGACAAGGGTTTCCTGGGACGCATCGGCGATGACGAGTTCTCCCTCCTGTTGCGCGGACACGATATTGAAAAGGGCTATCAGGCTGCAGAGATGCTGCGTCTGGCAATCGACGAGTTTGATTTTGCATGGCAAGGCAGGATGATCCCCGCCACGGCAAGTATTGGCGTGGTTGAGATCGATCCGGAAGAACAGCGACCGGACAAGCTGATGCAAGCAGCCCTTGCTGCCTGTAATTTGTCAAAACAGTGGGGGGGTAACTGTACCCGGGTCTATTCAGAGAGCGATACCACTTTCAAGGATCATCAACAGTTGGTGGAGTCCTTGCCCACAATCAAGGAGGCCCTGGCCAAGGGACGCATGGAGCTCTTTGTGCAACCCATCGTACCCTTGCAAGCATCGAAGAAGCTATCCCAACACCACGAGATCCTATTGCGTATTCGCAATGAAGCCGGAGAGCTTGAAACGCCCCAGGGATTTATCCGCGCGGCAGAGGAGTATGATCTGATGCGGGATGTGGACCGTTGGGTGGTGGAGGCCTTCTTCCGACAAGTAGAACCCTATGCCGACAGATTACCGGAGGGGCAGGTTTTTTCCATCAATCTCTCGGGCAAGTCGGTAGGGGACGATAGGTTCAAAAAACTGCTCATCGAGCGTATCAAGTCATCGTCGTTGCAGACCAGACATATCGGCTTTGAGATCACGGAAACCGTGCTGGTGGGAGATATCAGCGACACCGCGGCTGCCATCAACGAAATACGCGACCTCGGCTGCTCCTTTTCCCTGGATGATTTCGGTTCTGGTTACGCCTCTTTCTCCTATCTGAGAGATTTCCCCGTTGACTTCGTCAAGATCGATGGGATTTTCGTCCGGGAAATCCTCAACAAACCGGCCGATTACGCCATGATCAACTCCATAACCGAGATCGCGCATTTCATGGATAAGCAGGTGATTGCTGAGTTTGTTTCCGACGAAAATACCAGTCTTGTCTTAAAGAACATTGGAGTGGACTATGGGCAGGGCTGGCACTTCGGTAAACCGAGGCCGTTACAAGAGGTGTTGCTGGAAATCGCCGATGACAAACAGGAGCAGAGCGTATAACGATGACGTTGCAGATCCTCCCTGGCACCAGTCACGCGTTGGAATAGACAATAAAAAAGCCGCCAAGCGTAGTCCCCTGGCGGCTTTAATATCGTAACCGATGCAATCGGCTACTTGGTCACCGGCTTATTTAGCTTCAGCAGGTGCCTCTGGGGTTTCACTACCCATGCCTTCAAAGGCACTGAACTCGGCAGCATCGACCATACCATTCTCGTCCGCGTCGATAGTGCTCCAGTTCTTGCTCAGCTCTGGGCTTGCTGCAGCCTCTTCAGCGCTGATAGAACCGTCTTGATTCACATCGAGTGTAGTGAAAGCGCCGCCAGCAACAAGTGCTGTGCTGAGTGCCAGACCGCTAACCATACCCATCATCATAACCAGAGTTCTCTTTTTCATGATTTCCTCCTCATATTAGAGATTGTGTTGAACTCGGGACTTACCAGGCACGCAGCGTGCCAATTATTAAGAACACCATAGAATCAAGCAGATAGTATCTTCCAGTGGAATTGATGCAGGGCAAAACCCGCATATGTTGTCGCTGGTAGCAGACACCTGCCCATGCTTTTCCGTAACCGATTGAATAGATTAACTATTGCTTGTCGCTAGCAGGCGACAAGCAATAGTGGGTGAAAGTCAAAAAGATGACGGGGGTCAATTCGCACTTGAGCAAACGGAATGTACGCAGATATCATCCCAGCCCACGATGCAAGCAAAGTTGGGATTCAACCGTTTTTTCTCCTTCTCTTCCCTATTGCTGGGGGGATTCCTGGTGGTTTTAATTCCTCTCCTTGGCGGAATATTCAACATCAGCTATCAACTGGATAGTATCGCGGCGAATGGCCGGCGTTCGGTGAAGATCACCGAGGAAGTGACCCTGTTAAGCAGACAGATGGCAGAAGCCGTACTCTCCCTGCAGCGGGCATCCGGCCAGTACTACGTTCTGGAAGATCCAGCGCTTCTGGGGAGACTCGAAAAATCCCACGCCCGTATCCTGGATACCATCACCAGTCTGCGCAGCATGTCCCTGGACAAGATTCAGATAGCCATGCTTGACGATATAACCATCCAGGAATCCACTCTGTTTCAGCAACTGAAAAGCACTCCACGAACCAGCGCGGAGGGTTTCGAGTCCTTCAAACCCGCTTTCGATCGGCTGCACGAGAGCGTGTCCGCCATGGCAGATCAGCTGGGGACGCTGATTCAACGCCAGCAGGCCAATCTACGCAGGATGACCGAAGGCGCCCAACGAACCATGATCTGGCAGAGTGCGGCATTCGTCATCCTCTCGCTCCTGCTGGCCGCCCTGCTCTCCTGGCTGCTCAGCCGACCGGTGAGACAACTCAGCAGCAGCATACGCCGACTGGGCGACGACGATCTCGAGACCAGGGTAACGGTGACGGGCCCGAGGGATATGGTCAGTCTGGGCAATCAATTGGACTGGCTGAGACAACGCCTGATCGAACTGGAGGAGGAAAAGCTGCGCTTCTTTCGCCAGGTATCCCATGAACTAAAGACCCCCCTGGCTGCCTTATGGGAGGCGGTGGACCTGCTCTCCAACGAGGTAACAGGGGAACTCACCCATCAGCAAAGTGAAATCCTTGGCATCATGCAGGGCAGTGTTCGCGTGCTCAGACTAAGGATCGAAGAGCTGCTCAACTATCAGCATGCACTGCATCAAAGCAAAGATCAGCAACGGGAGACAGTTTCCCTGCAGTCGTTGCTCGATGCGGTTACCCGGCATCTCGACCTCTCGCTGAAGGCGAAACAACTCAACCTTTCCACTGCTGTGGCAGGTGTTACTCTGCAGGTCGATAAAACTAAAATGGAGATGGCAATCAATAACCTCATCAGTAACGCAATCCGTTTCAGCCCGCAGGGAGGTATAATCGAAATCCGCACAGCGATTCTGGAAGATGAAACCCGCATCACTATCTGTGACCAAGGTCCTGGTGTACCCTCGGAAGATAGGGCTTATATATTCCAGCCATTCTACCAGGGTGATATTCAGACCCCCGGTCGGATCCAGGGAAGCGGGCTCGGGCTGGCAATTGCCAGAGCACACATTGAAGCACACGGAGGAAAGCTTACTTTGATGGATGAAAACTCACACGCCAGTTGTTTTCAGATTACCCTGCCCATTGAGGCAGATGCTACAAATGATGAACGTTAATCAAGCAAGCCTGGTATTGGCACTGGTTTGGCTCGCAGGTTGCGCCGCAACGGGTCAGGTCGGCACACAACATAGAACCGATCCAATCGATGCAACCAGGCAAAAGGAGACAACCAACCTGACCCACAACAGCGATACAACTCGAGCATCCGATTCAACCAAGAGTGTTGACACCACCGATACCAAAGAGATATCCCGCATCACTGGCGCGGACCAGGCGGAGGTTTTAACATTGTCGCAATTACTCGACCGCTTGGACCGTGTAACCACTCTGTCCCCAGGTTCGTCAAAACAACTGATCCAACGGATGGACGCCGAGTTTGATAGACTGGACCCCGCTGAGAGGTTCGAGTTTGCCTTGCTGTTGACAAAAAAAAGTAACAACAACAGATCGCTGACCCGGGCCATATCGATACTGGACGGACTGGAAGGGGATGTGAAGGACCAAATCACACTGGAGATATTACAACTGCATCGCCGCTATTTTGCGCTCAAAAAGCAGTACCGTTCGGAACGCAACAAGACCATAGAACTGAATAAGAAAATCGAACGGTTAAAAGGGCTCGAGCAGGACCTGGACAAGTCGAATAGCCGCATACAGGAGTCCTTGAACCCCTTGCCTGGAGAGACTCAGCAACCATGAACAGAAACCGTATACTACTGGTTGATGACGATCCCGATCTGCTGAAGCTACTATCGATACGACTCACATCTGCGGGCTACCATGTTGAGCTGGCATCCAGTGCGGAGCAGGCCCTGGCCAATATTGCACTTGCCCGCCCACGGGTGGTGATCACCGACCTGCGCATGCCCGGCATGGACGGTATGGCCTTGTTTCAACATCTACACGTCAAGGACCCGTCCCTGCCCGTAATCCTGCTGACGGCTCACGGTACCATCCCGGATGCGGTGCAGGCGACCCAGAGCGGGGTGTTCGCTTATCTCACCAAACCCTATGATGCCAAGGCACTGCTGCAGTTGATCGAGCGCGCCGTGGCCCTGCCGCTCCCCGATGAATCGACACAAGAGGATGAGGATGAGTCCTGGAGGAGAGAGATTGTCACCGCCAGCCCGGTCATGGAATCGTTGCTGGCCGAGGCGCAGCTGGTGGCAGGCAGCGATTCCAATGTCCTGATTCAGGGAGAATCGGGCACCGGCAAGGAGCTGTTGGCCCGCGCCATCCACAACGCCGGATCCCGTGTCGACAAGCCCTTTGTGGCAATCAATTGCGCCGCCATCCCGGAACAGTTGCTCGAATCAGAGCTTTTCGGTCACGCAAAAGGCGCCTTTACAGGCGCGGTCTCGGCACGGGACGGGCTCCTCAAAAGCGCCAATGGCGGTACCGTATTTCTCGATGAGATCGGCGATATGCCGCTTGCGCTACAGGCCAAGCTACTGCGTGTACTACAGGAACGGGAGATACGACCGATCGGTTCCAGCCAGATGATCCCGGTCGACCTGCGGATCATCTCCGCGACTCATCGCGACCTGGAACAGGCAGTGGCCAATGGGGAATTTCGCGAGGATCTCATCTATCGGCTGAATGTGGTCGGCCTCTCACTTCCGTCTCTGAGGCAGCGAAAGGAGGATATCCCACTGCTCGCACGCCACTTCCTCGAACAACAGTCGGGGAAAAAGCGCGCCGAGGCTTTTACCCCGGAGGCGATGGAACTGCTGATCACCAACGACTGGCCGGGCAATGTGCGTCAACTGGTGAATGTGGTCGAGCAGTGCTGTGTACTGTGCACCACCAGCCTCATATCACCCGCCCTGGTGGCCAGGGCGCTGCACAACAAGACACCGGGAAGCGACCTCACCTACGCAAATGCGAAACAACAGTTTGAGCGGGAGTATCTGATACGTCTGTTGAAGATAACGGATGGCCGGGTCACGGACGCGGCGCGCCTGGCCGGGCGCAATCGCACCGAGTTCTACCGACTGCTCTCCAAGCATGTACTGAGCCCATCCATGTTCAAAACCAATGATGCCAGAGATTAGCCGGATTGGAGGCCATGCTGTTCAACAAGGGTGTATTTCTGGATGTGGGTTCGGTTGATTCAGGTGACATCACCTGGTCACCACTCAAGGCCATGGCCAAGGAATGGGGATGGCACCAGGTTACCAAGCCACAACAGACACTGCAGCGCATTACCGATGCCGACCTGGTGATCAGCAACAAGGTGGTGCTCGATCGTTCTCACTTGGCAGCCTGTAAAAATCTCAAACTGATCTGTATCGCAGCGACAGGCAGTAATAATGTAGACCTGGAGGCGGCCGCTGAACTTGGCATCGCGGTGACCAACGTAACCGGCTATGCCACCCCCTCGGTGGTGCAACATGTATTCTCTCTGATTCTCTCTCTCATCACTCAGCAGCAGAACTATCAGCGAGCGGTCACACGCGGCGACTGGCAACGGGCAAGCCATTTCTGCTTCCTGGACTATCCCATCTGGGAGTTATCGGGAAAAATCCTGGGCGTGGTGGGTTACGGTGAACTGGGCAGAGCGGTGGCCGACCTGGGCAAGGCCTTTGGTATGACGATAGTGGTGGCCCAGCGCCCCGGCGGGACGGCACAACCCGACCGAGTGCCGCTGGATGAGCTCCTGCCACAGGTGGATGTGCTCACACTGCATGCACCATTGGCGGAAAACACCCGCAACCTGATTGGCGCTCGCGAGCTGAGCCTGATGAAACCCCACGCCTTGCTGATCAATACCGCTCGCGGCGGTATGGTGGATGAGACGGCGCTGGCGGAAGCACTGATCAAGGGTGAACTGGGAGGAGCCGGCGTGGACGTGCTGGTTACGGAACCACCGCTGAACGGTAGTTCGCTGCTCAACCCCGAGATTCCCAACCTGATCGTGACACCGCATATCGCATGGGCCAGCCGGGAGGCAAGGCAGCGCTTGATCGACGGCGTGACAGCAAATATAGAAGCCTTTCTAGCCGGCGAGCTTCGCAACAGTGTTATATCGAGATAAGGAATTTTTCCTATCTACACTCGACACTACAGCATTAAAATGACCTGACCTTTTCCTTGTTTCAGGGATAAACGTGTGAACCTTAGATTCAGACTCAACCTTATCGTGACCCTGGTACTGTTGATTATTCTAACCATCAGCGCCATCCAGGCGGTAAGTAATGCGCGGCAAAATGTGCGCGCCGAATTGGAGTCAGCAATGGTGTTCGCCATGCATATGCTGGCCGCAGAGTTGCGCCATATTCATCAGTCCGGAGAGTTCGAGCAGCAGCAATCCGCACCATTCAAGCTGGATCAGCTAGCGAACGTCCGCCATCTTCAGATTGCTTTTTACGATCTTGAGAATAACTTGATAGAAAGTAATGAGGTAACAGCGCAACAAGGAATTGAAACCACGCCGGACTGGTTCAAAGAACTGATGTACACAGCACTGCAGGATATCCCTACAAAGCGTTTGCCAGTCTACACGGATACAATCAAATTAGGGGAACTTGTTGTCAGCCCGGAACCCAACAGTGAAATATCTGAAGCATGGCATGAGACAAAAATGTTACTGGCGATGATTTCACTGGTTTTCCTGGCAGTGAATATCATGGTCTATCTGGCTGTCACACACGCCTTGAGACCTATTTCCCATATCACCAAAGCCCTGTCTGATATTGAATCAGGACAGCTTGAAACACGCCTCCCCATTTTCAAGCTTCCCGAGATGGCGAGCATCAGTCAAAAGTTCAACACCATGGCGGCAACGATGCAGAACAGCATCCGTAACAATCAGCGCCTGACCCAGCGAATGATCCGCCTGCAAGAGACAGAACGAAAGAGCCTTGCGCAAGAACTTCACGATGAAATCGGCCAGCATTTGACCGCGATACATGTTGACGCCTCAGTGATAAAGCAGTCTACTGATCTGACCTCAAGCATTAAAAGCGCCCAGGCCATCGACGAGGTTGCATGCCATATGATGGTGATTCTACGAAGCATGCTAAAGCGCTTGAGACCCGGCGGTCTTGATGAGTTGAGTTTTGTTGATGCACTCCAGGAGCTTGTAAATTCCTGGCGACAGAGACATACAGGAACCGACCTGAGTTATCAGATCCAAAATAAGTTTTGCCTGGACGACGAAGCCATTCAGTTGACCCTGTATCGTGTACTACAGGAGTGCCTGACAAATATCAGTCGGCATGCAAAAGCCACTCATGTCAGCGTCAAATTGACAGCGAGCAATGCAACCTATTCGCTTGAGGTCACGGATAACGGAAAGGGCTTTGATCTCTTGCAGCAGAGATCAAGTTTTGGCATTTCAGGGATGCAACAGCGGGTTGAGAGTGTGAATGGCCAGATGGATATCGACGCCAAGCCTGGTGAAGGTGCAACCATCAAGGTAAACATTCCAAAGCCAGGAGAGTTTCTGTGAGCCAGTCGATCAATGTACTGTTGGCGGATGATCATGTGGTCGTCAGGTCCGGACTGAAGCGGCTGCTGGAACAAAACAGCGAGATAAGCGTGATTGGAGAAGCTGAAAATGGTGAACAGGCCTATCAACTCTACGCTGAATCTTCCCCTGATGTGGTAGTCATGGATCTCTCCATGCCAGGCATGGGCGGGCTCGAGGCATTGAGACAAATCATAGGGGACTGGCCGGACGCCAAGATCATCATCTATACCATGCATGAAAATACCAGCTATGCCATCCAGTCGATGGCTGCCGGTGCAATGGGATATGTTGTAAAATCCGGTCCCACCGATGACCTGGTAAACGCAGTCAGACAAGCCAGTGTCGGGAATAAATATTTAAGTGCTGACATGGCCCAGAAAGTTGCCTTGAACAGCATCGCCGTTGATGACGATCCCGCGCAAAAACTGACTGCGAGAGAGTTGGAGGTGTTTCGGCTCCTGGCCGAAGGTATGACGACCGAGGATATCGCCAGTCATCTCGATATCGGGCTTAAGACTGTCGCCAACTATCAAACCAATATCAGACAGAAGCTCGACATCAACTCCCCTGTCGAGCTTGTCCGCCTGGCGATCAAACATGGGGTGATTACTTAAGCCTGATCTCAGCGCCTAAACCCTGTCTCCATGGTAAAGAGTTCCGGATTCAATGCGCTCAGGGGTTCGCGCAGTTTCTCGATCTCGGCGGCGGGGGCGTGAATCTCCAGGCGGGTTATTTCGGCGATCTTAAAGGCCTCATCCAACAGCGCCCCCACATTTTCGAGATGGGCCAGTATCCCCTCCGCATCCGCATAGCCTTCGCGACAGTGGGCCTGCAGGCCATTGAAGCTGAAACCGTAGTGCATACATTTAGGTTCTGTCTGGGTCTTCTCCACGAACCGTTCACCAAGGCGACGGAATTCTTCCAGCTTGTCTTCGTGGATCTTGAAGTAGGGGACCAGGGTACAGCAGGTATCGGTCAGCGCCATAGTTGTTCTCCTCATTGGTGGATCCAATCTGTTTTGCGTCCTGAATTTTATCCCTCTTCGGTGCGGCAAGCCGCACCCTACCTTAGCCCTCGAAATCGTAACGCAGGGTCAAGCCGGCATAGACATCCCGGTCAGGGGCCGGCTCGAAATAGCGTCCGCCAAAGGCGTTGATGCGCACATTGCCGTTATACTGCTTGTCGAACATGTTATTCACGCCGATAAAGGGTGAAAGCTCCCAGGGACCGATAAATTTGCTATAGCCAAGCCGCAGATCGGCCACGGTGTAGGCATCATTGGTTACCGTGTTGGCGTTATTGGCGTAGATCTCATCCACGTAGAGGGCGGTGAACTGGCCGTAAACACCATTCGGATGAGTATAGGTGAAATCGGCGCTGAGCAGATTTTCCGGGATACCGGGAATGGTCTTGCCACTGAAGTCGTTGCCGTTGTCATCGATGAACTCATCGAACTCGAAGTCGGAATAAGTATAGGCCAGGGTGGCGATCAGGTGCTGCACCGGTTCGATCACCAACTGCACCTCCAAGCCATTGCGCCTTGATTCACCCGCATTCTCGTAGAACTCTATGTCATCTACCTCGAAGGGTACCAACTCGTCGCTGACATCCATGGTGAACAGGGCCAGATCGTAGCGGGCCTTGCTCCCCAGCCTGCCCTTCACGCCGACCTCATAGTTGGTGGCGACCTGTGGATCGAGTTCCTGGTTGAAGCCGGCCCCATCCGGATCGCGCAGTTCCACCGCGGTGGGTGACTCGAAGGAGCGGGAGATATTGGCGTAGAGATTGAGTCCTGGCCTGGGGGTGAAACGCAAGCCCAGGGACGGGCTGAACTTACGAAAGCTGCGATCGCCGGAGTCGTCCCCATTGCTGAGAAAGTTGTCCTCCACATCGAAGTCGAGGCGATCGTAACGGCCACCCAGGGTCAGCTCCATACGCTCACTGATGCTGTATTCGTTCTGGATATAGAGACCGATACTCTCCACCTCTTCATCCTGGTCCTGGATCTTCGTGCCCAGACTATCCCCTGCCAACAGATATCGTTTGCGTTCATCCTCCTGGCGATCCAGGTCGAGACCCAGGGTGAGGCGGTTGGCGTGACCCGACAGGGGAGCGGTATGGGTGTACTGGGCGCCACCGCCAACGGCAAAACGATCCAGCAGGATACCGTGACCGGTGGCGCCGATGGGCAGACGGTTGGCCAGATCGCGGGAGACATAGTAGTTGCGTACCCGCAGCTCTCCCCTATCCCCCATTGGCCTGTCGTAGACGAAACCGAGCCGGGTCTGCTCCAGCTTCTCGCCGGAATCGAGGCTCAGGTTTCGGGTCCAGGCCTGGGTCGGGTCCTCATCCACCAGGGCCTCGGTCAGACCGCCTGGATCGTCGGCCTGGGGCGAATCGGTATAGTTGAGTATGGTCGTAAAACGGGCACCGCCATCGAGATCGACACCGAACTTGCTGTTCAGGGAGCTGAGTTCGGTAGCACTATGTTCACGGTAACCGTCATAGCTCAGGTCTGAAAAATTGACCAGATAGTCGAAGCGATCATTCGTGCCACCGAACTTGAGTTGGTGTTTTTGGAAACCATCTTCACCGAAGGTTGGTCGAAATGAGATAAAGGGAGTTTCGGGTGGCTCTTCGGACTCGATCAGCAGCGCACCTCCCGAGGCATTGCCATACAGGGCGGAGACAGGCCCACGGATCACCTGCATGTTGCCGATGGAGCCGATATCGATACTGTCCACATTGGCCTGGCCGTCCGGCAGGGTCTCAGGGATACCATCCACGATGACCTTGATACCGCGGATACCGAAGGCGGAGCGGGCGCCGAAACCACGGATGGAGACCCGTAGATCCTGGGCAAAGTTATAGCGGTTCTGCATGAAGATACCGGGTACCTTGGTCAGGGATTCGTCCAGGCCGAGCTGGGGTTGGGCAAACTGGATCTCCTCCTGTTGCACGATACCGACCGCGGCAGGCACCGTATCCAGGGGTTTCTCCACCCGGGTGGCGGTGACAGAGATATCGTCAAGGGGGGTCGCCCTGCCCGTTTCGTCAGCGATGGCAACACTCAACAGGGAGGCAGCGATTATTATGAGCAGTGTTAAGGTTTGACGAACAGTGGGCATCATGATTCACTCCAAATGTATGTACGGCTTGCTTGTTGCAATAAATAATCCAGTTATACCCGGGATGCCATGGGATATTTTCCCGACATCCATTGGCCGATTTTCCCAATGACCCTGACCCATCGCCTGATACTGCTGGTAATCGCCATTGTGATGACGATGCTTGCCAGCGGTGCCTACTACGCCATCGACGTGACCCGGGACAGCATCTCGGACGAAATAAAATCGAGCGCCCGTCTGACCATGCAACTAATGACCGCCGCCCTGATCAGCGGTAGCGCCGAAAATCAACCGGAGGAACAGCAGATCCTGATCAGCCATCTGCAGCGCCTGGACGATATCCGCCATCTCAACATTGCCGTAGTGCGCGGTGACGGCACCATCATCTATCCCTTCAGCGAGCGTCAACAAGCACCCCGGCAGAGTGTCCCAACCTGGTTCGTCGACCTGGTCAAACCGCCACCGGCGGAGTATCGCAAGCGCATCGCCAGTCCCCTGATCGGCACCAGCGAGATCGTCATCCTGGCCGATCCCACGGACGAGATCCAGGATGCCTGGCGGGAGGCGCGGTCGATCGTTATCTTGATCGTGGTTTTCACCCTCCTCTGCATCATCCTGATGGCGATTATCATCCGCCACTCGCTTAAGCCGGTAAACCAGATCAGCGCCGGACTCGGGGTGATTCAGTCAGGGGACTATGCCGCACGCCTGCCCCAGTTCAACCTGCCCGAACTCAACCGCCTGTCCCAGCAGTTCAACCACATGGCACAGGTGTTGGATGAACAGCAGAGAGAGAACCGTCAGCTGAATAAGCGCCTGCTCTCGGTGCAGGAGTCGGAGCGTCGGCATTTGTCGCGGGAACTGCATGACGAACTGGGTCAATCGATCAGTGCCATCAAGGCGATGGCGGTAACCCTGAGACAGCAATCCGATGCCAAACTGGAGGGTGCCAATGCCATCATCGGGGTCTGCAACCAGATGTATGGCGTGGTCCGGGACATGATGAACCGGTTGCGCCCCGTGGCGCTGGAGGAGCTGGGATTGGTCACCGCCATAGAGCGCCTGGTGGACGGCTGGAACGACCGTCAGGAGGAGTGTTTCTGCGCCCTCACCATTCGTGGCAACTACGATGCAATCAATGAGGATACCGCGATCACCCTGTATCGCATTGTGCAGGAGGCGCTGACCAATGTGGCCAAGCATGCCGCGGCGGAGAAGGTCGAGATCCAAATTGAGCAGGGCACGAACAGAAAGATCGCATTGCATATCCGGGACAATGGTCGGGGTTTCGACCAAAACAGCAGGCGCAAGGGTATGGGCTTGCTGGGCATGCGCGAGCGGGTCGAGGCGTTGAATGGGAAAATCTCCCTTGCCAGCGAGCCAGACCGGGGTGTATCAATTGATATCCATATACCCCTCGAAGACCAGATGACAGGGAAATAGTAGGTTTTCCTGACCACCTACCATACTCAGCCATGGGAAGGGTGTCATGAGCATCATGGAAGCCGATATAAAGGTATGCGTTTTTAGTATCTCCGCTGATGCAATGGCTGAGTAACGCGGGCAATCAGGTTAATGTGTATGAATCCAATCCGGGTACTGTTGGTTGACGATCACGCCGTGGTGCGCGCGGGCTACCGCACCCTGCTGGACGGCGTACCTGACATTAAGGTCGTTGCCGAAGCGGAACGAGGGGAAGAGGCCTGTCAGCGCTTTGCCGAATTGCTGCCCGACGTGGTGGTGATGGATCTGTCCCTGCCGGGCATCGGCGGTCTGGAAGCAACCCGCCGCATCATTGCCCGGGACAGTGAGGCGGCAATCCTGGTGTTCAGCATGCATGACGACACGGCCTTCGTGGAGAAGGCCCTGGCAGCAGGGGCACGGGGTTATATCACCAAGAACAGCGCCGCGGAGATCATGGTCGATGCCATCCGTGCGGTGGCATCGGGCCAAGCCTTCATCGATCACGAGCTGGCGCAGAATCTGGCCCTGCGCCGGGCCGGTGGTGGTGGCGAGGTTTTCGATTGCCTGACCACCCGGGAATTTCAGATCTTCAACCTCCTGGCCCACGGCAGGACCCCGACAGAGACCGCCAGTGAATTGGCCCTGAGCTACAAGACCGTGGCCAACTACACCACCCAGATCAAGACCAAGCTCAACGTAAAGACCACCACCGAGCTGGTGCACCTTGCGATTCGGCACGGGATCATCGATCCAGTGAGTGAATAGTTTTGATTTGTCCGCAATGAACGCAAATGTTTATTTAATGCGTAGGGTGCGGCTTGCCGCACCATGAACATAGACATGGCACGAGCATATTTAGGTTAACGGTGCGGCAAGCCGCACCCTACGCTTGTTCAGATACAGACCCAATGCTTGCCAGTGTCACGCGTGACACTGTTCAAAATTGTTCTGATTTGGTACGGGAAGATTTCCCGAAATCCCGAGAAATGCTCCTCTTCAACTCAGGACGCGGAACGCATATAACTTCTCTCAAAGCAGTTGAAACAAAGAGAGAAAACGACCATGCCTGCAGTTTTACAACAACAATTAAATCCTATGCGGTTGCTGTTCTCCGCCTCCCTCGTCCTATCTGGCTCCGGGACGGGGTGGGCGGATGAGCGCTTACCTGCCATCGACGTGATCAGCACCACACCCTTGCATGGGGTCGAGATCGAACGCAACCAGTTGCCGATGCATACCGAGACCGCTAGCGACAAGGATATAGAGAAACAGCAGAGCCTCGACCTTTCGGAGTTTCTCAACCAGCGTTTCGGCAGTGTCTTTCTCAACGAGGCCCAGAACAATCCCCTGCAACCGGATCTGCTCTACCGGGGCTTTGTCGCCTCGCCGCTGATCGGACTGCCCCAGGGTATGTCGGTCTACATGGACGGGGTGCGTATCAACGAACCCTTCGGCGACACCGTCAACTGGTCGGTGATCCCCGAGTCGGCCATCGCCGGGGTCAACCTGATGGCAGGCTCCAATCCCCTGTTCGGACTCAATACCCTGGGCGGCGCCCTCTCGGTGAAGACCAAAAACGGTTTCACCCACCCGGGCGCGGAGGTGGAGCTTTCGGGTGGCTCCTTCGGTCGTTACACGGCCCAGGCCAGCATCGGCGGCAGTGAGGATAACCTTGGTTATTTCATCACCGGCAACTACTTCGACGAGGATGGCTGGCGGGACTACTCCCCATCGGAATCGAAACAGCTCTTCGGCAGCCTGGGCTGGCAGGGTGAAGCCAGCTCCCTCGACCTGACCCTGAGCCTCAGCGACAGCGAGCTGATCGGCAACGGGGCCTTACCGGAGGATCTGCTGGAGGAGGATCGGGAGGCGATCTTCACCCGTCCCGACATCACCGAACAGGAGGCGACCCTGCTACGCCTGGGTGGTCAGCATGCCCTGGGTGACGAGATTGTGTTGGAGGGTGCGATCTTTTTCCGCAACAGTCAGATCGACACCCTCAACGGCGATGACTCCGACTTTGAAGAGTGTGAAGAGGCGGAGAACGAAGGCTTTATCTGTGAAGAAGAGGAAGGGGAAGAGGAGGAGGTTGTGTTCGACCAGGATGGCAATCCCGTGGTGGCGGACGATGATCTGGAGGGTGGCACCGTGAACCGCTCCGAGAGCGATCAGGACACCTTCGGCCTGAGCCTGCAGACGGCCTTTCTGCAGCCCCTCGGCGATCGGGACAACCAACTCATCGTCGGCATCGCGGCGGATCGCAGCGAGGTGGATTTCTCCTCCGACACTGAACTCGGCAGCCTCGACGACAGCCGTCGGGCCACCGGCAGCGGCATCTTCGTGGAGGAGAGCTTCACCGAGGTGGAGACCGAGACCAAGAACCTCTCCTTCTACTTCACCGACACCTGGTCGGTGACCGAACAGCTGGCGCTGACCCTCTCCGGTCGCTGGAACAAGACCGAAATCGAGCTGCGCGATCAGCTGGGCACGGCGCTGAACGGTGACCACAGCTTCACCCGTTTCAATCCGGCCCTGGGTCTCGCCTACGACCTCAACCAGGGGGTCAACCTCTACGCCGGCTACAGCGAATCGAATCGCGCCCCCACCGCCATGGAGCTGACCTGCGCCGATCCGGAGGATCCCTGCCGTCTGCCCAACGCCTTCCTCTCCGATCCGCCCCTGGAACAGGTGGTGGCAAAGACCTGGGAGGCCGGCCTGAGGGGTTCCATCCCTGGAATGAACTGGCATGTGGGTCTGTTCCAGACCACCAATGAGGATGACATCCTCTTCATCAGCGCCGGTGCACTCACCAACGAGGGCTACTTCGACAATGTGGGCGAGACCCGACGCCAGGGTCTCGAACTCAGCCTCAACGGCAGCCTGGTGGACAACCGCCTCGACTGGTTCCTCAGTTACACCCGTCTCAAGGCGACATTCGAGGAGAATCTGAACATCGCCAGTCCCAACAACCCCTTCGCGGTGGATGGCGAACTCGCAGTGGAATCCGGGGATCGTCTGCCGGGACTGCCGGAGAACCTGCTCAAAGCCGGCGTGACATACCAGATGACCCCCAAGTTCTCCCTCGGCGCCGATCTCCAGTACAGCTCGGACATCGTGCTGCGGGGCGATGAGGCCAATCTGGATGATGAGATCGACGGCTACAGCCTGATCAATCTGCGGGGTGAGTATCAGGCCAGCGACAACCTCAAGCTGTTCGCTAAGGTGGATAACCTGTTCGACAGGGAGTACGAGACCTTCGGTCTCTACGGCGAGGCCGACGAGGTGCTGGGTGACGATTATGAAAACCCCCGTTTTCTCTCACCCGGCTCGCCACGGGCGTTCTGGGCTGGACTCAGCTACAAGTTCTATTAGGGCCTGTATAGACCATGCCAATATTGTGTGTCCAAAGATGGAGAGGGTTTATACCGCAAGGTTTCGGATGGGGTTCATAAACCTACCCCGAGATTAGCAAGGGAAAGGAGTATCGATCAGGAAGAATAAAGGTTTATATCCTCGGTATGGGCCGGCAGATCGTTTTGGGTGAGTAGACCTTAGGGTCTACAATCAGGCATCATCCAAATATGATCCCGGCCCGTGTTTTTTCCGGGATGTCAGTCGGAGGCTACGTGGAGTTTATAAAACAGTATCTCGATATCTTTGTCTTTGGCCTGCTTGGCCTGATGAGCTTTGTCATGGTCTGGTTCGTGATTGAACGCTATATCTTCTTCGCCCGGATAGCGCTCTCGGATTACGAGCATGCCGATACCCTGAATATCACACTCACCGCACACTTGACCACCATCGCCTCGATCGGTGCCAACGCACCTTACATAGGCCTGCTCGGTACCGTGATGGGGATCCTGATCACCTTCTACGATCTGGGTCAGGGAGGCGATATCGAACCGTCGACAATCATGCTCGGCCTGGCCCTGGCGCTGAAGGCCACTGCCATGGGCCTGGTGGTGGCGATTCCGGCGATCCTCTTCTACAACGCCCTGCTGCGCAAAGTGGATGTGCTGACCGAACGCTGGAAGCGGATGCAGGGATCATGAAACGCATCGACACGGTCAACGTCATCCCCTTCATCGACATCATGCTGGTGTTGCTGGCGATCGTGTTGACCACCGCGACCTTTATCTACCAGGGCAGGATAAACCTCGATCTGGCCGAGGCGGAACATGCTGAATCCCTCAGCGATATCGAGGGTGTGGAGATCGCCATCGACGCCCAGGAGCAGCTCTATTTCAACCAGGCCGCGGTGGATAAGGATGCCCTTGGGGAACATCTCAGTCTCCTCATTGAGCGGACCCCGGTAGTCCTCTATGTGGACAAGACGGTACGATTCGAGCGATTCGTGACGGTCATCGATCTGCTCAAGGCGAACAAACTGGAGACCCTATCTATCGTTGCACGCGGCAATTAATGAGTACCCATACGCCGGCATTTCTGATCTCCGCCCTGATCCATCTGGGGCTGCTGGCGCTGGTGTTGACCGGCGTCGCCCAGTTGCCAAGCGACACTCCACAGGATACCCGCCTGGCGGTGAGCCTGGAGATGTTTCAATCCCCACCTCCTCCGCCACCCGAGCCAGAGCCGGAACCTGTTGTGGAGGTAGAACCAGAGCCCGAACCCGAGCCCGAGGTGGTCGAGCCACCACCACCCAAGCCCAAACCGAAGCCAAAGCCGAAACCTAAACCCAAGCCCAAGCCACAACCGAAACCGAAACCGCAGCCAAAACCTGAGCCGCCGCCAGTTGAGAAAACTGTTGAACCCGTGAAACAGCCCCCTCCACCGGTAGTGCCCGCTGTAGATGTGGGCTTGATCCGACGCCTGGAGGCGGAGTACAAGGCCATGCTGCGCAAGGCTATAGAGCGTAACAAGGGTTACCCACGCCGGGCCGTGCGCCTGCGTCAAGAGGGTGAGGTGCTGGTGGGTTTCATCATCCGCCGGGATGGTGTCATCGAAGCCTTACGCATCGTCGAAAGCTCGGGCAGCCGATTGCTCGACAAGGCCGCCCGTAGCGCAGTGGAGAAAATCAGCGGCAGGCTGCCGTTTCCCGAGGAACTGGAACGCGATGAATGGGAGTTCACCATACCTATCAATTACTCACTGCGTTGAGTGAAAGCAGCTTAGCACTGAGATAGATGGACCGGTTCAGACAGGGATCGTTTTTTTACAATCTATTCGCCAAAGACCGGCTTATGATCTTCTGTCAAATTATCTATTTGAACCACAGTCCGGTTCCTACCCGCTCGCTTGGCTGTATAGAGCGCGGAATCCGCACGACCAATCAGGTCATCAGATTGATCCTGCTCCATCATTTCCGTAAGGCCAATTGAAATGGTCAGGGAAAAATCATCGGGAAGCACTTCACAATGAAACTGTTCAACGCATTTACGAATACGTTCGAGATGAATTTCGGCCTCAGACAGATTAGTAGCCGCCATGATAATAATAAATTCCTCACCACCATAACGAATCAACTTGTCAGATTCACGTATCTCATGCCGAAGCAGCCCAACCAATCCCTTGAGTACTTCATCACCACCCACATGCCCAAAACCGTCATTGATAAGCTTGAAATGATCGACGTCTATCATTGCCAAGGAACAAGGGATCGCCTTGCGTGAATGGAGACTGAACTGCTCCGCAAGGATGGCTCTAAGATTTCGCCGATTGTAAATACCCGTCAAGACGTCATGAGATGCCTCGTTCTCAAATATGCGTCTTTTATTGAACATACGTATGAGCATCGTGTAACCATAATAGCCAATAGCGATGGCACGCAACAGAAAAAGGGAAAAACTGACCATGACAAGCAGAGACACTATCAGTTCGTCATAAATCAGGGTGGGCACCGCGTTGTGATTGAAGACGATGGCCAGGGAGATAGCGATTGCAGTGACAAGCCAAACCGAGATCAACTCAAACAAGCGGATTCTCAAGGCACCGAAAGTGAATATCACGATTAAATGCCCAAGAAAGAAAATGGATATTTGAGGCGCTAACATGAGCCCCAATACCACGGTACAGATAGCGTAGACCATCTGCCACAAAGTCATGTGGGGATTTTCAAAACGTTCACTGAAACCACTCCAGTGCAATGAACTAAAAGTCAACACATGTCCCAGGCCGGCCAGCCCATAATAGAGCGGCACATGGATATAAATGGTATCGGTAAGGGTAAAGAGGAACAGCAGAATGGCATCCAGCAAATAGCTGATTCCAATAATGCCGACAACGACCACACGTAACAGGCGAAGTCTGGTTTGCTCAGGGACGCCTTGGAGCGGCTTTAGATCATCTAAAAAAACTTTGTCCAGCTCGTTGCTCAGTGACATGATTCTGACCAGCCGATATCCATATTCTCTAGTTTAGTCTATCGGACCCACTTCAGGTCTAACCTAAATCGGGTCGTGACTCATAGCACCTCTGCCACTACCAACCCACTGTTAATGCCAATGTTGTACACTCTATGAGTAGTAACCAAGTAATAAACTTTTCGACCTAGGATTGCGAGTGAAGTATGGGCAACAGAATCATGCTAGTGGATAGCTCCAGCGCCGCCCGTGAGGTATTAACCCGGCGCTTACAGAGTGCCATGCCTGGGATTGATATCACCAGCTGCGCCAGCGCCACCGAGGCCCTGCAACGTATGCAGCAGGAACGCTATTCGTTAATCACCACCGCGCTACTCCTGCCGGACATGGACGGTTTGGACTTCTGCCGCAACATCCGCTCCAGCAAGCGCCACCGTTACGCCCCGGTCATCGTTGTCTCCTCAGATGCCGACCAACGCCTGCTGCACGAAGGCTTCAATGCCGGGGTTACCGACTACTTTGATAAGGCACTCGGTTTCAAGGCTTTCGGCCAGTTCATCAAATCGTTCCTGGAACACAATCCAGACCTCTGCGGCCGCATCCTCTATATCGAGGACAGCAAGACTGTCTCCAAGGTAACCCGACAGATGATGGAACAGCATGGTATGGAGGTGGTTCACGTCACCTCCGTGGAAACCGCTCAATCACTGCTCGAAAAATCCCATGCCGAGCATGAAAAAGGCTTTGACCTGGTGATCACCGATTTTCATCTGAAGGGTGAGATGACCGGTGGCGATCTGCTCTACTTTTTACGCGTACGCCTACGCTACTCGCAGCAGCAGCTACCGGTACTGGTCACTACCGGCAATGAGGAAGCAAACACCCAGGTGGAGGTATTTAGCGCCGGCGCCAACGACTTTGTCATCAAGCCCCTGGTGGAGGAGGTTGTGATGGCTCGGGTTCGTGCATTGCTGCTGGTCAAATACCAGTATGACGCCCTGCTTCAGCAAACGGCGAACATGGAGAGAATTGCCACTACCGACACTCTTACAGGCACCCGTAACCGACTCTATTTACTCGAAGAAGGCCAGCGTTTTCTCACCAGTGCCCCAAACGGTTGGGTATTGATCATCGATCTGGATCACTTCAAACACATCAACGACACAAAGGGTCATCTGATGGGAGATCAGGTCCTGATGGCAATGGGTAAACTCCTGAACCTCCGCTTCAGCGATAGCTTGTCTGCCCGCTTTGGCGGTGAGGAATTTGTCGTCGTCACTCATGGTGACGAAACGCCAGTGCGAGCCGAGGATCTGCGTATAGCAGTGGAGGAACTCGATCCTGTCGGGATCGAGGTCACCATAAGCATCGGCCTTGCTTGTATGGATGACCACCCTGGAGACGATCTCAACACCCTGCTCGGCCATGCCGACAAGGCCCTCTACGCGGCCAAGGACGCAGGCCGCAATCAAGCCTATGTAAACAAGGGTGATATCATTAAACCGGTGGCGTTAGAGATTAGATTCTAAATACTCCCATAAACCGATCGATTGATAACGCCTAAATTGAGCGACACGAATTGATCATGCAGATCGTCTTTATATACTACAAACCATGACCCAACGTCTGATCATGCATATCGACCTGGATGCCTTTTTTGCATCCATTGAGCAGCGAGACCATCCTGAGTATCAAGGGCGCCCGCTGGTGGTGGGTGCGCAACCGGGTAAACGTGGCGTGGTTGCCACCTGTTCCTACGAGGCGCGACGCTATGGCGTACGCTCGGCGATGCCGATCGGTGAGGCTGCCCGACGCTTACCGCCGGAGACAGTCTACCTGCGTCCAAGCATGGACCGCTATGCTGAGGTCTCGCAACAGATCATGGCAGCCTTGGAGAGTATCTCCCCGGTGGTAGAGAAGGTCTCTGTGGATGAGGCTTTTCTGGATATCTCGGGCATGCAGCGTCTGATCGGCTCCCCAGATGTCATAGGACGCCAGGCCAAAGCCCTTATCCTGGAGAGTGTGGGATTGACAGCGTCGGTGGGGATCGGCCCCAACCGCCTGATCGCCAAACTCGCCTCCGAGTACCAAAAACCAGACGGCCTGACCATCGTACTGGCGGACCAGGTGCAAGCATTTCTCGATCCCCAACCCCTGACAGTGTTACGCGGATTGGGGACAAAGAGCGCACCGATCCTGCAACGTCTCGGCCTGCGCAGCGTGGCTGACGTTCGTCGACTATCCCTGTTGGATTTACGCCGCCACCTGGGGGACCTGGCCGGTACGAAAATCCATGCCCAGGCCTGTGGCATTGCCTCTGACACAATCCAACGCTTTACCGAGCGCAAGTCAATCTCCAAGGAGACCACCTTCAACCAGGACATAACCGACCCGGAGATAGTGCGCGACACCCTCCACTGGGCAGCCCAGGAGGTGGGCTATATCGCCCGCCAGGAGGGTCGCAAGGGAGGTGTGGTGACGCTAAAGATCCGCTTTCGCGGCTTCGAGACACATACCAGAAGCCGAACCCTGAGCACACCAACATCGGTGGACCGGGAGATCTTCCAACAGGCCTGGGCACTCTACCAGGCCGGTCTGTGGCGAGGACGGCCAGTGCGACTGGTAGGCTTGGGTATCAGTGGTTGGGATGAGGATAGCTCCAGTGTGGCGGAGCAAGGAGAACTATTTGATGAAATCACATCAGAACCCGAGCCCAAACAGGATCATCTCTACCGAACAATGGATGCAGTGAGCAAAAAATTTGGCAAGCAATCGTTGCATCTTGGGATACGGCGTCGAAAAATGTAATCCAGTTCATATTTCCAGGTCTTGGACTGCAATATTTTGCTGTTTCTGGTATTGTCGCGCCCTCTTGCGAATGACTCCAATTTAATAACGACCTAGACTAGATACATACCCCTTGGGAGGCCTTGACGAGGGCAGAGAATAGCCTGAAGTCGAATCCCGTATTGATACTGTCTTGATATGGAGATCTCTATAATGAAACCCTTTCTGTTTTGGCGCGATGATTGGCTGCTCGGATTACAAAATATGGACGAGCAGCATCTGGAACTGGCCGACGCCCTGAATGACCTACACCTGGTAATTACCCATGACATAGAAGAGGGTCAATGCAGAAACATGGACCAAGTCAGCCGCCAGCTCTCTGACCTGGCGGAACTGGCACGCCGTCACTTTCAGGGTGAAGAGGCGTCGATGCAGGCACACGACTATCCTGGGCTTGCCGAACACCATCGCGAACATCGCTTGCTCATGGCTGAGCTGCAGGCATATATTCGAGAGATCGAAGCAGGCAGCAAGCCTTTCTCCCTTGAAACCCTGACTGCACTCAAACACTGGCAGATCAATCATGTGATCTACAGTGATAAAATGTTCGCTGACTTTCTAAGGTGCCAGTCTCGCTCAAAGAACGATGACAAGTATGAGACTATCGCCAGAGTTCAGACTCAGACTGGTTAGCGCCGACAGGGATTGTTGACCACCACCGATCCAAAGCCAATTGATAGGGGCTAGCCATAACTTTCTAATACTCAGCCATTTCTGCAATGCCAGACCCTATACACTGACTGATTCGCCATAGGGCAAATCAGTCAGCCAGGGTCAGTTGAATATCAAATAGAATTATTGTCGCAATTAGTGGTGTAGATAGCGATAACTCTGTCTTTGGTCACGCGCAGATTTTCCACCGCCAGCGGCAGATTCTCCGGGATCCTTGTCTCAGTCCGCCGGGCCGGATAGGGATTGCTGTTCTCACCGATCAAATAGACGGTATCGCTCAACACCGCTTGCAGTGACCAGAAGGTTCCCTTCGAACCTATACCCTTGGCATTCATATCGTGAATCGCCTGCTCGATATTATCCAGACGATACACCCGGCCATCCTCTTCGTTATAGAGGATATGCTGATTACCCTTGGCATCGACTCCCACGATCTTATTCACGATAACCAGCGTATCATCCAAGCCGGATGAGGCCAGGGTCATACCATCGGCGGGCATGGCTCTCTCGTCAGCTGTTGCCTGTAGAGACAGAAACAACATCGTTAGTACTGTTAAAGAAGATGTTAAGAACTGCATCATAATCTTCATTTCAAACCTCCAGAGTTATAAAAACTCATATCGACTTGTAACATTTCAAGTCATTAGTAATCTAAAATGGGCTGTGAATATTGCCCGAATAAATAAATAATCCCTAACCAGTAGTGATTTTCTCCATAAACACCGTGTAACCGTCATATCCAGTGCCAGAGTCACTATCCGGATAACGATTCTGAGTACACAGTCGCTACTGTTGTCAGATTGTTCTCATCTTTATGAATTACAAACTAGTCGCCCATTCTTAAACCAGACTTAAAAGTAGTGTTCAATAATCTAAAGTGTGATCAAGTAGTTAAGATTTAATTAAGCGTTAAGGGTCCACTCAGCACCTGCTGAACGTGCCTTTTGCCAGGACTTGACTTATAGTGCGGTGAATTTTAAATAAGAATCTTAATAAAGAGGGTGTGAAATGGGGAAACATCTAATCCCGGATATCAAGGGTGTAATCTGTATCACTGCCTGTCTACCCTTGCTCTCCGCTTGCAGCGGTATTGGCGGGGTATCGGGTGACATGCCTCTAAAAGTTACAACTGAACCCAGTGGCGCCAGAATCTACATCATGGGAAAAGCGATCGGTGAAACGCCAGCCACAATTTCCCAACAGCAGCTCTACCCCACGGGTTACGATGCCGGCAACCAACAGATGTACGGGACCCTGTTGATCAAAAAGGCAGGGTGTCAAGATCTCAAAAAACGTATCCACTATCAGGACTTCAACACAGGCTTGTCAGTCAAACTCAACTGTAGTGGAACCCCGAACATCTCAGCCAAACAGCCTATGCCCCCCGCTGCAGCAACCACTCACCCGACGACATCACAACAAGAGAGTGCAACAGCGGTTAAGAGTTCCGATTCACCGCAAAATCATGAACCCCCGGCTGGTTTCAGCCCTACTCAACAAGATTTACCAGAGACTGAAAAGGCCGATACCAACAAGGTGCCGATTGAGAATTCGATTAAGCAGCGTCTGATTCGTATCGATAACCTCAGACAAGAGGGCCTGATCACAGAAGAGGAGTATCGACAAGCCCGCAAAAGGATTCTCGATGCATTGTAAGCGGATAAAAAAAGCCGCTGCCTGATGGCAGCGGCCCCCACCCTATTTTTATTGTTTTACCTTTTAGTAATTTGGTAGCAGACGCAGATAACTGATCACCCCTATGATCTCATCTTGGGTAAGCATTTCCTTCCAACCGGGCATCAATGATTTCCCTGGCGTTCCAAAAGTTACAATCTCGATCAGATGAGAGTTTGGATGCTTGTTCAATTCAGCACCGTTGGTATGGTCCATCGCTTTCAAGTCCAACACCGCTGCCAGGGGACCGTCACCCTTTCCTGATCGACCATGACAGGCAGCGCAGTTATCTTCATAAACCCGTTTACCCACCCGCGGGTCACCTAACAGGGGGTGCTTCGACTTTTGTAAGAAACGTATGAAGGAGACAATGGATTCGATTTGATTGCCCGGCATGGCCAATCCCCACTGGGGCATGGCGCTGGTCCCCGAACCGTGTTTCACAGTGCCCTGGATCATACCAAACAGCTGTCGGTCCGATATGTCTGAAACACCACCATCACCATCGGTCAAGTCTGCAGGGGAGACATCGAGTTTTTTAGCCAGTGGTCCGGTTCCCTTGCCATCTGTACCATGGCAGAGAAAGCAAGACTGATTGAACAGGGCATAACCCTCGTAAGTATTGCCTGCGTAAGCGGAGATTGATATCAATCCACATGCGATCACCCACGCCGCGAATCTGGTCATTCTAGTAACAATTCTGTTCATGAGTAAATCCTCACTTGTGTCGGGTAATGCAATCTTGCAGCCGGGACGACTGAATAAGTCTGTTGTTTATTCAACATGGTGCAAATTCTCCTTTAGTAACCGGCAAAGAGCTGAAACAGCCATTTACTGTCGCGCTCATTGCCACGCGCATCCACACCATCTCCACTCTCTTTCACATAATAGACTTCGAAACGGATATTCTGTGAGAATAGATAGTTCGCACCGATCGTCGTGGCATTAAACTTCGAATCATCATCGGATCCGTCATCCAGGGTGCGATAGGCAGCAAAGATATTCGCCTTGTTGGGCAACACGCCCAACTGGGCAAGCATCCCGAATGCCTCACCGTCATCGGTATTCGTGCAGCCTTCCAGAAAATGAGACTCATCAGAGGAACAACTGCCATAGCTGGCGTAGATACCCAAGGGTAGGCTGCCTACGCTCCCCTGCATCTGACCGTCAACGACCCAACCGTCGGTTGCTATCAGCGTCTCGCCACCGGCACCATCAGCAACTTCAGCATCACCCGACCACAGCTGGAAACCAAAACCAGTATCCCAGGAACCGATAAACGGGGTGTAGGCGGCACGCAGATAGTGAGCCAGCCCTGACGGTTTAACCTCGAGATTGTTCTCTTCCCAACCCGGCACCCAGGGGGTGTAGTTAATGAAGAAATTATGGCTCGAGGCAACAAGAGCAATACCGGTCGCCTCGCCACTACCCAATCCCAACGCCTGCGCGGCACTGAAACCCCTGCGTTCCTCAATCGGCCGTTGCGAGCGCTGAGCGCCAGTATTCAATAACTCAAAACCATATGCCGCTCCCAGTCCATCGGTGGAGAAGGGTATGGCGCTGAATTGGGTGTTCCCCGCTTTACCCAGATTGAAATGGACCTTGGTTGAGAGAAAGGAGTTGGCATCGGTCAATCCCAGCTCCATGAGAAAGCCGGCATCTTTTGCCAACTTGCCTCCCACCAGCAGGGCTGCTTCATCGGGCCACTCGATGACACCGAAGTCACTACCGGCGTTGGTGTTGCCATTGCTTTTCACATAGCGCAGCTTGGTTATCACCGATGCGTTCAACATCAGCGGCAAGGAAATATCATCGCCCTCGATCATGCCTTGACCACCGGTCAGTGTATAGCCGCCGGAGCGGAACGATCTGCCAAACGAGTTGAGTGCCGGAAAGTGTTGAAAATGGCACGCGCTACAGGGCATGCTTGTTTGGCGGGCAAATGCAGGTACGGCGTCGGCCTGCTGTGGTAGCACCAACCCCCCTATTATTATCAATATTCCCATTGCATAGCTATGCAACATCGTGAGTCTGTTAATCATTCGCTTCTCCAGAGAGTGAAGGCTTGTTTAACTCAGTCGTTTGTTACTGCTTTGCGGTCATTTCGAGCTCGGCATCATAGTCTGCCATCGATCGCCATATAACCTGTTAACGACCCCATATCGCCGGATGCTGTATAAAGTACACCCACACGCAATATCGCATTCGGGTTGTGATGGAAGGAGAGAACTAAATTAATGACATAACCGGAAAGTAGTCGTCCTGCTCGACTGGGAGATTTGCAGATAGAAGCGCAAACCAACCCTTTACCCTCTTGGCAGACATAGTTATTGCAGTATTCGAAGCGTGTACAGACTCGCTAACAAATCGGCCTGCCTTGACACATTGAATATAAGCCCAGTTACATATTGACTGACAAATTCAATCAGTGTCCTACAGGCACCCCTTTAAATCCGATTCATTAGCAGAAGCGTTTGTACACACCCCGGCCACCCCATCCATCATCCCTTTAAATTGTGGTTAATTCACCCACTCGAGAACGACTCTCAGTTGGGCGCGCTCTCTTTTATTAATTTATGCGATATTAATTATTGTGATTACGTTCACATTTACATTACCCCTAAGATATCAAGTTTATTATGGGTAGATACCCTACTTTTCCGTATAAGTAATTACCCACATTGGAATGATAGTTAACTGGGGTGATCACCCAGGAGAGAGGCTCAGTCCATACAATTTCACACTCTGAACTGGACTGAAACAAGCGCATCAGAGACCATTGCTTCTAGAGACCGTAAGGGATTGACACACATGACCAGCACACTCAACGTAATAGCCTGACATTACAAGCAAAATGACTCAGATACCCATTATCGCAGCGCTCCTGAAATACGCCGATCGGTTAAAATTCCGTCAGCTGTTTCTGCTCACAGCCTCGCTGTTTGCCCTCGACCTGCTGATACCCGATCTGATTCCTTTCGTTGACGAACTGCTGTTGGGGCTATTGACACTGTTGTTCGGTTCCTGGCGAAAGACCAAGCCGGAAGAGCCAACACCGATTGAACATACGGAACAGGACCCGCAACGATGAATGCAGTAAGAAACAGAGGAAACCATTCGCGTAACAGGCTTGCTACTTTTACCCTGCTATTACTTCTGCTCCAGACCCTTTTCGGTTGCGCATCCCTGCAACCCCAGGAGGATAGAATCAGGGTCACCATTGCCGATCTGAGACCGCTGGAATCGACCCTCATGGAGCAACGCTATCTGGTCAAGATCCGCTTGCAGAATCGCTCCAGGGAGGCCCTGAATATCGACGGTATGAGTTTCGACCTGGACCTGAATGGCAAGCGGTTCGCCTCGGGTGTCAGTAACCAGACAGCAACCATTGACGGTTTCAGTGAATCGATGCTGGAAGTTAAGTTAAGCAGTACGGTATTCGGCCTGATAAAACAGTTCGGCGCACTGCAGGACCGCCAGAGCGGGACCTTTGATTATCAGATCAGCGGCAGCCTGAGTTCACCGGAGAGCATGCTGGCCCTGCCCTTCAGCGAAAAGGGTGAGATCAATCTGCTGCCGAGCGCGGCAACCCCGAAAGAAGCCAAACCGGAATAACCGCAAATTTTCGCGAATGCTTTTTTTAGTCCGCGAATGAACGCGAATATATATTTATTGGTTTGCTACAAAGTTATATCCCCATAGGTGGCGGAGATGCGTCCTGCGGTCTTCATTCGTAGCAGGCTTATCTTAATCTATATCGGTGCGGTTTTGCAGATTGTTTCGGTGCGGCAAGCCGCACCCTACGCACTAACTGGCAGAACGGAGGTGGCTGGTGTATCTCTTTCGCAGCAGCGGCAGGGATGCCGCGAAAGCCCCGTCAGCACACGGACGTGCTGTTGGGGCGGCGGAGAAAGAGGTACACCAGCCACCGTAACTGTTTAACAGTGCGGCAAGCCTCACCCTTGCGTAACATAGTTGGGATGATCAGATTCGGCAGCTGGATTGCTGCCAGTCAATCCGACCGGTAGATTGCCGGTTATACTTCCCTAAGGGAGATATGGAATCGCTGTAATCTCTGTATCTATGCGTCCGGCAACAAGGAGTGGTAGCAGTCTTGTCCACATCGATTCGTGCAGAGCAACAGACCCCAACCCTGGAGGGCAGGTCTCTCACCAAAACCTACCATACCGGAGCGGTGGACGTGCATGCCCTGCGCGGGGTGGATATATCACTCTACGAGGGCGAGTTGGTTGTGTTGCTGGGTCCTTCCGGCAGCGGCAAATCGACCCTGCTCAACATTCTCGGCGGTCTCGATACCCCCAGCAGCGGCCGGGTGCGCTTCCGCGACAGCGAGATCACCGACGGTGACGAGTCGGTGCTGACCCGCTACCGGCGCTTCCATGTGGGTTTCGTGTTCCAGTTCTACAACCTGATCCCCAGCCTTACGGCGCGAGAGAACGTCGCCCTGGTGACCGAGATCGCAGGCGATCCCATGCAACCGGCGGAGGCCCTGGGCCTGGTCGGTCTGGGTGAGCGGCTCGACCACTTCCCAGCCCAGCTCTCCGGCGGCGAGCAGCAGCGGGTGGCCATCGCCCGGGCCATCGCCAAGCGCCCCGACATCCTGCTCTGCGACGAACCCACCGGCGCGCTGGACAGCGAGACGGGCATCCTGGTGCTGGAGGCGATCGAACGGGTCAACCTGGAACTGGGAACCACCACAGCGGTGATCACCCACAACACGGTGATCGGCAAGATGGCGGATCGGGTGATCCATTTTGGGGATGGGCATGTGGTCAGTACCGAGCTTAACCCTGAGCGTCAATCGGCCAGCGGGTTGAGCTGGTGAGCAGGCGGGGGCTTAAGAACAAGGTAATCGGTGCGGCAAGCCGCATCCTCCGCCGGATTCTGGTGTCGTCATGCCGGTACCCATCCTGTGCTGCTCCTGATAGGGCACCTGTATCCAGGCGTAGTCTTGATTCTGGTATTTGGTGGGGCTGGGCCCCACCCTACGCTTCGGATTCCGGGTTGGCGGTGAAGCGTGCCGCAGCCGACGGGGGAATGCTATGCGTGCGCTGAATAAAAAGCTGCTGCGCAATCTTTGGAAGCTGCGCGGGCAGGTGCTGGCCATCGGCATCGTCATCGCCTCCGGGGTGGCGGTGCTGGTGATGTCCCTCTCCGCCCTGCAGGCGTTGACCGAGACCACCGAGGCCTATTACGAGCGGCAGCGTTTCGGCGAGGTCTTCGCCAGCGTCAAGCGGGCGCCCCAACGGCTGATCGAGCAGATCCGCACCATCCCCGGGGTGCGCTCGGTGGACCACCGCATCAAGTACCTGGCCACCCTCTCCATCGAGGGTTTCGAGGAGCCGGTGATCGGCCAGCTGGTCTCCATCCCCGAAGGCAGACAGCCGCGACTCAACCAGCTGGTGCTACGTGAAGGCCGCCTGGTCAGTCCCGGCCATCCCGACGAGGTGGTGCTGAGCGAGCCCTTTGCCGAAGCCCACGGCATGCAGCCGGGGGATAGCTTCGAGGCGCTGATGAACAGTAATCTGCGCACCCTCACCGTGGTCGGCGTCGCCCTTTCGCCGGAGTATGTCTATACCATCGGCCCCGGCGCCCTGATGCCCGACGATCTCCGCTTCGGTGTCATGTGGATCGGTCGCGAGGCGCTGGAAGCGGCCTACGATCTGGACGGCGCCTTCAACGATCTCAGCCTGGGCCTGCTCCACGGCACCAATCCGCAGGATGTGATCGAACGCCTCGACAAATTGCTGGAGCGTTACGGCGGCACCGGCGCCATCCCCCGCGCCGACCAGATCTCCAACTGGTTCCTGATGAACGAGATCCGCATGCAGGAGACCATGTCGACCATCCTGCCGACCATCTTCCTGGCGGTGGCCGCCTTCCTCAGCAATATGGTGCTGGGCCGGCTGATCGCCACCGACCGTAGCGAGATCGGTCTCATGAAGGCCTTTGGCTACAGCAACTGGCAGGTGGGCTGGCACTACGCCAAGCTGGTGATGGCCATGGCCGGGGTCGGCATCATCCTCGGCTGGGCCGCCGGGGCCTGGCTCGGCCGGGTCAACACGGAGCTCTACGCCGAGTTCTACCGCTTTCCGTTGCTGATCTTCCGCCCCGATCCCGGGGTCTTCGCCATCGGCGCCCTGGTCAGCCTGATCGCCGCCCTGGCCGGCAGTCTGGGAGCGGTGCGCCGGGCCGCCAACCTGCCCCCCGCCGAAGCCATGATGCCACCGGCGCCACCCCTCTATCGCAAGACCCGCATCTCCGGCAGCCGCTTTATCCTCTGGCTCGATCAGCCCTCCCGCATCATCCTGCGCCAGATCGTGCGCACCCCCTTCAAGGCGCTCTTCACCAGTATCGGCATCGCCTGCTCGGTAGCGGTGATGATCATGGCTCTGCAGTGGCTCGACTCCATCGACAGGATCGTCGACGTCTTCTTCCACGACGCCCAGCGCCAGGACATGATGGTGGGGCTGGTGGAGACCCAGTCCGATACCACCTTGCTGGAGTTCCGCCGCATGCCCGGGGTACTCGCCGCCGAGCCCATGCGGGTCACCAGCGTGGAGTTCCATGCCGGCACGTCCACCCACCGGGGGGCCATCGAGGGCGTCCCGGACAACCCGCAACTGCAGCGGGTCTACGATGCGGGTGGCCGGGTGGTGCAGGTGCCGCCGGACGGTCTGCTGCTCTCCACCGCACTGGCGGATAAACTGCATCTGGGCATAGGTGACAGGGTCCACGTCGAGGTGCTGCAGGGACGACGGCCCAAGCGCAGCATCCCGGTGGTGGATCTCTACGAGACCTACATCGGCATGACCGCGTATATGAATATCGACGCCTTCAACCGCCTGATGGGGGAGAGGGGCAGCCTGGAGTATGTCACCCTGCTGGTGGACGACAGCCAGCTACCGGCCCTCTACAAAGAGCTGAAGGCGCTGCCCAAGGTGGCTGCGGTGACATTGAAAGACGCCGCGGTGCACGAGTTCAACGAGACCATGGCGGAGACCATCCTGATCTACATCTCCTTCTTCGCCGCCTTCGCCTGCGCCCTGGGCTTCGGCGTGGTCTACAACAGCACCCGCATTGCGCTCTCCGAAAGGGGCCGGGAGCTGGCCACCCTGCGGGTACTCGGTTTCCATCGCGGCGAGATCTCCTACATCCTGCTTGGCGAGGCGGGGCTGCTGATCCTGATCGGCCTGCCCCTGGGTTGCCTGGCCGGGGCCGGACTGGGCTGGTTCATGACCAGCGCCATGGACTCGGAGCTCTACCGCATCCCCCTGGTGATCAAGGCCTCAACCAACGCCATCGCGGTGCTGGTAACCCTGGCCGCCACCCTGCTCTCGGCGGCGGTGGTGCGCAACCGGCTTGACCACCTGGACCTGATCGCCGTACTGAAAACCCGTGAATAACCATTGAGGCATAGGATAGATGTCATGAGTGCCAACGCAAAACGCATCCTGCTCTGGAGCCTGCTGGGCCTGATCCTGGCGGCTACCCTGGTCTGGGCCTTCATCCCGAAACCGATCCCAGTCGATATGTTGATGCTGGAACCAGGCGAGATGACGGTGACCGTGGACGAAGAAGGCGAGACCCGGGTGCGTGACGTTTTCATCCTTTCGGCCCCCATCAGCGGCCGCGCCCTGCGTATCGACGCCGAGGTGGGTGACGAGGTGCTTGCCCAGCAGACCAAGGTGGCGGAGATCGAACCCACCGACGCCACCCTGCTCGATCCCCGCAGCGAGGCCCAGGCCCGTGCCGACATCCGCGCCGCCGAGGCCAACCTGGTGCTGGCGGAGGCCTCGGTGAAAGAGGCCCGGGTGGAACTCAACTTCGCCCAGAACGAATTCAAGCGCGCGCGCAAACTGCGCGCAGACGCGGTCATGTCAGAGAGGGAACTGGAAGATGCGGAACGTACTTTCCGTACACGCCAGGCAGCACTGGAAACCGTTATCGCCACTCGCCAGGCGCGTCAGGCCGAACTGGAACGGGCACGCGCCCAGCTCATCTCACCCACCGAAGCGCGGGTGAGAGGCGATGAGTGCCCCTGCGTACCGATACGGGCGCCGGTTGATGGACGCATCCTGAAAATTCTGCACAAGAGCGAGGGGGTGGTCTCAGCTGGCGAACCCCTGGTAGAGATCGGTGATCCGGGTGACCTGGAGATCGTTGCCGACCTGCTCTCATCCGATGCGGTCAAGGTGGAACAGGGACAGCAGGTCATCATCGACAACTGGGGTGGCGCCAAGTCCCTTGCCGGAGTGGTTCGAAGAGTCGAACCCTTCGGATTCACCAAGGTCTCGGCCCTGGGCATCGAAGAACAACGGGTGAATGTAATCATCGACTTCACCTCCCCCAAGACCGAGTGGTCGCGCATCGCCCATGGCTACCAGGTCGATGTGAGGATTGTCCTCTGGCAGGGTAATGATGTACTGAAACTCCCCCTAACCGCCCTGTTCAGAGAGGGTGACCGGTGGGCTGTCTTTGTGGAACAGGGGGGCAAGGCCAGTATGCGTAAAGTCAACCTCGGCAGACGCACCGGTCTTGAGGCAGAGATCCTCTCCGGTCTCGCTGCGGGTGAATCCGTGGTTGTGCATCCCGGTGACAAGATTACCGAGGGGGTCGACATCGAGGCCAGGGAGAACGCTCGATAGGCACAGTTCCGATATGCCAAGCAGCATGTCCCATCAATGGCCTTAAGGGTGGAATCATTACAACCGTCTGCGTTTTATACTATTAACCATATTGGTTATCGGGAAGAGAGGCACCTGATCCTTCCTGAAAGCAGCTAAAAACCGGAAGACTCATCCAGCGCTATCACCCACTCCATGGCCTGCCCGCCAACGCCGACGCAGCGCGCCCTGCCATTGGACTTGGCGGTATACATGCGATGGTCGGCCAGTTCGACCTGGGATTTCCAGTCTTTAAGCCTGTCCTGTTGGACTTCGGCAATACCGATACTGGCGGTGACAGGGGCGCCGTCGGGCCGATCACCAAGCCCGGCCAACATGATCCGGGTGATGACGTCATTCGCCTCTGTGTGATCCGCGGTCGGGAGTATGACAATAAACTCCTCACCACCCCAGCGAATAACGCTGTCCCCCTTTCTCACCGTATCGCGTATCTGCTGTGAAGCGACGCGTAATACGGTATCACCCGTATCATGGCCGTAGGTATCGTTGATCGCCTTGAAGTTATCCAGATCGAAATAGAGGATGGAAAGGGGCTTTTCACTCATCGTGGCGAGTCGAAACTGCAGCTCCAGTATCTCGATGCCGGCGCGTCGAGACAGCATGCCGGTCAATACATCGTAGCTGGCGTGACTTACCTGAGACAGCATGTAGCGCAGTTGGGTCATTGACGCAAACAGGGCGACACCCAACAGCAGTATCAACAGCCATACCGTAGAGACAGCCTCGGGTATCTCGGCTGAGGTCTCGGGGTATACAGAATAGCCCACCACGATGAAGATAGGTAATGCGTAGACAAGGAATTCCATTATAGCCAATGGAAACAGAGTCAATCCGGCAACCATGACAAAGGGTAACAGGGCATATATTTCGGCGAGTATCAGTGCCGTGTCGTTGAGTTGATGATCTGCAATAAAGTGGTCCGATAAGAGATAGAACAGTGGCGTCACCGCCAACATGGCGGCTAGCAGTATGCGGGCCCGCATGAGATCAGGCTCTTCCCTGGAACGCCAGGCAATGAGGGCAAAACAAACAGCCGCAAGCATACGAATCAACAGCAACTCTCGCCACAACTCAGTAGGCAGATAGAGAAGATCAATTACCGACCAGACCGGCACCAATACAGCGAATATCACACTGAAGAAAAATACCCGACTCTGCATGATCGCGGCGCGATGACACGAGATGGGTATGCCATGCTGCTTGGTTGTAAACAGCTCGTACAGCTGATCCGTGGTGTGAATTCCTAACGATTCGATCAGTGATATATACATTGCTTTAATATACTTCATCCCTACCGCATCCCACATGAACGTGGACGCTACTATAACGGTCAGATACACAAATCATTAACCATCAATCAGTTAAATAGTGACCCAGATCAAATGCCACCCGTTTTACCATCCCCCTAACGACACCTCAGCCCGCCAATGCAACTATTCCACAGCGTAGCATGCCTGCCAGCCATCGCATCGATCCCAGTCCATTCATTTGTCTACTGCACCAGGACTGACTATGGTTAAAGGATGAGAGCCCGCTTTTCTTGGCTAGCACAGGTGCTCAACCACTCAACATCGAGTACAGCTTGAAACTGTGTGACATTCGGAATTCATGCCGTATCAGGGAGAGAGGAATGGATAGAGGCTTGGTTAGGAACTTTTCGACCTACTTTAATCCCCTTTATGCTGCAACCCGACACCAAAGACGATTCAGCTATACCATTCGCTATCAGGTCTATGCGGAAGAGTTGGGCTGGGAGCCACTGAATGAGAAACGTCTTGAACGGGATGAGTGTGACGACTACGCCCATCACTGTCTGTTGGAACACAAAAGGACCGGGGATATCGCTGGTTGCGTGCGCCTGGTCATACCACCGGCCGGCAATAACCACGCCCGCCTGCCCTTTCAACTCCACGACATAGATCTCATCAGCACTGAAAATCTAAGCCGCTTCACCCAGGGCAGCGTGGGTGAGATATCTCGCTTGGCGGTACCGAGCTGCTTTCGCCGACGCGCCCATGAGGCCGGCAAACCCTTTATTCTCGATACCCATAATCCCACTCTCTTTACCGAGGAGGAGCGACGCAATTTTCCCAATATCTCCATCGGCCTCTATCTCTCGGCCATCGCCATGGTGGATATATGTAACCTGGATCTGGTCCTGGTGGTGATGGAACCCAGGTTACAGCGTCATCTAAAACGTTACGGTTTGCAGTTCCAGCAGATCAGCACTCCGTTTGAGCTGAGAGGTGAACGGGCCCTGTATGAATTGCCAGGCAGTGAATTGACACAGCATATGAATCCGCAGATCCGCACGCTCTACGATTTCATTCACGACGAACTGGAAAACCAACCCTGGCAGCGACCAATGTTGTCCGGCGACAGGCAGCGCAATGAACCGATTTGACTACCAGACCGCTTTTTCGCGCACCGTTGGCTGGGTAACGGAGGCAGAGCTGCAACGACTGCGTAACTCCCGCGTCGCCATCGCAGGCTTGGGTGGGGTCGGAGGCAGCCATTTATTGACCCTGACCCGGCTTGGCGTGGGTGGCTTCAACCTGGCAGACTTTGATAGTTTCGCGCTGGAAAACTTCAATCGCCAGGCCGGGGCAAACCTCAATACAATCGACAGTCCGAAACTCAACGTGCTGCAGGAGATGGCCCTGTCGATCAATCCGGAACTTGATATCAGGCAATTCCCCGCGGGAGTGTATCCGGCCCAAGCGGAGGCGTTCCTGATGGATTGCGACCTCTATCTGGATGGGCTTGATTTCTTCGCTATCGAGGCAAGACGAGCGATCTTTGCCGCCTGCGACAAATTGAACATCGCTGCGGTAACCGCCGCCCCCCTGGGAATGGGCTCGGCGCTGTTGAATTTCTTACCCGGCGGGATGACCTTCGAGGATTATTTTCAGCTGGAGGGAATCAGCGAGTATCGGCAATACCTGCGATTTTTGGTCGGCCTGGCACCGGCGGCGCTTCACGCCAGCTACCTTGTACTACCCGAGCGTATCGACCTGGTGGCCAAGCGGGGACCTTCGACTCCGATGGGATGCGAATTGTGCGCGGGATTTGCCGCCTCTCAGGTATTGAAAATCCTGCTTGGCCGGGGAAAGGTCATCGCCGCCCCCTGGGGGCTGCAGTTCGACGCCTACCGTAACCGCCTGCGTCGTACCTGGCGCCCCGGAGGCAATCGTCATCCCCTGCAACGCCTGGCTATCTGGCTTGGGGAGCGTAAGCTCTCGCTGCCCCATGGCAATCGATATCACTGACCGAGTGTATGAATGAACTCCGCATAGGTCGTATTCTTGCTTTTCAACAGATCCATCAACCACTGCATCGATACATCCGGGGCATCCCGTGCACCCGCTTGCCGCTCAATACTCATCATTTCCTGATAGATTGGTGAAATAGCCTCAACGCCTTGCTTGCTGGGTTTGCGACGTACCGAAAAATAGCCGATAGGATTCATCTTGCTGTCGTAATCAATGGTGACGTTCGCATAGACCCAATAGTAATCACCATTTTTCGCCATGTTCTTGACATAGGCGAAACACTCCTGACCCGACTCGATCACGCTCCACAGAAGACGAAAAACCCCTCTCGGCATGTCGGGGTGACGAATAATATTGTGTTGCACCCCAAGCAGTTCAAATTCGCTATAACCGGCAATCTGCATAAAGATCCGGTTGGCGTAGGTGATGCGACCTTTCAAATCGGTCTTCGAGACGATGAAATCGCTCTCCTGCATGATGATTTCACGATTAGTCGGATTGATGGCTCGCTTCATGGCCCTACCTATCAACTATGTTTTTCAAAAATCATGGCATCGATGCGATCCATCACCTTGTCGCTTGCGCGCTCCATCTCCCTATAGGTTTCGATGATCTCTTTTTGCAGTTGTTGGTCCTGCTGCCAATCTTGTTTGAGATGATCGAGTGCGACATGCCCAAAGCTGTGCACTGCTTCATGGGGCGACTCAAGCTCCCTGAAGGCATTCAGGTGGCCGAAGTTTTCATTGCCTATACCTTCGTAGTACCACTTACCTAGTCGGCAACCATGATGATTCACCAACACCGCCTGGGCATCAGGATTATCGGCCCCGGCATAAAATGATTTATAGGCCTTCTGCTTGTAGATCATGTGATCCACCTTGATCAGGGATGCATAGCAGATGTCATGGGCGTAGTTGACCGAGGTATAGGTCTTGCGTGCCCGATCCGCGAAGAGATTGAAACTGGTATTCATCTCCTCCACAGCCTGTTGCACATGATTTGCCATATCCAGCATTTCCTCGGAGTTGGCCTGCATCACTGTGGTTTCACTCTGAAAGGTAGTTACCACCTCGCTAATTTCATCTGTCGCCTTCTTGGTGCTCTCCGCCAGCTTTTTCACCTCGTCTGCGACCACCGCGAAACCCCGGCCATGTTCGCCGGCACGCGCCGCCTCGATAGAGGCATTCAGCGCAAGCAGATTTGTCTTGTCGGCGATCTCGCCGATCATACGCAGGATGCCGGTAATCTCATCACTCATGCTATTGAGTTTTGCCATGGTCTCATGGCTCTGCTCTATCAGCCCCAAGGTTCTGGTCTGGGATTCGACAACCTGGGATACCGCCCCTTGATTCTCCTGGGCCTTCTGCATATTGTCTGTAGCGATGCCTGAAACCTTCTGCATCTCGTCGGTGATGCTAGTCAGGTCATTCTGGCTCAGCAACAGGTTGCTCATAGTCTGGCCAGTATTCAGTTGCTGTAACTCCGCAGCCATCTCATTCTGCTTGATATAGGCCGCGTTGCTCGACATTGCATCCAGAGACTCATTGATCCGTGCCAATGTCTTCTCCAATTCGCCATGCAGGCCCACCGGCAAGGTGCGGCGGTAATAGTGACCTTGAGAGACCAATTCAAAACTGGTTTTGACCTCTCTGAAAAATGTCTCCAGCTGATCCAGGGACTCGTTCAGGTTCCATGCGATGTGCCCGGCCTCCCCCATCCAAGGGACCTTGGTTATGCGCGAACTGAACTCTCCGCTGAGCATCTCCGTGAGCACCCGGTCGATCTCCCGCATGACATAGAACGGCGCCTTCATCCGATGTCCAATTACCAGGGCCATAGCGATGGAGAGCAGGGGAAATATCCAGATCCAGTGTTGATAACCATCCAACAGTAGGACCGAAAACAGGGTTAATAGATTTAGGGTTACGAATACCGCAACATAGACCTTCAGCCTAGTGGCTAAGTATAAACGATTCATAACTATCAAATCCTTGTTCATCAATTACTTGATTCAACAACGCGGATGATGCATCGAGGGCGCCCCTCGTACCGGCTTGCTGCTCGGCTTGAAGCAGCTGTCTGTAGAGCTGTGCAAAGTAATCTACCGCTTGCTGATTCGGTTTTCTACGCACGGAGAAATATCCCACAATTTCATCATGCCTATTTAAATCGGGTGTTACATTTGCAAATACCCAGTAGTGATCACCATTTTTACATATATTTTTCACATAGGCGAAACACTCATCACCTTTGGCGATGACATCCCAAAGCTTCTTGAAGATACCGCGAGGCATATCCGGATGGCGAATGATATTATGCTGCTTGCCTAGCAGGTCCGCCTCAACGAATCCGCTAATGCGCATGAATTCCCGGTTAACATAGATTATCCTCCCATTGATATCGGTTTTTGAAACGATAAATTCTTTGTTATTCAAAAATACTTCCCTGCCTGTGGGCACGATGTTTCCTTTCATTTCCCTTCCTTTTGAGTATCAACTTTTCCTCTATACTCCAATCGGCCCTGTAGTATTTTATAGCGCCTGGCAAGCGCGTAACTTTAACCCCGAATGGGCTAAAATGTGAGCGGTATTTCTCCCCCTAAAGAGGTAAAATTCATCACATCTCTTTGCCGCGGAACAGCCAGCAGATTGGCTAAAATAGACGCATTCAGCATAAACACTGGAGGTTGTAAGACCATGCCGGGCCTACGAAACCTGTTTTTCTCTCTCCTCGCCTGCCTCAACCTGGCTGCATCACCATTCCCCCTGGCCGCAGAGGAGCAAAGTCTCCACTACGACCGCATTCAACTCCACAGCAGCGCTACGGCGGAAGTGGAGAACGACACCCTGATCGCGGTTCTCTATGCGCAGAAGGAGGGAAGTGACCCCGGAGTATTGACAGATAGCGTCAACCAACTGATCGCCCAGGCCATCAGCGAAGCAAAGGGCAGAGAAGGAATCAAGGTACAGACCCTGGGTTATCAGACCTCGCCGATCTATCAACAGCAGAGATTTACTGGCTGGCGCGTACGTCAATCGATCCGCCTGCAGAGTATGCACAGCGATAAACTGAGCATTTTACTCAACAAGCTGCAGTCAACCCTGGCCCTGGAGTCCATCAGCTATGCAATCTCACCGGCACAGCGGGAAAAAGTGGAGGAGTCACTGACCCTGCAGGCGATCGATGCGTTCCGCCGACGCGCTGACTTGGTGACAAAGCAGTTTGGTCGCAGTCAGTACCGTCTGGTGGATATGACGATTCAGAGTTCGGACAGACCCATTCAACCAGTTCGTATGCGCGCCAGCATGATGGCCAGGGAGGGGACCTCAACTGCGCCCACCCTCGCGGCCGGCAGCCAGACTCTGCGTATCGGAGTCACGGGAACAATCGAGCTCCAGATAGAGCAGTAACCACCTAGGTTCAATACAAGGCATAGCGAAATCATCTAAGAACCGATTCTCCTAGGCTCGATCTCACTGTTTTTTGTCACATTTATACAACTCCATGACTTTTTAGTCCTCAATTTTTAAATGTAATGGTCGCTAATAGAGTATTGAAGTAAGCAAAACCCCAGATAATCAATCCTGTCCAATCGAGAATCCTGATGTTTGGTATATCCAGTAAGAAACAACTATCCCAGTTACAACAACAACTGGCGGAAAAAACCACTGAGATCGAATCGCAAGCTGCACAAATCACCACACTCAAGAAACAGAATGAGGAATTGCATCAACGGATTGAAGAGGAGACGAATGAGTTCAAAGTGCAGCAACAGGTGCTGGGGAACTTCTCCACACTGAGTAACTCCTTCAATGAGCTTCAACACTCATTGTTGCACACTGCGACGAATATAAAAGATGAAAAGGTCAATGCGATCCGCGGTTCTGAGATATCGACCCAGGCAATAGCCAGTGTCGAGGTAATGAACAGCGAAATCGAAAACGTAACCCAAATCTCCCAACAGAGTGCCGAGAGCGTCGACAAACTCGGTACCATTGCCGGAAATATCAGTAATTTCGTCAGTATCATTCAAGGCATATCGGAGCAGACCAATCTGCTGGCGTTGAATGCGGCAATCGAGGCGGCCCGGGCAGGTGAGATGGGACGGGGATTTGCTGTAGTTGCGGATGAAGTTCGCAGTCTGGCAGGGCGTACCCGAGAAGCCACCACGGAGATTGCCGCCCTGGTCGACACCATTACCCAGGAGACCAAGCAATCAATGGACACCATGGCCTCGGTGATGGATGTGACAAGCAACTTCCAGAATCAAGTATCTCAATCGATTGAAACAATCAAACAGCAATTTGACCTTTCGAAATCCATGGAAGTCGCCATCTCTTCTACTTCACTGCGCTCCTTTGTAGAACTGGCAAAATTCGACCACCTGGTTTTCAAGTTCGGTATCTATAAGGCCTTCCTTGGTCTTACAGAGCTTTCTTCGGATTCACTCTCAGACCACAGAAACTGCCGTCTGGGCCAATGGTATTACCAGGGTGAAGGAGTCTCATGCTTCTCCAATCTTCCTGGTTATAAGGATATCGAAGCCCCCCATCTACAGGTTCATAAATATGGCAAACAGGCTCTGATCGATCTTGAATCAGGAGATATGCAAGCCGGTATTAATAATATTGCACTGATGGAAGAGACCAGCATGCAGGTGATTTCAAACCTGGAGAACCTCGCCCATGCCGCAGAGTCTGATGCAGGCATTCTTTGTTCAGATGATCTTTAGCACAATCCGCGAAGGCAAAGGTACGCGCTAAGAGAATACTCTCGACTCGAGTTTTGATGGCTCAACTTTCGAGAGGGCTTCGGCCCTCTCGATCATTTTCTCCTTGATCGCATAGATACCCACATGCCGGTTAGGACTGAGATGCTCCTCGAGTTTAAGGCGTCTGAATAGTGAATCCACATCCATCGAACAGATCTCGTTCAGGGTGCGATGTGAAAGCAGGTCTATCAAAAGAGCAAGCACTCCTTTGATGATCGCAGTATCGCAATCACCTTTAAAATAGATCAGCGAGGAATCGTCTTTCTCCCGATGTGCGGATACATGTACGGTGCTCATGCAGGGTTTGACCCAGTTCTCTTCCACCTTCAACGCATCCGGCATTGGTAACAGAGACTCTCCCAACTCAATGAGATATTGATAACGTGCGTCCCATTCGTCAAAAAAATCAAAATTCTCCACAATTTCGTCAATATCAATCATCCAGCTCTCCAAACATTAAGCCAGTTGTTCACACACTGAACGACTCACCACAACCACACTGATCCTTTATATTTGGATTGATAAACTCGAAGCCCTCGTTGAGCATATTCGCCTTGACATAATCCACTGTCATCCCGTCGAGCATCGGCAGACTCTCAACATCGATAACTATCTTCACACCCTGGGATTCGAACAATCGATCCGCATCTTCCACCTGTTCCGCATAGTCGACTACATAAGCAAAACCGGTGCAGCCACTCTTCCTGGTACCCAGACGCAAACCAATTGCCCCATCTCGATGCGACAACATCGATTTAACGTGCCCTGCGGCACTATCTGTCAGTTGAATTGCCATACACACCTCTCTAACAAGCTAATCCTTGGATCCCAAACAGCTTTGGGACTTACTATGAACCAGCCATTACATAACTGAGCTCTTACAATATTGAGTTATGAGTTTTGAGTGAAGGTGTTCGCTTCGCTCACGTCTCCTTTAAACTCCCACATTTCAGTTTTCTAGCGTATAACAGGTCGATCGCAACCAAGGAAAGATAGACTTGCTACAAATAACTCAAAACTAAAAACTCATAACTAAAAACTTTTCAGCGCCTGCATGATATCCACAACCACCTTCCGAGAACTGGCTCAGCCGCCTTGTCTGTAATATTCATTCAAAGCAGTCCGAGCTGAAACTTGGCTTCTTCACTCAGCCGCTCCTGGCTCCAGGGAGGCTGCCACACCACCCTGACGGTGGCATCCGTGACCCCTGGTACCGCATCGATCACCCTGCCAACCTCGTGCGGCAAGGTGCCTGCGACCGGGCAGGCAGGAGCAGTCAGTGTCATGTCTACCTCTACCCTGCCCTGTGCATCCACTTCCAGGCGATAGATCAAACCCAAGTCATAGATGTTAACCGGTATCTCCGGATCATAAATAGTACTCAAGGCCTCGATCAACGCTTCACGAGTGGGTAGTGTTCCACTGTTTGTTTCACTCACTTGCCAACACCTTCATTCGCTTATTCGGCCGGTTGAGTTCTGCCGTCTGAAACTCAAAACCGCATCCTGCGTGCAATATCATTGCCGACCTGTTCACGTAGGGATTCTGTCTCAAACTTGTCGATGATTTCGCTGGCAAAACCGAGACACAACAAGCGCCGTGCATGAAGTTCATCTACTCCCCGGGAGCGTAGATAGAACAGCGCTTGTTCATCCAACTGCCCGACAGTGGTACCGTGACTGCACTGCACATCATCGGCCAGGATGACCAATTGCGGTTTGGTGTCGACCTCGGCCCTGTTGGAAAGCATCAGATTGGCATTATGCAGATCCGCCTGACTCTTCTGCGCATCGGCCCTCACCCGGATCAAACCATCAAACACCGCCCTTCCGGCCCCATACAGAATACCTTTGAAATTCTCACGGCTGTTGCAACGGGGCACCTCATGATCAATATCCAGGTGGAAATCTGTCATCTGACCATCACCCGCCAAGTAGAGACCGTCAACTTCACACACCGCCCCCTCACCTGAGAAACTGCTATGCAGATGGGTACGTGACCATACCCCGCCCAAGGCGGCGTTCACACCCGCATAGTGGGCACCACTCCTCAAACCGACATGCAGGTCACAAAGATGGTAGGCATGACTGCTCTCCTGTTGTACCCGCTGGTGGTTCAGGGTTGCCCCCTGAGCCAGGTTGATCTCGCAAACGATATTGTTGAAGTAGTCAATCTCATCGCCTGCATTCAGATAGCGTTCTATGAGGCTGAATGACGCATCCGCTTCCACCTCGATGAGATGACGTATCTGCCTTGCATGCCCGGTTCTCTCTGCGGTTGTTATGTGCAACAACTCAATGGGTTGTTCAATCACAACACCCGGTGATAGTTGGATCACTGCACCATCCTGATGGGTCGCCATGTTGATGGCGGCAAAGGCGTGTTCCCCCATACCGGAGAGGTTACCCACCGATCTGAGCACCGACTGATCAGCAGTGGCCATCGCGGTACGCAGACTTTGGATCTTAAAACCAGGCTGTTCGCCGCCTGTGGACAGTCGCGGGTGGTAGATACCGTCTACGAACACCAGGCGTGCCGCCATCGGCTCCTCAAGCATCTCATTGATGACTACATCGGCAGGCGAAGTTTGTGCATGGGGTGTTGATATATACCCCTTTTGCAACAATCCCTCCACACTCGTATAGCGCCAGGCCTCTTGGCGGGTATTGGGAAAACCCAGTTTGACCATCCGTTCCAGCGCAGCCTGACGCTGCTCGATGAGCCAATCCCCTTGCTGTTGGGGCAGGCCATCGATGCTAAGCTGTAGCGTATCTCGGCAGCTGTGCAGATTCATGCCGCCTCCTCATCCAGCAGCCAGCCATAACCCTTCTCTTCCAACTCCAAGGCCAACTCCTTGCCACCGGAACGAATGATACGGCCAGCAGCCAGGACATGGACAAAGTCGGGTTGAATATAGTCCAGCAGCCGCTGATAGTGGGTCACCACCAGCAACGCCCGTTCTTTGGAACGCAACATGTTCACGCCATCCGCAACTGTTCGCAACGCATCGATATCGAGTCCCGAATCGGTCTCATCCATAATGGCCAGTCGAGGCTCAAGCATGACCATCTGTAAAATCTCGTTACGCTTTTTTTCACCCCCCGAGAACCCGGCATTCACAGAGCGTTTCAGCAGTTTCTCATCCAGCTTAACCTGCTTGGCTCTGGCTCGTACCAGTTTCATGAAGTTGACCGCGTTGATCTCCTCCTCGCCATTCGCCTTGCGTATGGCATTCATCGATTCCCGCAAAAAGGTCATATTGTTCACACCAGGCAACTCCACCGGATATTGCATTGCCAGGAACAGGCCTCTATGGGACCGCTCTTCGACCTTAAGATCCAGCAGATTCTCACCCATGTAACTCACTTCGCCGTCGGTTACACGATAGCCATCCCGTCCTGCAAGGATATGAGCCAGGGTGCTTTTACCTGATCCGTTGGGCCCCATGATGGCATGCACCTCACCCGCATTGATGTGTAGATCGATCCCTTTCAGGATCGTCTTATCTTCCACACTGGCGTGTAAATTCTTTATCGTTAACATCGAAACCTCACCTGTTAATTACCATCCTGAATGCCTCAACCCACTGCGCCTTCCAGGCTCACTGCAAGCAGTTTCTGCGCCTCGACAGCAAACTCCATCGGCAGTTCATTGAAGACCTCTTTACAGAAACCATTGATGATCATCGACACCGCATCCTCATCCGTGAGCCCCCGTTGCCGGCAGTAGAAGAGCTGATCCTCACTTACCTTTGACGTGGTTGCCTCATGCTCCACCTGGGCGGTAGGGTTCTTCACCTCGATATAGGGAAAGGTATGGGCGCTGCAACGGTCACCGATCAGCAGGGAATCACATTGGGTGTGATTGCGTGCGTTCTCCGCCTTGGCCGCGATCCTCACCAGGCCCCGGTAGGCATTGCTGCCCTGCATCGCCGAGATACCCTTGGACACGATCGTGCTGCGGCTGTTGTTGCCGATGTGAATCATCTTGGTACCGGTATCCGCCTGCTGTCGACCCTTGGTCACAGCCACTGAATAGAACTCACCCACACTGTCATCCCCACGCAGGATACAGCTGGGATACTTCCAGGTGACTGCAGACCCTGTTTCGACCTGGGTCCAGGAGATATGCGCACGGTCACCACGGCAATCACCCCGCTTGGTCACGAAGTTATAGATTCCACCACGCCCCTCACTGTCACCCGGGTACCAGTTTTGCACCGTCGAATACTTGATTTTCGCATCCTCCATCGCCACCAACTCCACCACAGCGGCATGCAGTTGATTTTCATCCCGCATCGGTGCGGTGCAACCTTCCAGGTAGCTTACCTGGCTTGCCTCTTCGGCGATGATGAGGGTACGTTCGAACTGTCCTGTCTGCGCCTCGTTGATACGGAAATAGGTAGACAACTCCATCGGGCAACAGACACCCTTGGGTATGTAGACAAAGGTACCGTCACTGAATACCGCACTGTTCAGAGCGGCAAAGAAGTTGTCTTTGTAGGGAACCACCGTACCCATGTACCGCTGTACGAGTTCCGGATATTCGCGAACCGCCTCCGACATGGAACAGAAGATTACACCCGCTTCAGCCAAGGTCTCACGAAATGTGGTCACCACCGAAACGCTGTCAAAGACCGCATCCACCGCCACCCCGGCTAGCGCCTTCTGCTCGTCAAGAGGTATCCCCAGCTTTTCGTAGGTGGCCAAAAGGTCCGGATCCACCTCATCAAGACTCGCCAGTTGAGGCTTTTTCTTCGGTGAGGAGTAGTAGGAGATGGCCTGAAAGTCGATCGCGGGATGACGAATCGCCGCCCAGTCCGGTTGCTGCATGCCCAACCAGTGGTGATAGGCCTGGAGTCGCTTTTCAAGCATCCAATCGGGCTCGCCTTTGCGTGCCGAAATGGTACGAATGACAGTTTCATCCAAGCCAGGTGGCAGGGTATCCGATTCGATCTCAGTTACGAATCCCTCGGTATAACCCGACTGTATAAGACCTTCAACGTTGCTATCGGCTAGGCCCATCTCACATCTCCACTGAGATAGACCGTCGTGGCTGATCGAGCACAGGAGGTTTGGGATAAATATTGTGGGAATAGGTTCATTTTCACTACCCTTGGCCAGCAATGGCCGACTACTGAAACTGCAATAACACAGTAATATAGTCAGGTATTGTAATTTGCAAGGGTTATACCCAAGAGAAATTCAAGGTAATCACTGCTGCCAAATTGAGACAGTTAAAAAGAAAATCATGAAAAACAAGTACTAAAGGAAAAAAACACTCATCTATCCAGGTCTCATACCCCAGTTGCGCGATGGTTTCCCGGTGACTTGATCAGGCGTCGAGTATGGTTTTGACACCCTCTGAAACCAGCCTTTCGTAGAGGAATTTCTGTTTGCCGTCGAGATCGACACCCATCCCGCTGAGCATGGCAAACAGATCATCGATAATGATCTCTGAGATGTGCTGCCCATTGTGCAGCGAGCCTTCAAGATCGTTGTTCATGGCCAGCATACAGGCAAGCGCCCCAATCACCTTCAGGGTAACCTCATCCTTGACAATAATTGGCTTGGAGTGAGATTCCGACTCCGGGAGCTGAATACCATATTCATCGCACACGCGGCTTAAATCGGAGTGAATGAAGTGGATCTCATTCGGGTAATTGAACTCATTATCCAGTTCACCCTTTCCCTCACCAATGACAAGCTCTTCGTCGAAAACCAAAAACTTCTGAAACAGATCTTCACGAACCACACCATTGATGGTGATGTTATGATCGATGATGGCACTGCTGTAGGTGACGGGGAGCTGCTTGTGCAGCTCACTGACATCGGTGGGGTAGAGTTTTAGATAACCATCCACATAGACCCTGTCGAAATTCCCGCTCTCCACCTCAACGGAAGCAAATCCATTGAAATGAAAATAGAGTTCGTCGAGCTCCTTCAGGAAACGGCTGTCACCGACATATTCACAGGCCTGTGCCCAACTGTAGAAAATTCCCTGTTCGTTCATGAGCCTTATCTAACATCCTTTATTGGTCAGATTCAACATATTCATTCCTGCCATGTACCAATTTCAGCACTCAACCAGATTGACTGCCAAGCCACCCCTCGATGTCTCTTTGTATTTGGTTTTCATATCCGCACCGGTCTCACGCATGGTCTTGATGACCTTATCCAGGGACACAAAATGTGAACCGTCGCCCCGCAATGCCATACGCGCTGCATTTATCGCTTTTACCGCACCCATGGCATTCCGCTCGATGCACGGCACCTGTACCAGTCCACCTACCGGATCGCAGGTTAATCCCAGATTGTGCTCCATCCCTATCTCAGCAGCATTTTCCACCTGGCGCGGTGTACCGCCCAGCACCTCTGTCAATGCACCCGCTGCCATGGAACAGGCTGCACCAACCTCACCCTGACATCCCACCTCCGCACCGGAGATGGAGGCATTCTCTTTGTAGAGGATACCGATTGCTCCGGCGCAAAGCAGGAAACGGATCACACCCTCTTCTGTTGCACCCGGTGAATACCGCCAAAAGTAGTGGAGTACCGCAGGAATAATCCCGGCGGCGCCATTGGTGGGAGCAGTTACCACCCGGCCACCAGCGGCATTCTCCTCGTTGACCGCAAGGGCATACAGATTAACCCAGTCCATGGTGCCGAGGGGAACCTGATTGAGCTCCGCATCATGACTGAGCTGTCTGTAGAGCCGCGGGGCACGCCGCTTGACCTTCAATCCACCCGGTAATACACCTTCGCTTCTGCAACCTTGCTCCACGCACTGTTGCATGACGCCCCATATGCGTAACAATTGCTCGCGTATCGCCGCTTCATCACGCCATGCCTTTTCATTCTCCAGCATCAACTGGCTGATGGACAACCCTTGCTCATCACAGACATGCAATAACTCTTCACCACTATGGAAAGGGAATTTCAGTACAGTGTTATCCTCGCTGAGAACAACCTCCCCTTGTGCATTCTCCTCAACTACAAAACCACCTCCTATAGAATAAAAATGGTTTTGAAATAGTTTCTCGCCCTTGTCATCAAAGGCTGAGAACTGCATGCCGTTGGCATGCAGTTTAAGCTGTTTCTTTCGATGAAACTGGAGATCCTTCTCCATATCGAAGTGCAGACTCAAACCGCTGCTCAGCGTTACTTGTTGCTGCTCCCGAACCGCATCGATACGCTGCGCAATGGTGTGTACATCCACCGTGGAGGGTGCCTCTCCCATCAATCCAAGCAACAGTGCCTTGTCCGTACCATGCCCCTTGCCGGTCGCGCCCAATGACCCAAAGAGTTCAATTTGCACTCTTTTCGTGGCGTTTAAATGACCATTATCTGAGAGGATTTCCACGAATCGTTTGGCGGCCAGCATCGGCCCAACGGTATGGGAACTGGAAGGACCAATGCCAATTTTAAAGAGATCGAAAACGCTGATTGCCATGTCGATAATCTCCTCACAAACTCAAGGCACTTGGTTTTCCCTGTGACCGACTAGCAGAGGTACAACCAGAACAGCATCACACACCAACCAGATCATATCTCAAGGCTTATCTCGCTGAAACCGTAAAAACCCTTTGAGATATAGAGGAGACAGGGGTGGATTGAAACGAGGTGGCAGGGATCGACTGCACTCCGAATACCAACGAACTCTATTTTTAAATTAACTCATCCCACCAGTCATTTGGCGTTTAAATAGTGGGCGATATCCAAATCACTCTCAATGACATGATCGATAAGCCAATACTTGAGCGAGGTCAGGGTTTCAATATCAAAATCCCGTTTCCCTTCCTCTATCTCGCGTATCAGATCCTTTAACTCCGCCTGCAACAGTGCGTGTTCCCGATGGTGCCTGGTGACATGAGGATAGTCGTGAGCGCGCATAAAGGCCTCCTCATCCCTGAAATGTTGTCGAGTCTCTTCCTGAAGTTGCAAAACCAGCTCCATTCCGCCACCGTTACCGGCACTGCCCGATCCAGCCGCGTTGATCAGATCGGCGGTCTGATTGACCAGTTCGACCAAGCGCAGGTGTTGTTGATCGATTTCATCTATCCCCAGATACCAGTCATCGCGCCAACTCAGAAATTTCTTCATGGAACTGCCACCGAAAAATAATAGAGTCCTGTATCAATAAGACATCCTGATGTTACCCCAACACCTCAAACCCACTGAAAGCATCCTCAAGGCCCAGGCAGCCACTCACATAAATATGCTTACGAAATACTCCATGCAATGCCATTTCAATACCACTCCTGCCTACTTACAGCACTCTAAGTGTCAATTCAATAGTTACTTTAGCAGCTGACCCGACCAGCATTGCACAAGTGCATTGGCAACGCCCAAAAAGTAGTGCATAAGGTTTCAGGGCGGGTGTAATCTCGAGATGGTTTGACTCTGCCCTATACAGGATTCATTCGTAAGTATTAATATTATTATACATCCCTCATTAACACCCTGGTGATGGCTGGTACAATTGCCACACCTGGGCTACGCAAGCATGTAGAATATGTCCCGCAGGCTGGCATGGATGCGGTTTTTCAGCTATGGTTTACGGATAACCAGGCGTTGGAAATCGATTCGCACGCATCATGCTAGCCGACTAAGAAAAACGAGAATGGCGCATCGTCACTACAATTTTGAGCTTGTCAATAATCGGGTTACAACAAGTCCCATCAAGGGACTCCCTTCATGTACCAGTATGTACGACCACCATGGCATAGCCTACATCTCCAGGTTGATCGTTTCTTGCCGGTGCCGAGTGCCGACAGAGTTGCCGCACCGTTCGTTTCATGCCAAACAATTTCTGGCGAGAGATAAGGACTACATAATTGATTTAGAACCCTGAAAGTACCGGTGCCCATCAGGTGCTGACTTTCGGTGTTATTTTCACCTTAGCTAGCGGACCATACGATGCTTTACGAAAAACTACATCGAATCGAACAGATCATGTTCGACGCCCTGGCGCTGGGACTGGTGCTGTTCTACTCCTACTCGGCAGTCTTGGAACCTGCTGCCACCCAGTACCATCGCGGCATCTATATCATCATCACCTACATGCTTGTGTTCATGCTCTATCGTACTCCCACGGTGTGGGGTCGGGTATGGGACTACATATTGATTGCGGCATCGATCGGATCCATTGGCTACTGGATTCTCAACTTCGAAGCAATCAACTACCGTGCCGGCGCAGAGACGGAACTCGATAAGTGGATTGCCGTGGTCGGGGTATTGATCGGTGTTGAACTCGCAAGACGGGTGGTCGGCAGCGTGTTTGTCATAATCGGTGCAGTCATGCTGCTCTACGGCGTGTATGGCGAATATGCCCCGGAGTTGATCTCCCATGCAGGGGACACCTTTCCGGACCTCTGTACCAGCATCTTCTATAAGAGTGACGGGGTATTCGGCATCATGGCCAATGTGCTGGCTACCTATATCATTCTGTTCGTTATT